>NZ_JBIVMI010000001.1:0-387470 GCF_044753005.1 Kitasatospora sp. NPDC088548
TCCAACCCCGGAACAATCCGAGGCCGGGGATGTCAACATATCTGGCGTTGACTTTTGGCACGCTGTTGAGTTCTCAAGGAACGGACACTTCCTTCAGGCCGCCTTCCAGCGGGCCCTCCGGGCGCTTCGTTCTTTCGTGTTTCAAGCTTATCAGATGCTTTCCGCTCCGTTTTCCGGAGTTTCATTCATCGGATTCGCTTTCCGCCGCCCCTCTCGGTGCGACTCCGGAACTGTACGGGCCCGGGCACGCCACATGCAAATCGTCCCGCCCTGCTGTCGCAGGACGGGACGATCGGCTGTCCACGAGCGCCGTCAGGCGCGGCCCATCTCCTCGGCGATGGCCGCCGCGAAGGCGTCGATATCCGCCTCCGTGGTGTCGAACGAACACATCCAGCGCACCTCACCGGTGTGCTCGTTCCAGAAGTAGAAGCGGTAGCGCTTCTGCAGCCGCTCGCTGACCTCCCGCGGGAGGATCGCGAACACCGCGTTCGCCTGGACCGGGCGGACGACCGTCACACCCTCGATGGTCCGGACGGCGGCCTCGAGCCGGCTGGCCATCGCGTTGGCGTGGCCGGCGTTGCGCAGGTAGAGGTCACCGGAGAGCAGGGCCTCGAACTGGACCGAGGCGAAGCGCATCTTCGACGCGAGCTGCATCGAGGTCTTGCGCAGGTACTTGATGTTGCGTACCCGCTCCGGGTTGAGCACCACCACGACCTCGCCGAACAGCAGGCCGTTCTTCGTACCCCCGTAGGAGAGGACGTCCACGCCGACATCGGTGGTGAAGGCACGCAGCGGCAGGCCGAGCGAGGCGGCCGCGTTGGCCAGGCGGGAGCCGTCCACGTGGACCAGCATGCCGAGCTGGTGGGCGTGGTCGGTGATCGCCCGGATCTCCTCGGCCGTGTAGAGCGTGCCCAGCTCGGTGCTCTGGGTGATCGAGACCGCCAGCGGCTGGGCCCGGTGCTCGTCGCCGAAGCCCCAGGCCTGCTGGTCGATCAGCTCGGGGGTGAGCTTGCCGTCCGGGGTGGGGACGGTGAGCAGCTTGATGCCGCCCATCTTCTCGGGGGCGCCGCCTTCGTCCACGTTGATGTGGGCGCTCTCGGCCGCGACCACCGCACCCCAGCGCGGGAGCAGGGCCTGCAGGGCGACGACGTTGGCGCCGGTGCCGTTGAAGACGGGGTACGCCTCGGCCTGCTCGCCGAAATGGCGGCGGAAGACGTCCTGCAGGTGCGCCGTGTAGTCGTCCTCGCCGTAGGCGACCTGGTGGCCGCCGTTGGCGAGGGCTATCGCGGCGAGGATCTCCGGGTGCACGCCGGCGTAGTTGTCGCTGGCGAAACCGCGGACGGCGGGGTCGTGCCGTCGTACCGCGTCCGTGCGGGGGTCCTCCGGCGAGCCGGGGTGGATCATCGGGCTGTCAGCCACAGGTGCTGTCCGTTCAGTTCTGCTGCGGGGCGGTCCCAGAGGCCCGCCAGGGTGGTGGCGAGGTCGGCGGTGTCCGTGAAGCCGGTGAACTTCGCCTCGGGCTTCTCGGCCCGCATCTCGGGACTGACCAGCGCCTTGATGACCAGGATCGCAGCTGCGGCGGTGGGATCGCCGTCCGCGGCGGTGGTCTCCTTCTTGAAGGAGTCGGCCATCGCGAGGGTCCAGGCCTCGGTGGCGGCCTTGGCCGCAGCGTAGGCGGCGCCGCCGGCGGTGGGCTTGTGCGCGGACGCGGCGGAGACCATCGCGTAGCGACCGGCGGAGCTGCGGACCAGGGCGGGCTGGAAGGCCAGCGAGGTGTGCTGGAGGGTGCGGACGACGGTGTCGTGCAGCCAGTCCCAGTCGTCGATCCGGGTGTCGAAGAAGGTCTTGCTGCCGCGCCAGCCACCGACCAGGTGGAACAGGCCGTCGACGTGGCCGTGCTCCGCCTCCAGGTGGTCGGCCCAGTCGTGGACCTCCTGCGGGTCGAGCAGGTCGATGACCTGGCCGCTGAGACGGGCCCCGGGCACGGCGGCGCGGGTGGCGTCCATCTCGGCCTCGAGGGCTCGCGCGTCGATGCTGGCGGCGATCACCGTGGCACCGTCGGCGGCGAGGCGGCGCAGCGTCGCATGGCCGGCCGGGCCGGTGGCACCGGCCACGGCGATGACCTTGCCGGTGAGCGGTCCGTTGGGTGCGGTGGTCATGCGGCGACTCCCTGGATACCGGCGGCCGTGATGCCCGCGGTGGCGGCGATGACGCCGCTGAGCTTCTTGTTGAGGGCCTCGTAGAACATGCTCAGCGGGAACTCGTCCGGGAGCACGGCGTCGCACAGGGCCTTGTTGAGCGCCTTGCCGTCGATGAGGTCGAGGGGCAGCGCGTCGGGGCCCTTCGCCCAGGTGGAGGCCGGGTGCGGGGTGAGGTAGCGGGAGACCAGCTCGTAGGCGGCGATCCAGTGGGCCGGCTTGGGCCGGTCGATGCCGTCGCGGTAGAGGGTCTCGATCTCGGCGCAGAGCGCGTTGGTCACCTGCGGGGCGCGCTCCCAGTCGATGCTGAGGCGGTTGTCGCGCCAGCGCAGCGCGTCGTGCTTGTGCAGGTACGCGAAGAGCAGCTGGCCGCCGAGGCCGTCGTAGTTGCGGACGCGGTCGCCGCTGACCGGGAAGCGGAAGAGGCGGTCGAAGAGGATCGCGTACTGGACGTCGCGGGCGTGGGCGTTGCCCTCGGCCTCCAGCTTCACGGCCTCCTTGAAGGCGGTGAGGTCGCAGCGGAGCTCTTCGAGGCCGTACATCCAGAACGGGCTGCGCTGCTTGATCATGAAGGGGTCGAACGGCAGGTCGCCGTGGCTGTGGGTGCGGTCGTGGACGAGGTCCCACAGGACGAAGGTCTGCTGGGCGCGCTCCTGCTCCCGCAGCAGGCCCTCGGCGTCGGCCGGGATCTCCAGGCCGAGCTGCTGGACGGCGCTGGTGGTGACGGCGCGGAAGCGGGCGGCCTCGCGGTCGCAGAAGATGCCGCCCCAGGTGAAACGCTCCGGTGCCTTGCGCACGGCCACGGTCTCGGGGAAGAGGACGGCGGAGTTGGTGTCGTAGCCGGCCGTGAAGTCGGTGAAGGTGATCGGCACGAACATCGGGTTGTCGAAGCGGGTGCGCTCCAGCTCGGCCAGCCACTCGGGCCAGACCACGCTCAGCAGGACGGCTTCCAGGTTGCGGTCCGGGTTGCCGTTCTGGGTGTACATCGGGAAGACCACGAGGTGCTCCAGGCCGTCCTCGCGCTGCTCCGCGGGCTGGAAGGCCAGCAGCGAGTCCAGGAAGTCGGGCTCCCGGTACCCCGTGTCGGCCCACTTCGCCAGGTCCGCGTCGACGGCGGCCAGGTAGGCGGCGTCGTGCGGGAAGAGCGGGGCGAGCTCCCCGACGGCGCTGCGGACGGTGGCGACCAGCGGGTCGACCGTGTGCCGCTGGACGGCGGCCAGGTCGATCGAGCCGTCCTTGGACTGCAGCGGGCGCAGGGTCTCGACGGCTTCCTTGAGGCGCAGCCAGGCCGGGTGGTCGGCGAGGGTGGAGACCGGGGCGTCGGCCGCCACAGCGAGCCTTGGCGAAAGATTCTGCATCGTGGACTCACTTCGGCAGGAGTTATTTCAACGGGAACACCATAAGTACGAAAGGTTCTCCTGTTCAAGGGGGCTTGGGCCGCTGATTGTCCCGGCAAGGGGGTCCGGCGCCGGATGTCCGACATGTGGGCGGGTATCTGGATGTTCCGGACAGATGCACGACGGGGATGCGAACCTCCCGTCATGCTCCCGGCGGTGATCCTGGTGGCCCGACGCCACATCGACCTGCTCCGGGTGTCTTCCTGCTGTTGCGCGCGCGGCCTCTGCCGCTGCCGCTGATCCGGCTCGGGGGCGCCGCGGACGCGGCTCCGTACGCCGACCATGCCGCCTGTGTTCCGGCGCCGCCACCGGAGGGAAGTGACCCGCCGAGGCGCCGCGCCCGCCCTCCGGGCGGACGGCGGGAGTCTGACGACAGACCCTGGCCACAGGAGTGCTCGCCGAACGGCTTCACCACGGCGAGCACTCCGTGCGCCCCCGTGCACGCCCTGCTGTGCGCGGCTCCGAGCGGTGATCGTGGACGGTACGCCCGCACGCGCCGCCGCGGAGGTCGCCGTTGCACGGACCGGTTCTGGTCAGCTGGCTGCTGGCCGTTCTCACCGCGGCCTCCGGGGCCTACTGCCTCACCCGGCTGCGCCACGCCCCCTGCTCCACCGGCCCCTCCCCCGGGCCCTCTGCCGTCCCCTCTGCCGTCCCCTCCTCCGTGCAGCCCGCGCCGCACCGGCTGCTCGCCCACGAGTCCGACGCCGCCGAGGCGTTGATGGGGCTCGGCATGGCGGCGATGGCCGTCACCGGGGCCGTCGTGCCGGCCATGGTCTGGGCCTGGGTGTTCGGCGTCCCGGCGGTCTGTTTCCTGTTCGGCGCCGTACGCGACCCGGCCCGGCGGACGCACCGGCTGCACCACGCGATCGGCACCCTGGCGATGACTTACATGGCACTCGCCATGGCCGCCGCGCCCGCCCATGCGCACCACGCCGCGAGCGTCGGCGCGCCGCTGCTGACCGGCGCGTTGCTGCTCTACTTCGGCGGCTACTCGCTCTGGACCGGCACCCGGTTGCTGGGCACCCCGGGCGGCGGGCTCCCGGTCGGCACCGCCGGGCTGCCGCAGGCCTGCCGGCTCTCGATGGGCATCGGGATGTTCGCCATGCTCCTGACGATGTGACGCCTACTGGGGCCCACCCCGCCGACTCCGCGCGTGGCGTTGGTCACTGGCCGGCCGAAAGTCGTTCCACCGGGCGTCGGCAGCGCTTAGGTTGGCGGGGAGCGCGCTGTCGCGCTCCGTGTGTACTCGGGGAGCCCATGCCATGACGGCCCTGCTCGGCCTGCTGCTGCTCGGACTGCTGCTCTCGACCGTGGTGCCCCGACTGCTGACCCGGGCCCGATGGGTGGAGCGGGAACCCGTACTGGCCCTGCTGGTGTGGCAGTGCCTGGTGGTGGCCGTACTGCTCTGCTGCGCGCTGGGCCTGGTCCTGGCCGCCGCGGCCGCGCTGCCCGAGCTTCGGGCGCTGGTGTTCGCGGGCGCGCCGCACGGTGTGGAGGCCGCGTACGGGTTGCAGGAGGCCGAGGGCTGGGGGCGGCTCTGCGCCGCGGTGCTGGCGGCGGGCGGGGTGCAGACCCTGCTGGCACTGACCCGCGAGGTCCGGTCCGCGAAGGCGCTCCGCGACCACCGACACGCCCAACTGAGCAGCCGGGCACCCGAGTTGCCCGAGTCCATCGACACTCTGCGCAGCCGGCGCGAGCGGCTGGTGGTGCTGGAGAACGTCCGCCCCGAGGCCTGGTCGCTGCCGGGCCACAACTCCCGCCTGGTGGTGACCACCGGCGCCCTCCAGCAGCTGACCGCCCGGGAGTTGGCGGCTGTGCTGAGCCATGAGCGCGGGCACGTCCGGGCCCGGCACCACTGGCTGTCCCAGTGCGCCCAGGCCCTCGCCTCCGGCTTCCCCGGCGTCGGGGTGTTCAGCGCCTTCCGGGACCAGGTGGGCGAGTTGGTGGAGCTGGCGGCCGACGACCGGGCGGCGCGCCGGCACGGGCGGCACACCACCGCCCTGGCACTGGCCGAACTCAACCTGGGCCGCGGGGTGTTCGGCGCCTGCCCGCCCGGGCTGGCGCAGTCCCCGAAGCGGGTGGACCGGCTGCTCGCCGGGCGGCCCCGGCTCTCCGTCCCGCACCGGCTGCGGCTCACCGTCGCGGCGCTGGCCGCGCCCGCCGCCGCCGTCCTGCTGGCCGCCGCACCGGGGCTCTCGACCCTGCTGTAACGGCCCACCGGGCTCCGCCACCGCCGGGCCCTCCGGTCAAGGCGCGCCGCAACACCCATGCGGCAGAAGAGGCCTGAGGGTTCGTCAGCCAGGCTGGCACGAGTCGTCGGGCCCGCCGCCGATGGCGCGGGCGAGCACCTCGCGGTGCAGCGGTCGGGCCTCGGCGTAGAGCCGGCAGCCGGCCTCGGTGAGCGTGATCTGGATGCCGCGCCGGTCACTGGCGCACATCGCCCGCGTGACCAGGCCGGCCTTCTCCAGCCGGCCGATCAGCCTCGACAGCGCGCTCTGGCTCAGATGCACGGTGTCGGCCAGCTCCTGGACCCTCAGTTGATGGCCCCGGTCGGCGTCGCGCTCCTCGACGAGGCGCTCCAGCACCTCGAACTCGCTCATGCCGAGACCGTGCCTCTCCCCCAGCTCGCGGTCGAGCGCACAGCTGGTGGCGGCATGGCGGGCCAGCAGGTCTCGCCATTCGGCGACCAGACCTGCCTCCGCCGGAGAGTCGAGTTCAGCCACGGCGCCACAGTACCACGCGCGCCAGAAATTTATGCGTTCACATCTTATTCATTTGCATTGAATGCACGCGCATGTAATCTCCTCCCCATGACCACCGCGACCGTCACGTCCCCTGACGACTCATCAACCAGCGGGCTGAACTGGACACCCCGCCTCTGGGGCACGCTCATCGTGCTCTGCGCCGCGATGTTCCTGGATGCCCTCGACGTCTCCATGGTGGGCGTCGCCCTCCCGTCCATCGGATCCGAACTCCACCTCTCCACCTCCACCCTGCAGTGGGTGGTCTCCGGCTACGTCCTCGGCTACGGCGGGCTGCTGCTGCTCGGCGGCCGGGCCGCCGACCTGCTCGGCCGCCGCCGGGTCTTCCTGGTCGCGCTGGCCGTGTTCGCCGCCGCCTCCCTGCTCGGCGGCCTGGTGGACGACGGCGGCCTGCTGATCGCCGCCCGGTTCCTCAAGGGCGTCAGCGCCGCCTTCACCGCCCCCGCCGGGCTGTCGATCATCACCACCACCTTCGCCGAGGGCCCGGCCCGCAACCGGGCGCTGTCGATCTACACCACCTGCGGCGCCAGCGGCTTCTCGCTCGGCCTGGTGCTCAGCGGCCTGCTCACCTCGGTCGGCTGGCGCTGGACCTTCCTGATGCCCGTCCCCGTCGCCCTGCTCGCCCTGGCCTTCGCCGTCCGGCTGCTCCCCCGCCCCACCGAGGAGCGCGCCAAGGGCGGGTACGACGTGGCCGGCGCGATCACCGGCACGCTCACCGTCCTGCTGCTGGTCTTCACCGTCACCGAGGCCCAGGGGGCCGGCTGGCTGAGCCTGCGCACCATCGGCTCGCTGTTCGTGGTCGCGGCCCTGGCCGCCGCCTTCCTCACGATCGAGAGCCGCACCGCGCACCCGCTGGTCCGGCTCGGCATCTTCCGCAACGGCTCGGTCGCCCGGGCCAACGTCGTCGCCTTCGCGATGACCGGCGCGTACGGCGGGTTCCAGTTCGTCGTCACCCTCTACCTGCAGCACCTGCTCCACTGGTCGGCCCTGGAGATGGCCCTCGGTCTGCTGCCGGCCGGCGCCTTCATCGCGCTGTCCGCGCCGCTGATGGGCCCGGTCGTGGACCGCTTCGGCACTTCCCGGCTGCTGCCGATCGGCGTGCTGGCCCTGGTGCTCGCCTTCGCGCTGTTCCTGCGCCTGGACGAGCACAGCTCCTACCTCACCCTGGTGCTGCCGTCGATGATCCTGCTGGGCGTCGGCTTCTCGCTGGCCTTCCCCTCGGTCAACATCGCCGCCACCGACGGCGTGGCCGACGAGGAACAGGGCCTGGCCTCCGGGCTGGTCAACACCGCGATCCAGGTCGGCACCGCGGTCGTACTCGCCGGGGCCACCGCGATGATCACCGCCGGGAGCGGGGGCGGCGAGAGCGCCCAGGCGCAGCTGGACGGCTACCGGCCCGCGCTGGTCCTCGTCACGGCGGTCGCACTGCTGGGCTTCCTGATCGCCGCCGTCGGTGCCGTGCTGGACCGGAGGAAGGCCTCGGCTCCCCGGCCGGTGGCCGACCATCACGGCCCGTCGACCGAGCTCTTCGACTCCGGCGAGCCGGCCCGGAGCGGGCTTCTGACCAAGAGCTGACCGCCGCCCGGGGCCGCCCCGTCGTCACCGGGGTCGCCGCCGGGCAGGCACCGGCTCCACCAAACCCCCGTCTTGGTGGAGCCGGCACCTCCGTACGAGCCGGTCCGTGGCACCCGCCGACTTGCGGGTTCCCCGGTTCGGCCGTTCGCTCCGCCAGTATATTGGCCGGGAGCCAACGAACGTACGGAGCAGACACGATGGCACCTCGCGGGGATTCGGTCAACGAGGAAATGCGTCAACGCTCCCGCCGGCGCATCATGTGCGCCACCGTCGAGCTGGTGGATCAGCGCGGCTACGCGGGCACCACGCTGACCGACATCGCCGAACGGGCCGGTCTCGCCCGGGGGCTGCTCTCCTACTACTTCGACGGCAAACGGCTGCTGATGCAGTCCGCGACGCACCGGATGATGCACCAGAAGCTCTCCGCGGCCCTGGCCGCGCTGGCACCGGACGCTTCTCCGCAGGCCAGGCTGGCCCGGGCGATCGACGCGGTGCTGGCGCTCGCGATGGAGCACCCCCGGGTGATGCGCTCGCATCTGGCGCTGATCCTGGACCCGGACTCCGGCGCCTTCGTCCAGGACCCGGAGCAGCAGCGGCTCGGCGCACTCCTCCAGGGGCTGCTGCGCGACTGGGGCGCGCCCGACCCGGTCGCCGAACACGCGGTGCTGCGCAGTGCGCTGATGGGCGGCTGCATCGGCGTGCTGCTGCCGGGGGCCGAGATATCGCTGGCGCCGATCCGGGCCGACCTGTTCGGCCGCTACGACCTGGCCTGGGAGCTGGGCCGGCCACCGCAGCCGCGGCCGCCGCAGCGCGAACGGCCGTCGGCCCGCGGGTGAGCGCGGGGCGACGGCCGTTCGACGACGACTGTACGGCGGCCGGTCAGCCGCCGGTCAGCTCGTTGTCAGCGTTCCTTCAGGATCGACGCCAGCAGATCGATGGTCCGCTCGGGCGTCAGACTGTCCACGCAGAGCCGTTCCATGACCTGGATGTACGCGTCGACGTCGTCGCGCTTGTCCAGGTAGAGCGCGCTGGTGAGCTGCTCCAGGTAGACGACGTCGGCGAGGTCCTGCTCGGGGAAGCGCAGGATGGTGAACGCCCCGGACTCCCCGGCGTGGGCGCCGAAGCGGAACGGCATCACCTGGATCACCACGTTGGCCTGCTCGGCGACGTCGATCAGGTACTGCACCTGACCGCGCATCACCTCGGGCCCGCCGACCGGGCGGCGCAGTGCGGCCTCGTCGATGACGGCCCAGAGCCGCGGGTTGTTGCCCTCGGCGAGCAGCTTCTGGCGGCGCAGCCGGAGGCTGACCCGCCGTTCGACCTCCTCCGCGCTGATGACCGGGCGGCTCTGACCGAAAACCGCTCGCGCGTACTCCTCGGACTGCAGCAGGCCGGGGATGAACTGCACCTCGTAGGTGCGGATCAGCGCGGCGGCCTCCTCCAGGCCGACGTAGGTCTGGAACCAGCCCGGCAGCACGTCGTTGAAACTGTGCCACCAGCCGGACTTGTTGGCCTCACGGACCAGGCCGAGCAGGGCCTCGCGCTCGATGCCGTCGTCCACGCCGTAGAGGCTGAGGAGATCGGCGACGTCGCGCTCCTTGAAGCTGACGCGGCCGAGCTCCATGCGACTGATCTTGGACTCGGACGCGCGGATCGCGTACCCGGCGTCCTCGCGGGTGATGCCGCGCGCCTCGCGGAGCCGGCGCAGCTGGGAACCGAGGAGGATCCGGCGGACCATCGAGCCGCCGCCCGGCTGAACTGTGGTCATGCGGTCGAAACCTCCACCTAGGGCAAACAGCGCACAGTCTGCCATCAGTTGAGCGCTCACGGTGCCGATACTGACGGATGTTCCTATCAGTTCCGCACTCCACACGCCAGGATGCACGTGCATTCGGCGCTTGCATATGCCAATAGTGCGACTGCACGTGAATCGACTCTTGCATCTGCAGTGAGCGCAGAGGACCATGGTGCACGTGCACCTGCACATCCCTGGCAATCCCGCGGGCTCCGCGTCGACCCCACGCGCGACTCCGTGCACCAGCCCGGCAGCGCCCCTCGCGCCACCGGGCGTTCGTGTGCGCGCGCGACTGGTCGAGGGGGCGGCCGTGCGGCCGAGCGAGTCGGAGGTGACCGGCATGACCCCGGCGGGTCCAGCCGTGTCCGCCCCCTTATGGGAGGAGCTCTTCATGAGCACCGGTACGGCTTTGGCAGTCGACCCCCATGTGGTCACCTGTACGCTCGCTCCTCGCTACGAAGCCGTCAGAACCGCGCGCGACTTCGCCCGGAGCGCCCTGCAGCGCTGGGGGCTGGGCGAGCTGTTCGACGATGTCGCGCTGGTGGCCTCGGAGCTGGTGACCAATGCCCTCCGGCACGCGATCGGCGCACGGCCCGACCCGGCCGGCGGCGCCCTGGGCGGCTACGACTGTCCCACCCAGGCGGCGGACGGCCGGCTGCCGATCCGAATAAGCCTGGTTCACCGCGCCCCGCAGGTGGTCTGCGCGGTGAGCGACCCCAGCAGCATCGGCCCGGTGGCACGGGAGGCGGACTTCGTGGCCGAGTCGGGCCGCGGGCTGCACCTGGTGGACTCGTTCAGCCGCTCCTGGGGCTGGCACCCGCTGGGCGGCGGCAAGGTGGTCTGGGCGCTCTTCGAGGCGGAGCAGTGCGCGACCCCCGAGGTCGGCGGACGGCACCGGCGCTCGGCCTAGCTCCGGACCGGGCAGGGCGGCGACAGTGGGCACGAGCGGCTTGAGCACAGGAGGCGCGGGCACGGGCGGCACACCCCTGCTCGACGGTCCCGGCCGGCGGCCCGGCCCGGCGTCAGCGCGTACATCAGGGCAGGCATCGGAGCGGACATCAAGCCGGGCGGCGGGGCAGGTGACCTGTTCGGTCGGGCCGTCCGTACTCGCGGCCGCACACGACCGGAAGAACGGCCCGGCGCGACGGCGCCCGTACCAGGGAATGGGCGCCGTCAGACACAGGCCGCCGCGGTGTCAGCACCCACGACGGCCCCCCGATGGTGAAGGCGACGGCCGGTCAGACCGCCAGGTGGTCGAACTCCCCGTCCTTGGCACCCAGCAGCAGCGCCGCGATCTCGGCCCGGGTGTAGATGAGCGCGGGACCGTCCGGGAAGCGCGAGTTGCGCATCGCCACGTCCCCTCCCGGCAGAGCGGCGAACTCGACGCAGTTGCCCTGAGAGTTGCTGTGCAGGCTCTTCTGCCAGACCACGTTCTCGAGGTCCGCAGCCGCCATCCCGTTGTACGGGTCGTTCGTGTCGTACCTGTCGTGCATAGAAATCTCCCGAAGAGCTCCGGAGTGGTCGTCCAGCGCGGCGCCCCCGGCACAGGCCGAACGACTGGACCGGCCCCGTACCGGCCCGGCATAACGCCTCACTTGACGTGATGATAGCTCCAGTGCACGTGCATCAGCACGGGACAGTGCAGGTGCACGGCCTCTTTAACGGATCGGCCGGAACTCTTCACCACCCGCCGCCCGGCAGCCCGTAAGCGGACATAGCCGACTGAATCGGCAAGTCGCCGATAACCGCCCGTAAGCGACCCCCCGCTGAATGTTGATCTTCCAGCGCCGGGAGTCGCGCCTCCGTGACCCTCCGTCAGACCCCTTCCGGCCTGTGAGACATCTCACGCCGGGAAGGCGCAACTCCCGCCCCGGCCGACCGCGTCGAAGGCGATACCGGCCACTGCGCGGGATTGGGTGCGTTATGTCCTGATTCGGCGTGGGTCACCGCCCTCGGAACGGCAGCCGACTGCGGGACCGGCGGAGCGATGTCCTACGATCTCCGCCATGAGCACCGCAGCCATCCCGGGCGCGCCACTGCCCGTCCGAACCCCAGGCTCCCGTGCGCGGGGGCGCCACCGCCGCCCCGAGCGCCCCGAGATTCCGGCCGGTTCCCCGGCCCTGGTGCTCGCCGTGCCCGCGACCGCCGGGCCCGAGTCCCGCTCCGTCGTCGAGGAACTGCTGTCGATCGTCCGCAGCGAGCAGAACGGCGTCCAGACCACGGCCGGGTACCTCCCGGTCGGGGACGGCGACTTCGAGGGCACCGGGGACGAGCGCACCGTCGCCGAGCTGCTGGCCCAGGCCGCCGGGGCGGGCCTGCCCGCGCCGGTCGTGGTGCCGCTGGTTCCCGGCCCGCACGGTTTCCTGGCCGAACTCCACGCGCTCGCCGCCGAGTACGGCGCCCCCGTCACCGACGTGCTGGGCCCGCACCCGCTGCTGGCCGAGGCCGTCCACGTCCGCCTCTCCGAGGCCGGTCTGGCCCGCGCCGACCGCGCCCGGCTGTTCGCCATCGCGACCGCCGCGGACGGCGTGGTGCTCACCACCGTCGGCGGCGAGGAGGCCACCGCCGCCGCCGGGGTCACCGGGGTGCTGCTGGCCGCCCGGCTCGCCGTCCCGGTCGTCCCGGCCGCGCTGGACGTGCCCGGCTCGGTGGCCGCCGCCGTCGCGCACCTCAAGGAGACCGGCTCCCAGCGCCCCGCGCTGGCCCCGCTGGTGATCGGCCCGGAGGCCGACTCCGAGCTGCTCGCCACGGCCGCCGAGGAGACCGGCTGCCCGAGCGCCGCGCCGCTGGGCGCCTACCCGACGGTGGGCCAGCTGATCGCCTCCACCTACCTGGCCGCGCTGCCGGTCCCCGACCCCGGGGCGTACGCCGGGGAGAGCGGGGAGACCGCCGCCGAATAGCGCGGCCGTCCGACGACGCCAGGGCCCGGAACGCCTCCGTTCCGGGCCCTGCGGACGTCCGGACGGCTCAGGAGCGGCCGCCCACCCGGGTGGTGGGCGCGGCGGCGCCTCTGAGCCTGAGCGCGGGCGGCTGCACCGGCCGGGCCCGGGCGGCGAGCGCCGGCACCGGCCCGACGGCGGCGTTCCACTGCGGTTGCGCCGTACCGCCGCCGTCCGCCTTCCGCACCTGGAGCGCCTCGGAGCGCCCGGCCCGGCGCAGCACGATGCTCCTGGGCGGCGCCGACTCCGGGTCCATCCAGAGCTCGTTGCCGCCGAACTCGCAGTCCAGCACGGCCATATCGTCCGGTTTGCCGTCCGCGGCGGCGCGGAAGGCGACCCCGGCCTTCCGGTAGCCGGTGAACCGGCTGCGGCTGAACGTGACGGCCTCCCCGGCGAGTTCGTGCCCGGCGGCGTCGATCAGCAGCCCGTCGAAGAGGCTGCCCTTGTCCCGGCCGAGCGCGTGCGGGGCCACTCCCCCGGCGGCGTTGCCGTACAGCACGCTCGCGGTGTAGTCGAAGTCGTTGAGGTAGGCGCCGTGTTCGATGCCCCGGCCGCCGTTGTGGTAGGCCGCGAACTCGGTGACCACATGGTGATGCCGGGCGTTCAGCCAGACGAAGGTGCCGTCCTGCAGGTTGTTGTGGGCCAGGCAGCGCTGGAAGGTCCACACCCCCTCGCTGTTCTCCGGCCACTCGTGGCCGGAGGCGCCGGTGGAGCCCTGGACGCCGACGGCCACGCAGTCCACCGCCCGGCCGCCGGTGCCCGCGCCGAGGTTGAACCCCGTCAGGCGGTAGGCGCGCGGGTTGGGTTCGAGCCGGGTGCGGGAGGCCACGCAGGACTCGTGGACGATGTCGTCGGACGGGCGCTGCGGGGTACGGGTGTCCGGCGGGCCGTCCCACCAGGCGGCGTCCTCCCAGGTGTCGTGGCTGACGCAGCTGCGGAAGGTGATGCCGTGGCTGGCGTGCGGCACGAAGGCGTGGCTGCCCGCGTCGCGGACCACCACGCCCTCGACGACGGTGCCCCGGGTGGTGTCGCCGAGCATGTGGAAGTGCAGCCCGTACCGGCCGAGCACGGGCGCGGTGACGGGGACGGTGCCGTCCTGGCCCTTCCAGGTCTCCTCGGTGTCGGCGCGCGGACCCACCCAGCGCAGTGCGGCGTGCCGTACGTCGGCGGGCCGGGAGCCGGTGACGTGGACGTGCGCGCGGCCCTTCGCGGTGCCCTCGACCCGGACGCCGCAGGTCACGTTGAGCAGTTCGGCGCCGACGGTGACGCCCCCTCCGGCGGTCACCCGGGGGTGGGCGTACTTCAGCGGGGAGTCCAGGGTGACGGTGGATCCGCTGACGGACCGGACGGTGACCAGGTCGTAGCGGGCGGAGAAGTCCTCGGCGTCGGGCGGGCCGGTCGGGGTGACGGCCAGTTCGTCGCCGGGCAGCCAGCCGGTGGGCTCGGCGGCCAGGCCGATGGAGGTGTCACCGGCCCGCAGCTCGCGGTCGGCGCGGACCCAGGCGGTCTTGGCCGCGCCGTCCAGCCGCAGGTAGCCGGCGCCGGTCACCCAGAGCCCGGTGTCGGTGTCGGTGTCGGTGTCGGTGTCGACCACCTTGGCGCCGTCGCCCTGGAAGCGCCGCTCGTCCACGGACGGGAAGCGGACGGTGTGCACGGCGGCGCCCTCGGGGGCGAGTGCCAGGGTGCCGCGGATCTCGACGTTGCCGTCCGAGGCGAGGGTGAGGGTGCGGTCGGCGGCGAAGGTGAGTGCGCCGGTCGGCTCGACCAGCAGCGAGCCCACGGTGGCATCGGTGTCGAGGAGCACCCGGTCGGCGATCCGGACGGCGCTCCGCGGGCCGGGTACCGCACCGCCCCAGCCGGCCGGGTCGGACCAGCGGCGGCCGGCCAGGTCGACGGTCGGTGCGGCGGCGGGCCCGGCCCCGGAGGTGCCGACGGGCGGCGGCCCGGCGGGCCGGTGGTCCATGCCCGCGCCCTCGGCGGGGGCCGCGGCGGCGTCGGTGGGGCCGTCCGGGGCCACGGGCATACCGGGCATGCCGGTGGCCGCGACGGGCTGCGTCCGCCCGGTCAGCGAGCGCCGCAGGATCTCCTCGCCGCCGACCGCGGCGAACACCGTGCCGACCGCCGGCCAGCGCCGCATCGTCCGGCGGCGTACGGGAGTTCGGGGCCGTTCGGGCGATATGTCCACTCTGCGGCGTTTTGCCCGGCGGTGCACCCCCCGAGGCCTGACGGTCGGGCGCCCGGCACGCGGGTCCTCGTCCTTGGCCATCACCGCGCAGCCCTCCCGCCGGACGGCCGCGTCGGTACTGACGTCCTGAAGCACAGGCAGTTGGGTCCGGCCGCAGGGGCGTTGCCGAAAATCGGTCATTTCTGATCATGGTGGACAGCCAATCAACCCCTCACCCGTAAACCGTGACGGACATCACACATGTTTGCGGTTTGAACGGGAGTCTGCTTAACGTGCTCCCCGTTCGTGGCTACACGAACCCAGCCCATCCGCAACGCCGAGTCCTGCCGTCGGTTGTGCTGGCAGCGCAGAAACGCACCACGGCAGGAGCGGGGGACCCACAGGTAAGTCGCCCCGGACCGGTTCCCGAAACCGGTTCAGGGCTAGGGGTGAAGCCGCGCCAAGGCGCGGCCGGGCAACTCCAGCCCGAATCCGACAGCTCACCTCGCAGGCGTGGGAGAGGATCGCGTCTTCATGCTGCCCGTCAACGGCACCAGTCTGCCCCGTCGCGCCCGCCGCCTGATCGCCGCCGTCGGCGTCGCGGGTGTCGGCCTGACCGTCCCGTGCCTCACCACCGGCACCGCCTCCGCCGCCCCGGTCGCCACCTGGGACAAGGTCGCCCAGTGCGAGAGCGGTGGCAACTGGGCCATCAACACCGGCAACGGCTTCTACGGCGGCCTGCAGTTCACCTCCAGCACCTGGGCCGCCTTCGGCGGTACCGCGTACGCCCCGCAGGCCCACCAGGCCACCAAGGACCAGCAGATCGCGGTCGCCGAGAAGGTCCTCGCCTCGCAGGGCCCCGGCGCCTGGCCCGTCTGCTCCGTCCAGGCCGGCCTGACCAAGGGCGGCACCCCGGCCGCCGTCGACACCTCGGCCGCCACCAAGCCGGCCGCCACCAAGCCGGCTGCCCCGGCCGCCACCCCCGCGCCGAAGCCCGCCCCGCAGGCCCCCGCGCAGACCCCGGCCCCGGCGAAGAGCCAGGCCCCCGCCGACTCCGCCCAGGCCAAGGGCGGCAGCCAGGCCCAGCCGACCGACTACACCGTCATCGCGGGCGACTGGCTCTCCTCCATCGCCGACAAGAACAACGTCCAGGGCGGCTGGGAGCGGCTGTACGAGCTGAACCGCGGCACCCTGACCCAGGGTCCGCACGTCATCTACCCGGGCCAGCAGCTCGCCCTGGGCAAGGGCGGCCAGGCCCAGCAGTCCGGCCAGGGCGCCACCGGCGCCTCCACCGGCAAGCCGGCCGCGCAGACCCCGGCCCAGACCCCGGCCGCGCAGACCCCGGCCGCGCAGGCCCCCGCCGCCAAGCCCGCCGCCAAGCCGGTCGCCAAGCCCGCCGCCCCGGCGCAGACCCAGGCCCCGGCGCAGACCGCCACCGGCAGCATGGCCGCCGCCGTCTCCTTCGCCCAGTCGAAGGTCGGTCAGGCCTACATCTACGGCGGCACCGGCAACGGCGGCTGGGACTGCTCCGGTCTGACCCAGGCCGCGCTGCGCGCCGCGGGCGTCTCCGTCCCGCGCGTCGCCGCCGACCAGGCCGCCGCCAGCACCCACGTCTCGCTGGACAGCCTGCTCCCGGGCGACCTGCTGTTCTGGTCCAACAACGGCAAGGACTCCGGCGTCTACCACGTCGCGATCTACATCGGCGGCGGGAAGTACGTCGAGGCCGCCAACCCGAGCTCGGGCGTGCGGACCCAGACCGTCGCCAACTGGGCCCCGGACTTCGCCGGCCGGGTCTGACCCGCCGGGCGTGCCCGGCACGCCCCCGACCCCGAGGCCCCCGGGGAGAGTCTGGTCGCTCTCCCCGGGGGCCTCGGCCTGTCTCCCCCGGCCGTCGCGCACCGGCCGGGTACCGGCGGGGCCACCGGTGGTCAACGCGGGCGCCGGCAGGGCATGCTGCTGCTCCGTACCCGAGGAGGAGTCACATGGCCCAGGTCACCGTCACGCTCGACGCCGATCTCGCCATCGACGCGATGACGCTCTCCGGCACCACGAACCCGCAGGACGCCGTCGAACTGGTCCCGCGCGACCACCTCGCCCGGGGCCGGCGCACCGGGACCCGGACCGGCGACGCCGCCGACGGACAGCGGGTGAACCAGGAGCGCCCCACCGTCCAGGAGGGCTGAGCGCGGCACGGCCGGGGCCCCCGGGGAGCGTTCGCTCCCCGGGGGCCCCGGCACCGGTTCACCGCGGGCAGGCCCCGGTGGAGCCGCGCATCACCAGCTCCGGCTGGAACATGAACTCCCCGCGCTGGGCGGCGTTCGCACCGACCTCCTCCAGCAGGGCGTCGACGGCGGCGGTGGCCATCGCCTCGACCGGCTGGCGGATGGTGGTGAGCGGCGGCTCGGTGAAGGCGATCAGCGGCGAGTCGTCGAAGCCGACCACCGAGACGTCCTGCGGGACGGCCAGGCCCCGCTGACGCACCGCGCGGATCGCGCCGAGCGCCATCATGTCGCTGCCGCAGACGATCGCCGTGCAGCCCTTGTCGAGCAGCGCGCCGGCCGCCGCGTGCCCGCCCTCCACGCTGAACAGCGTGTGGTGGACGAGGTCCTCGGCCTCCTCCTGGGTCTTGCCGAGCACCGCCCGCATGGCCGCCGTGAAGCCCTCGATCTTGCGCAGCACCGGTACGTACCGCCGCTGCCCGACCGCCAGGCCGATCCGTTCGTGGCCGAGTTCGGCCAGGTGCTGGACGGCCATCCACATCGCGGCCCGGTCGTCCGGCGAGATGAACGGCGCGTCGATCTTCTCGCTGTAGCCGTTGATCAGCACGAACGGCACCTGCCGGCCGGCCAGCCGGGCGTACCGGTCGTGGTCGGCGGTGGTGTCGGCGTGCAGGCCGGAGACGAAGACGATGCCCGCCACGCCCCGGTCGACCAGCATCTCGACCAGTTCGTCCTCGGTCGAGCCGCCGGGCGTCTGGGTGCAGAGCACCGGCGTGTAGCCGTGCCGGCTCAGCACCTGCTCGATCACCTGGGCCAGCGCGGGGAAGATCGGGTTGCTCAGCTCCGGGGTGATCAGCCCGATCAGTCCGGCGCTGCGCTGGCGCAGGCGGGTCGGCCGCTCGTAGCCGAGCACGTCCAGCGCCGCCAGCACGGTCTGCCGGGTGGCGGCGGAGACGTTCGCCTTGCCGTTGAGTACGCGGGAGACGGTGGCTTCGCTGACCCCCGCCTGCGCCGCGATGTCTGAGAGTCGCGCCGTAGTCACGGTCCCAGAGCCTATTGCAACCACGTCAGACCGCCCACCAGCCGGTGCTGTCCGGGGCCAGCACGGTCTCGCCGCCGTCCACCTCCAGGTCGGCGGAGGCGAGCAGCAGCCGGCCGGGCACGGCTATCCTGACCGGCTGGTCGGTGGTGTTCACCGTGCACACGAACGAGCCGCGGCGGAACGTCAGGGTGCCCTCGGGGCCGTCCAGCCACTCGACCTCGGTGCCGGCGCCCAGCCCGGGCTGCGCACGCCGGACGGCCAGCGCACTGCGGTACAGCTCCAGGGTGGACGTCGGGTCACCGGTCTGCGCCTCGACGCTGAGCGCGGCCCACTCGGCGGGCTGGGGCAGCCAGCTCGGGCCGCCGGCGGTCGGGCCGAAGCCGTACGGGGCCTCGGTGCCGGACCACGGGATCGGCACCCGGCAGCCGTCGCGGTAGCCGTCCTGGCCCGCCTGACGGAAGAACGACGGGTCCTGGCGGACCTCGTCGGGCAGGTCGGTGACGTCCGGCAGGCCGAGCTCCTCACCCTGGTAGATGTACGCGGAGCCGGGCAGCGCGAGCATCAGCAGGGTGGCGGCACGGGCGCGGCGCAGGCCGAGGCCGCGGTCGCCGGCGGTGCGGATCTGGGTGCCCAGGCCCGGCGGGTTGGCGAAGCGGGTGGCGTGCCGGGTGACGTCGTGGTTGGAGAGCACCCAGGTGGTGGGGGCCTCCACCGGGCGCATCGAGTCGAGCGAGAGGTCGATCACCTCGCGCAGCTCGGCGGCGTCCCAGGAGGTGCCCAGGTACTGGAAGTTGAAGGCCTGGTGCAGTTCGTCGGGGCGGACGTAGTTGGCGGTGCGCTGGACGGTCGGGGTCCAGGCCTCGGCGACGCCGATCCGCTCGCCCGGGTACTCGTCCAGGATGGTCCGCCAGCTGCGGTAGATCTCGTGCACGCCGTCCTGGTCGAAGAACGGCATGACGTCGTTGCCGAGCAGCTTGAGCTGGTCGGCGCCGCCGAGGTCGGGCAGGCCGGGGGCCTTGACCAGGCCGTGGGCGACGTCGATCCGGAAGCCGTCGACGCCCATGTCCAGCCAGAACCGCAGGATCGAGCGGAACTCGTCGGCGACGGCCGTGTTCTCCCAGTTGAAGTCGGGCTGCTCGGGGGCGAACAGGTGCAGGTACCAGTCGCCCGGGGTGCCGTCCGGGTTCTCCGAGCGGGTCCAGGCCGGGCCGCCGAAGATGGACTCCCAGTCGTTGGGCGGCAGTTCGCCGTTCTCTCCCTTGCCCGGACGGAAGTGGTAGCGCTCGCGCAGCGGCGAGGCGGGGCCGTCGCGCAGCGCCCGCTGGAACCACTCGTGCTGGTCGGAGGAGTGGTTGGGGACGAGGTCCACGATGATCCGCAGGCCCAGCTCGTGGGCGTCGCGGATCAGCGCGTCGGCGTCCAGCAGGGTGCCGAACATCGGGTCCACCGCGCGGTAGTCGGCCACGTCGTAACCGGCGTCGGCCTGCGGCGAGGCGTAGAACGGCGAGAGCCAGACCGCGTCCACGCCGAGGTCGCGCAGGTAGGGCAGGCGGCTGCGGATGCCGGGCAGGTCGCCCATGCCGTCGCCGTTGGAGTCGGCGAAGCTGCGCGGGTACACCTGGTAGATGACCGCGTCCCGCCACCAGTCTCTGGACGCGCCGGTGCTCGCCTCGTGAGCGGTGGCGTCGGCGGCGGGCCGGGAGGTGTCGGCCAGGTTCTGGGTCATGGACGGTATCCCTTGGGGACTAGGCGGTGGATACGGCAGCGGTCAGGACTTGGAGGCGCCGGCCGTGAGACCGGTGACCAGGTGACGCTGCACCAGGTAGAAGAGGGCCGAGGAGGGGATCGCGATCAGGACCGCGGTCGCCGCCATCAGGTTCCACTGGGCGTCGTGCTCGCTGACGAAGGTCTGCAGGCCGACGGCGAGGGTGTACTTGTCGGAGCTGAGCATGAAGGTGGAGGCGAAGGCCACCTCGGCCCAGGCGGTCAGGAAGGAGTAGAACGCCGCCACCGCCAGGCCCGGCCGGGCGAGCGGCAGCACCAGCCGCCAGAAGGTGCCGAACGGGCTGAGCCCGTCGACCCGCCCGGCCTCGTCGATCTCCACCGGGATGGTGTCGAAGTAGCCCTTGAGCAGCCAGGCGCAGTACGGGACGGTGGTGGTCGAGTAGACCAGGATCAGTCCGAGGTAGCTGTCCAGCAGGCCGAGGTCGGAGAGGATCGTGTACATCGGCACGATCAGCACCGCGATCGGGAACATCTGGGTGACCAGCAGCGACCACATCAGCGGCTTGTGGCCGGGGAAGCGCATCCGGGAGACGGCGTAGCCGGTGGTGGCGGCGATCAGCACGCCGAAGACCGTGGTGACCCCGGAGACCAGGAACGCGTTGCCGAACCAGGTGAAGAAGTCGGTGTCGAACAGCACCGTGTGGTAGTTCGACAGCGTCATCTTGTCGAAGATCTCCCCGGGGTGGAGGTAGTCCGTCTTGTCGGGGCCGAGCGAGACGTAGAGGATCCACGCCACCGGGAAGAGCGCGATCAGGCTGGCCAGGATCAGCGTGCCGTGCGACAGCGTCTTGACCAGCGGGCTCGCCTCGCCGCGGCGGCGGACCCGGGCCGGCTTGGCGGCCGGGGCGGCCGCGCCCGCGGTGCGGACGGTGGGTCGGTCGGTGGTGGTGCTCATCGGGGGTACCTGCCTTCGTGGTCGCTGGGGTTGCGGGGCGTCAGCCGTTGGCCTGCTCGTTGCGGGCGAGCCAGCGCCGGTAGAAGGCGGTGAAGACGATCAGGATGGAGAGCAGGATCACACCGTAGGCGGCGGACTGCGCGTAGTCCCGGGGCTGCTGGCCGAAGCCGAGGCGGTAGGCCCAGGTGACGAGCAGCTGGGCGTCGGGCGCTCCGCTGGTGCCGAACAGCAGGAAGATGACCGCGAACTGGTTGAACGTCCAGATCACGCCGAGCAGGACGACGGTGGAGGAGACGGTGCGCAGCCCGGGCAGGGTGACGTACCGGAAGCGCTGCCAGGGGGTGGCGCCGTCCATCTCGGCGGCCTCGTACAGCTCGGCCGGGATCGACTGCAGGCCGCCGAGCAGCGAGATCATCATGAACGGCACGCCGACCCAGGTGTTGACCAGGATCGCGGCGGCCTTCTGTGCCAGCGGGTCGTCCAGCCAGCCGGGTTCGGGCAGGTGCAGGGAGGAGAGCAGCCCGTTGACGGCGCCGCCGTCGGCGAGCATCAGCCGCCAGGAGAAGACGGTGACGAAGGTCGGCACGGCCCACGGCAGGATGAGCAGCATCCGGTAGACGGCGCGGCCGCGCAGCTTCTGGTTGAGCAGCAGGGCCAGGCCCAGGCCGATGGTGTAGTGCAGGAAAACGCAGAGCGCCGTCCAGGTGATGGTCCAGACGAAGTGCGACCAGAAGCGGTCGTACGAGCCGGGGCCCCAGAGGATGTCGGCGTAGTTGTCGAAGCCGACGAACTTGTAGCTGGCCGGGATCTCGTTGACGCCGATCTTGCGGGCGGCGTTGAGGCTGTTGGCGTCGGTGAGGGTGAGCCAGATGCCCTCGGCGAGCGGGTAGAGCACCAGCACGCCGAGCACCAGCACCACCGGCGTGATCATCGCGTAGGCGTACCAGTGCTTGGCGTAGGAGCGCTTGAGCCGCTCCATCGGGCCCGGACGCGAATCGCGCTCCCGGCTGCCCTTGCCGGTGGCGCCCTGCACGGCGACTGACATCGATTGACACCTTCTCAGGAGGTCCGCCGCCCGCTTCGGCGACTGCTGGTACGGAGCTGGCCGTCCGGCCCGCCGGGAGGGAGCGCGGCGGGCCGGACGACGGGGGCTTGTCGGGGAAGCCCCCGGACTACTTGGCGAAGCCCGGGAGGAGCTTGGCGTAGTCGGTGGCGACGGTGTTCAGGCCGTCCTGGGTGCCGGTGCCCTGGGCCACCTTGCCGAGGTTGGTACCGAGCGAGGCGAACAGCGAGCTGTACTCGGGCAGTTCGGGGCGCGGCTTGGCGCTGCCGAGCACGGCCTGGAAGCCCGCGATGCCGGGGTCGGCCTTGACCTCGGGGGTGAAGGCGTCGGCGCGGGTCGGCAGGGTGGAGTTCTTCTGCGCGATGAACGCCTGGCTCTCGGCGGAGGTCATGAAGGCGGCGAACTTCTCGGCGGCGGCCTTGTGGGCCTGGTCGGCGCCGGCGTAGACGGAGATGTTGTGGCCGCCGGTGGGGGCGCCGGCCTTGCCGGCGGAGCCGGCCGGGACGGGGGCGATGCCGAGGTTGGTCTTGTCGGCGAACGCGGAGCCCTTGTAGATGTTGGTGATCTCCCAGGGGCCCTGGATGATGGCCGCGACCTTGCCGCTGTTGAAGGCGTCCATCATGTGCGCGTAGGCGTCGGTGGTGACGTCGGCCTTGACGGTGCCGGGCGAGGTGAACAGCGACTTGTAGGTCTCGATGCCCTTGACGGCCTCGGGCGACGCGACGGTGATCTTCTTGGTGGCGGCGTCGACGGTGTCGGTGCCCTCGCCGAACAGGAACGGCATCGCGTAGTAGCCGTCGGCGGCCTTCAGCCAGAAGCCGTCCACACCGGCCTTCTCCTTGACGGCGGCGGCGGCGGTCTTCAGCTCGTCCCAGGTCTTGGGGGCCTCGGTGATACCGGCCTTGGTGAACAGCTCCTTGTTGTAGAGCAGGCCCAGGGTGTCGGTGACCAGCGGGACGCCGTAGATCTTGCCCTCGTACTTGGCCTGCTGGACCAGGCTGGGCTGGAAGGCGGCGGAGTCGGCGGCGGCCGGGGTGCCGTCCAGCGGCTCCAGGTAGCCGGCCTTGGCGAAGGCGGCGGTCCAGCCGACCTCGGAGCGGAACACGTCCGGAGCGCCCTTGGCCCCCATGGCGGTCTGGAGCTTGTTCTGCGCCTGGTCGAACGGCACGTTGACGAAGTCGACCTTGACGGTCGGGTTGGCGGCCTCGAACTTCTTGACGAGTTCCTGGTAGTTCGGCGCCTCGTTGGTGGCGTTCGACGTGTCCCAGTAGGTGAGGGTGACCGGCCCGTCGGCCTTGCCGTTCGAGCTGGAGCCGCTGCTGCCACAGGCAGCCATCGAGACCGCGAGGGCCACAACGAGGGCAGAGGCCGCGATGCCACGCCGCATGAGAACTCCTTGGGAGGGTGGGGGTGCCCGAGATAGTGGGAGGCAGGCGCATAATGGCTGCCTCGCCGCGACCGCACCGTTGCTGCCGTCGGGCTCGGAAGGAAGTTAACAGCGGCGCAATCGCCACGGAAAGACCTTGCAGCAAGTTTCTGCAAGAAATGCCGATCGTTACATCCACGTGTCCTCGACGTTGCCACCCGGTGGTTGACAGTGGACGAATCATCAGCGTTCGCCCGTTTCGTCCGGCTCCGTACCGTGCCCGGACCGGCTCCGCCCCCACCCGCCTGAACCGCGGAGCGCCGCTTGCAGCAGACTGACGGCATGCGAATCAGAGCCGCGAAGAGGGACGAACTGCCGCTGCTGTGCGAGCTGGAACGGGCCGCCGGGGCGCCGTTCGCCGCGATCGGGATGCCGGAGATCGCCGAGGACGAACCGCCCGCGCCCGAGGAGCTCGCCCACTACCTGGACGGGGGCGTCGCCCTGGTGGCCCTGGAGGAGGACGGCGGCGCGCCCGTCGGCTATCTGCTGGCCGAGCCGGTGGACGGCGCGCTGCACATCGAACAGGTCTCCGTCCACCCCGGCCACGCCCGCCAGGGGATCGGCCGGGCGCTGATCGAGCACCTCGCGGCCACCACCGACGCGCCCGCGCTCACCCTCACCACCTTCGCCGACGTCCCCTGGAACGCCCCCTACTACGCCCGTTGCGGCTTCCGGCCGCTCGCCGACGCCGAGGTCACCCCCGGCCTGCGGGAGATCCGGCGCAAGGAGGCCGAGCACGGTCTGGACCGCTGGCCCAGGCTCTGCATGCGCCGGGAACCGCCCCGCGGCTGACCGGTCAGGCGACGCCCAGGCGCAGCACGGTGGTGGAGCGGAACTCCTCCCCCGGCCGCAGCTCGGTGCTGGGGAAGGCCGGGTGGTGCGGGGAGTCCGGGAAGTGCTGGGTCTCCAGCGCGATCCCGGCGAACGGCCCGTACGGGACACCGCTCGCGCCGGTCACCGCGCCCTGGAACGTGTTGGCGGTGTAGACCTGGATGCCCGGCTCGGTGGTCAGCACCTCCAGGGTGCGGCCGCTGGCCGGGTCCTCCAGCAGCGCGGCCCGGGCCGGGGTGCCGTCGGCCGGACGCGGGCGCAGCACCCAGTTGTGGTCGTAGCCGCCCGGGCCGGCCAGCTGGGGGTGCTCGTCGTGCACGGACTTGCCGATCGGCCGGGCCGCGGTGAAGTCGAACGGGGTGCCGGCCACCGGCTCGGTCCGCCCGTACGGGATCTGCCGCGCGTCGGCCGGGGTGTACTCCTCGGCGTCGAGGGTGAGCAGGTGGCCGAGGATGTCTCCGCTGCCTTCGCCCGAAAGATTGAAGTACGCGTGATTGGTCAGGTTGACGACGGTCGGCCTGGTGGTGACGGCCCGGTAGGCGATGACCAGTTCGCCGGCCGGGTCGAGGGTGTAGTCGACGGTGACATCGAGCGCGCCGGGGAAGCCCTGGTCGCCGTCCGGACTGTGCAGCCGCAGCCGCACGCCTGCGGGCAGTTGCCCGGCCTCCCAGATCCGGTGCGCGAAGCCGTCCGGGCCGCCGTGGATGGTGACGCCGCCACCGGTGGGGGCGAGCGGGTACTCCTCGCCGTCGATGGTGAACCCGCAGCGGTCGATCCGGTTGGCGTACCGGCCGACGACGGTGCCGTAGTGCCGGGCCGGGCCGAGGATCTCGCTCAGCCGGTCGGTGGAGAGCAGGAGTTGCGCGGGCCGGCCGGCCCGGTCGGGGGCGGTCAGGGTGTGCAGGGTGGCGCCGAGAGTGAGCACGCTCGCCTCGTACGGGCCGGCGCGCAGCGTCCAGCGCTCGATCGCGGCACCCGCGCCCGAGGCCTCGAAGGGTTCGCGCCGCACGCTGGTCGCCTGCGGCCCGTTCGCCGGGGGCGTCGCCATGGCCTGCTCCTCACTGGTGGGCCACGGCGCACCGCGGCCACCTGGTTCCGGGTCCGTCCGGGGCCGCTGTGGCGGGCCCGGTGTGCGTCAGCCTAGCCAGAGCAGTGGGGGCGGGGGCGGTACGGCCGTCCTGCGCGCCGCCCCCGCGCCCCCGCGCGCTACCGCCGACCGCTGTCGGACCAGTCGGAGCCGCCGCGCTGCTCGGGCGGCAGGCCGAGGGCCGAGGCGAGGCCGTCCGGGCCGCTGCCCGCCTTGCGGTAGACGGCCGCCAGCCGACGGTTGACCAGGCTGAGCTGGACGCCCAGTTCCTCGGCGATCCGCTGCGGCGGCACGCCCCGGACGGCGAGCCGGGCGACGTCCCACTCGGGCTGGCTGAGCGTCTCGCGGAAGTCGCCCAGCCGGTTGGGCCGCAGGCCGTAGTTGGCCAGCTCGCGGCGGGCCTGGTCGACCAGGCCGTCGGCGGCGCAGTGCTGGGCCAGCTCGATGCCCTGGTACAGGTACTCCTGGGCGTCCTCCAGCCGGCCGACCCGGCGCAGTGCGGCGCCGAGGTCGACCAGGGCGACGGCGTGTTCGTACCCGGCGGGCGACTGGCCGAGGTGCGTGACGGCCTGTTCCAGCAGCTCCACCGCCTGCTGGCCGTCCTCGATCTGGGCGTGCAGCCGCAGCGCGGTGCCGATCGCCGAGGCGGTGCCGAAGGCCTGGGCGTCCTGGACGGCCCGCTGGGCCAGGTCACGGGAGCGCTCGGGCTCGTCCGGGGCGATCGCGATGGCGAGGTGGCTGGCCCAGGGCGCCCACACGGTGTTGTGCCAGCCGCGCGCCTGCAACTGGGCACCGGCCTCGGTGAGCGCGGCGGCGGCCCCGGCGGGCCGGTCCACGGCGAGCAGCAGCTTGCCGTACAGCGAGGGCGCGTCCGGCAGCACCATGGCGTTGGCGTGGTACGGCGGGTTGAAGCCGAAGCCGATCGCGAGGTCCCAGGCCTCGCGGGTGCGGCCGCGGGCGAGCAGGGTGTCCACCAGCACGCCGACGGCGTCCCAGGCGAGCGGCAGCTTGGGGCCGATCCGCTCGGAGAGCCGCAGGGCGCGGCGGAGGAAGTCCTCGGCCTCGGCGAGCAGTCCGCGGCGGAACCGGGCCAGGCCCATCAGGAAGTAGGCGAAGCCCCGGTGGGCGCCGCTCCATCCGGCGATCTCGAACTGGACGATGGCATCCGCGAACAGCCGCTCGGCCTGGGCGATGCGGTCGTTGTAGGTGTACGTGAGGCCCAGCATGGAGGGCAGTTCGAAGCCCCAGGTGTTGTCGGTCCAGCCGAGGCCCTTGGGCAGCCGGCCGTGGTCGAGCACGTCGTCGGCGTGCCGCAGGGCCTCGGCGGAGGCCTGCCCGCGCAGGGTGAGGTCCCAGGCGCGCATCGCGAGCACGGCCCGGTCGGCGGCCTCGCGGCCGGTGAGGCTGCGGCAGAGCTCGCCGAGGCGTTCGGAGCGGGCGGGCCCGTTCTCCTCGGACTTGCGGAAGGCGTGCCACATGAACGAGGCGGCTTCCAGCCGGAGCCGGCCCGCCGGGTCGCCGGTGGTCTTCTCGGCCTCCTCCTGGCAGACCACCGCGGCCTGGCCGAGCTCGCCGCTGTGGGCGAGGACCTCGGAGAGCCGGAAGGTGGCGTCCACCCGCAGGGAGGGGCGCAGCGGTCCCTCCTCCGGGTCAAGGGCGAGCCGTAGCTGGTTGACGGTGGCGACCGGGTCGGTGAGCAGCGCGGAGCAGCCGAGTTCGTACAGCACCTCGGCGCGGTCCTCGTCGTCCGGCGGTTCGGCGATGGCGCGGTGGAGACAGCGCTGGGCTGCCTCGGGGGCGCCGATCAGCAGGTGTTCGGCGGCGGCCCGGCGCAGTTTGCGGACGGTGCGGTCGTCGCCCTCGCCGGGGAAGGTCTCCACCAGGTGGCGGGAGGCGGCGAGGAGGCCGAGCCCGGCGTTCTCGATCTCGGCGGCGGCGACCCCGTGCATGCCGGTGCGGGTGGACTCCGGCATGGTGTTGTAGATGGAGCTGCCGATCAGCGGGTGGACGAACTCCAGGTTCCCGTTGGGGGTCTGGGTGAGGACCCGCTGCTTGCGCAGCTGCTTGATGGACTCGCGGGCGCCCTCGGCGCTCTGGGTGGAGATCCGGGCGGCGAGGTCGGGCCGGATGTCGGTGCCGAGCATCGCGGCGGCCCAGGCGAACCGCAGGGTGGTGGCACCGAGCCGCTCCAGCCAGCCCTTGAGGGTCATGCCGGTGGCGTCGACGGCGAGTTCGCGCAGTTGGAGGGAGTTCTCCTCGACCGGGTCGAGTGCCTGGTCCCGGACCTGGTCGAGCAGGGCGACGGCCTCGTAGGGATTACCGTTGACGACGTTCCAGAACTCGTAGCAGAAGGCGTCCTCCGCCGTGTCGCCGAGTTCGGCGCGGATGATGTCGGTGACGGAGACCAGGGAGAGCCGGTTCAGCTCATGCCGACGGGTGGCGAGTTCGATGACGGCGGTACGGTGCTGGTGGGCCTCGCTCTGCCAGTCCACGATGTCGTCGCGGTAGGCGAAGACCAGCAGGACCGGCAGTTCGCGGGCGCGTACCGCGAACTGGGTCAGCCAGCCGAGGGATTCGAGGTCGGCCCAGTGCAGGTCGTCGACGATCATCACCAACGGGGCTCGCCGGGGCGCCAGCTGGGTCAGGACGTAGTCGAGTCCGTCGCGCACGCCCTGCGGGTCGAGGCGACGGGCCCCGACCTTGGGCTGCTTGAGGCCCATGGCCGGTCCGACGACCTCCTCCCAGGTGCCCATGACCTGCCGGAACTCGGCGGGCGGGAGGCTGCTGAGGACGGGCTGGAGCAGCTGGCGCAGGACGTGGTAGGGCTCGTTGAACTGGCGCTCGCCGCCCCGGGCGAACAGCACGGTGGCGCCGTCGCGGAGCTTGGCGATCCGGCGGACCTCGTGCAGCAGGCTGGTCTTGCCGATGCCGGGCCGGCCGGAGAAGGTCAGCAGCTCGCCGATCTCGGTGCCGCCGGCGGCGAACTCGCGGCAGAGCTTGTCCACGGCGGTCTCCGCCGAGCGGAGTTCCGAGTCCCGGTCACGCAGTCTGATCCGGTGTGTCGCGGCGTCCCCCTCCCGGCTGGTGCCGCCCACCGCCCGATATTCGTGTCCCTGCTCGGTCACCGTCGCGCCTCCGCCTCGCCGTTCCCTGCTCGTGGAGCCGAGATTAGCGCCGCCGAGGGCATGCCGCGCGGCATTCACCCTGGCGGGGGCGGAGATTGAGGGTTCGGGCCGTCGACCCAGGGCAATTGCCCTATATCCCTAACGTCGGATCATTGCATCGGATACTCTACGGCCCGCGAGGCTGAGTTGATCTTGTCATGCAAGCCTCCGGCTGTCGAGGCGCCGCCTCAACTCCCCCACGACCACTGCTCGCACCAGAAGTGCCCCCACCCTTCGCTGCACCGGGAGTCCGATGTCTGACGACACATCACTTCAGATTCCGTTCCCGCACCGCCGCAGTCTCCACGGACCGTACGCCGCCGCACTGCACCGCGACTGGCTGACCCGCCACCCGCTGCTCCCCGACCCCGGCCACCCCTCCTACGCGCACTGGGAGGTGGTCGAGCTCGCCGCGCTCGGCTACCCTGACGCCGACCCGGACGAACTCGCCCTGGCCGCCGACCTGATGGGCTTCTACTTCCTCTTCGACGACCAGTTCGACGGACCGATCGGCCGCCGCCCCACCGAGGTGACCCCGATCTGCGAGCGGCTGGTCGCCGTCCTGCACGGCGCCCGCCCGAACGCCGCCTCCCCCGTGGAGACGGCCTTCGCGGACCTCTGGGACCGCAGCGTGAGCGGCATGCCCGCCCGCTGGCAGGCCCGCGCCGCCTACAACTGGGAGTGGTACCTGGCCAGCCACCCGGCCGAGGCCGCCGGGCGGATCTCCGAGCGCCCCCCGGACCGGGACGGCTACCTGGTACTCAGGCGGGGCACCGCCGCGATGGAGACGATCTTCGACATGGTGGAGCGCCTCGGGCGTTTCGAGGTGCCCGCCGCCATCCTCCACCACCCGGTCCTGCGCCAACTGCGCCAACTGGCCGCCGACATCCCCTCGCTGAGCAACGACGTCCGGTCCTTCCCGCTGGAGGCGCCGCGCGGCGACGTCAACAACCTGGTGATGATCGAGCAGCGGGAGCGCCGCTGCTCGGCCGAGGAGGCGTGCGCGGTGGTGATGGCGGAGGCCCAGCTCATGGTCGGGCGCTGCCACCACCTGCACGGTCAACTCCCCGCCGTCTACCGGGAGCTGGGCCTGGCGAGGGTGGAGCGGATCATCGCCCAGCGGTACGCGGACGGGCTGCTCACCTGGCTGGCCGGCTACCTCGACTGGGAGGCCCGCACCGGCCGCTACCAGACGGCCTGACCGGCCCGCGGCGCCCCACCCGGCCCGGATCCCGCCACTCTGCGTGGAGCCGACCCGCACGGCCCGTAGCCGCGCCCGCCGTCCCCGGCTATCGTGATCGGCGGCGGGTGCCCCGGCGGGACGCCCGGTCCATGTGTGTCCGTACCCTCCGCCGGGCCGCCCGGTTCGCGGCCCGGCGCGCCGCCCCTCCGTGCGCCGGGGCGGCGCCCGACATCGCGAGGAGACACCCGAGCATGACGGTCTACCAGCCCCCGGGACAGCCCGGCAGCATCATCGCCTACCGCCCCCGCTACGAGCACTGGATCGGCGGCCGGTGGACGCCGCCGGTCCGCGGCGAGTACTTCGAGAACCCGAGCCCGGTCACCGGCGAGATCTTCACCGAGGTCGCCCGCGGCACCGCCGAGGACATCGAGGCCGCGCTCGACGCCGCCCACGCCGCCGCCCCGTCCTGGGGCCGCACCCCGCCCGCCGAACGCGCCCAGGTCCTGCTGCGGATCGCCGACCGGATGGCCGAGCACCTGGAGGCACTGGCGGTCGCGGAGAGCTGGGAGAACGGCAAGCCGGTGCGCGAGACGCTGGCCGCCGACCTGCCTCTCGCCGTCGACCACCTGCGCTACTTCGCCGGTGCGCTGCGCGCCCAGGAGGGCGGCCTCTCCCAGCTGGACGAGGACACCGTGGCGTACCACTTCCACGAGCCGCTGGGCGTGGTCGGCCAGATCATCCCGTGGAACTTCCCGATCCTGATGGCCGTCTGGAAGCTCGCCCCCGCGCTGGCGGCGGGCAACGCGGTGGTGCTCAAGCCCGCCGAGCAGACCCCGGCGTCCGTGCTGCTGCTGGCCGAACTGACCGCCGACCTGCTGCCGCCCGGCGTCCTCAACGTGGTCAACGGCTACGGCCTGGAGGCCGGCCGGCCGCTGGCGTCCAGCAACCGCATCCGCAAGATCGCCTTCACCGGCGAGACCACCACCGGCCGGCTGATCTCCCAGTACGCCAGCGGCAACCTGATCCCCGTCTCGCTGGAGCTCGGCGGCAAGAGCCCCAACCTGTTCTTCGCCGACGTCGCCACCGAGCAGGACGCCTTCTACGACAAGTCGCTGGAGGGCTTCGCGATGTTCGCCCTCAACCAGGGCGAGGTGTGCACCTGCCCGAGCCGGGCGCTGATCCAGGCCTCGGTGTACGACCGGCTGCTCGCCGACGGTCTGGACCGGGTGCGCTCGATGCGCCAGGGCAACCCGCTGGACACCGAGACCCAGGTCGGCGCCCAGGCCAGCGACGACCAGCTGAAGAAGATCCTCTCCTACATCGAGATCGGTCAGGCCGAGGGTGCCAAGGTGCTGGCCGGCGGCGAACGGGCCGACCTCGGCGGCGCGCTGTCCGGCGGGTACTACGTGACGCCCACCGTGTTCGAGGGCGTCAACGGCATGCGGGTCTTCCAGGAGGAGATCTTCGGTCCGGTGCTCGCCGTCACCCGTTTCGAGGACTTCGACGACGCGATCACCCTTGCCAACGACACCCTCTACGGGCTCGGCGCGGGCGTCTGGACCCGGGACAGCAACACCGCGTACCGGGCCGGGCGGGCCATCCAGGCCGGGCGGGTGTGGACCAACTGCTACCACGCCTACCCCGCACACGCGGCGTTCGGCGGCTACAAGAACTCCGGCATCGGGCGGGAGAACCACAAGGCGGTGCTGGAGCACTACCAGCAGACCAAGAACCTGCTGGTGAGCTACTCCCCCGACGCCCTCGGCTTCTTCTAGACCCGGCGCGCCCCGGTGGCGACGGCACGCCCCTCACCGGGGAAGCGAAGAAGCGGGGTGGGAGGCCGGTCCGGCCTCCCACCCCGCAACCACTCCCCGTGGCCCGCGGCCCGGCGCCCGTACGAGCTCCCGGCCGCGTCTCCCTCGCTGAGCACCTCACCGATATCGGGATCCAAGCACATGGATGTCCGAAATCTCCGACGCGCCGCCGACATGCCCGAACACGACCGGGTGACGCCATAAACAGGAGTCCCGACCCTTCACTCCTGGGAGACCCCGCATGACCATCGCCACCGCCAAACTCTCCGACCCGACCGTCCGCGCCGCCGTCACCGCGATCAACGCGGGCGACCAGGACGCCTTCCTGAACCTGCTCACCGCGGACGCGACGATGTCCGACGACGGCTCCGACCGCGACCTGCGGGACTGGATCGACCGTGAGATCTTCTCCAGCCGCGGCCACATGGACGTCCAGTCGGAATCGGACAGCGGGCGGTCGCTGATCGCCAACTACAGCAACGAGACCTGGGGCGAGATGCGCACCGTCTGGCGGTTCACCGTCGTCGGCGACCGGATCGGCCGCTTCGAGACCGGCCAGGCCTGACCGGCCCGGTCCACCGCACAGGCCGACGCGCGAAGCACACGCACGTGGCGCCGCCCGGCCCTACCGCAGGTGGTCCGCGGCGCCCCCGTCCAGGCAAGCCCGCACCGCCCGGATCAGGCCCCGGGAACGGATGTCCCCCGTGACGCCGGGCTGCATGCCGTTGGTGACGTACCCGAAGCCGATGCCCAGGTCCGGGTCGGCGAAGCCCAGCGAACCGCCCCGGCCCGGGTGGCCGAAACTCGCCGGCGAGGCCATCGGGGACGTCGGGCCGTGCCGGAAGAAGCCCAGGCCGAAGGCGGAGTTCACGATCAGCACCCGGTCCGGCCCGCTGACCGCGGGACCGGCCGCCCGGGCCAGCAGCTCCGGCCCGAGCAGCGGCGGCGGCGCCGTGCCACCCCCCTGCCGGTCGGCGACACCGATCAGCGCGGCGTAGAACCGGGCCAGCGAGCGGGCGGTGCCGATGCCGCCCGCGCCGGGTATCTCGGCGGCCTGCACCACGGGGTCGTTGAGGTCCACCTCGGGCCGCACCGAGGCGAACGCCCGGGCGGTCAGCGAGGCCGGGTCCCGGTAGGCGTCCCGCACCGCCTGCTTGGGGCGCAGCCGCAGCCCGCTCGGGCCGGTCCTGGCGGCCTGCGGCGCGGGCAGGTCCACCAGCCGCCCGACCCGGTGCGCGGCGTCGGCCGGCAGTCCGATCCACAGGTCGAGGCCGAGCGGGCGGGCGATCTCCTCGGCGAAGTACCGGCCGACGGTCCGCCCGCTCGCCCGCCGCACCACCTCGCCGACCAGCCAGCCGAAGGTGTACGGGTGGTAGCCGTGCGCGGTGCCGGGCTCCCAGGCGGGCGCCTGGGCGGCGACGGCGGCCGCCGCCTGCTCCCAGCCGAGCACGTCGGCCAGGCCCAGCGGCACGTCCAGCGCGGGCACCCCGGCCTGGTGCGAGAGCAGCCAGCGCACCGGCACCCGCTCCTTGCCGGCCGCCTTGAACTCCGGCCAGTACTCGGCGACCGGCGCGTCCAGGTCGAGCTGCCCACGCTGGGCCAGCAGCAGCGCCGTGGTGGCGGTCAGGCCCTTGGTGACCGAGCGCAGCACCTGCGCGGTGCCGGCCGTCCACGGCACGGCCGGCGCGGGCCGCCCGCCGACCTCGGGCCTGGCGTCGCCGCCCCACAGGTCGACCACCTTGCGGCCGCGCACGTACAGCGCGAACGCCGCGCCGAGCTCGCCGTGCTCACGGAAGCCGCCCGCGAAGGCCGCCCTGACCGGCTCGAAGCCCTCGGCCGTCCCGCCCCGGATCTCCACCACCGCGTGCCGCCTCAACCCGTCGTTCCGTACTCGTGCCCGCGTTCGATCCGGGCCCGGAGAACCCTAACCTGTCCGTCATGACCAACCCTGCCGAAGAGCTGCTGGACGTCGTCGACGAGCACGACCGGGTGACCGGTACCGCCACGCGCGGGGAGGTGTACCGGCGGGGGCTGACCCACCGGTGCGTCTTCGTCCTGGTCCGCGACCCGGCCGGACGGCTCTTCGTCCACCGGCGCACCGACACCAAGATGTTCGCCCCCGGCGTGTACGACATGTTCGTCGGCGGGGTGGTCGGCGCGGGCGAGAGTTACCCGGGCGCGGCCGTCCGGGAGGCCGAGGAGGAACTGGGGGTCAGCGGGATCGAGCCGCGCCCGCTGTTCAAGTTCCTGTTCCGGCGGGACGGCCTCTCCTGGTGGTGCGACGTGTACGAGGCCCGGTGGAACGGCCCGGTCGCGCCGCAGGAGTCGGAGGTCGCCTGGCACGCCTGGCTGACCCCGCGGGAGCTGGACGCCCGGCTGGCCCGCGACGAGTTCGTCCCGGACGGCATCGAGGCGTACCGCCGCTACCTGGAGTTCCGCGCGACGCTTCCTCCAGCAGGGGCGTGATCCGGTGAGCCGCACTCCCGTGCACGATCCTCCGCGCTCCTGGTCGCGCCCTGCCGCCCGGCGGTTGGGGGTTCTAGGTTCGTGTCCGCACTGCCGTGACCACGGCAATGCCCGAGCGACCTGGGACGAGGGGATCTGATGGTGCGAATCAGCAGGGTGGTGCGAGTGGTGTCGGGGATGGCCGTGGCGGCCACGCTGAGCGGGCTGTTCCCGGCCTCCGCCGAGGCGACGGCCACCGGCTACCCGGACTGCGCGTCCGGACTGTTCTGCGCCTGGACCGGCGACAACGGGACCGGATCCAGGTGCGAGTGGCGGGTCGACGACGCGGACTGGTCCAACGGCCAGATCGTGTGCGGCTGGGCCGCCGGCACCCGGGTTCGGTCCGTCTACAACCACGGCGAGTCGGGTGCGCCCGTGTCCGCCTACACGGCCACCGACTGGGGCGGCACCAAGGTGTTCTGTCTGGCGAAGGACGCCAAGCTGAACCTCTCCGGGGCCGGCACCTACCTGCGCTCCCACAAGTGGGAGTGCTGACGCGGCACCAGGACCGCCCGCGCCGGTGCTCCGGGGGGGGGCGGAAGCGGAGGGCGGGCCGGATCCCCCTGACGGGGCCACTCCCCCGGTCCGGGCGTATCGGACCGCCCTGTTGGACGGTCCGATGCGCCCGGCTAGGGCGCGCGGCACGGGCCGGATAGGGTGGCGCGCATGGCTTCCCGAACGCCGTCGGCGTCGCCCACGTCCGCACGCCCCGACCGAAGCGGTGACGTCCACGGCCGCGGCCGGAGCGGCGACCGAGGCGCCGAACGGCCGCGTCGGCGGCTCAGCGTGGACGAGCGGCGCGAGCAGCTGATCGCCGTCGCGCTGGAGCTGTTCAGCCGCCGCCCGCCGGAGGAGGTGTCGATCGACGACATCGCGGCGGCGGCCGGCGCCTCCCGGCCGCTGGTCTACCACTACTTCCCCGGCAAACAGGCGCTGTACGAGGAGTCGCTGCGCCGGGCCGGACACGAGCTGGCGGGCCGTTTCGAGGAGCCGGCCGATGGCCCGCTGTCGGAGCGGCTGTACCGGGTGATGGGCCGCTACCTGGACTTCGTCCAGAGCCACGGCCCCGGCTTCGCGGCCCTGTTGCGCGGCGGCTCGGTGGCGGCCAGCCCGGGCACCTCGGCGGTGATCGACGAGGTCCGGCGGGCCGCGCACGACCAGATCCTGGCCCATCTGGCGGTCCCGTCGCCGAGCCCCGGTCTGCGACTGGCCGTCCGCGCCTGGATCGCCAACGCCGAGATCACCTCACTGGAGTGGCTGGCCGACCGCTCGGTGCCGCTGGAGGAGCTCCAACTCCACCTGGTGCAGGAGTTCGTGGCCGCCCTGACGCTGACCGCCGCCCGGGAGCCCGCGCTGGCCGCCGAACTCGCCGGGTTCTTCGCCGGGGAGCGCCCCGACGGCCCGACCGGGCGCCTGGTGCGCGACCTCGCCGCCCTGTTCGCCGCCCCCGGGATCGCGGACACCGTCGCCGCGCTGGCCTCCGGATCCGTCCCTCCGGCCGCCCTCTGACGGGCCCGGCCGCCCGGCCCCCCGGCGGCCGGTTCTGCCCCGGCGGCGGCCTCTGATAGGAATGTGCACGGATCTGCCGGCACCACCACACGTACACGCAGCAGAGCGGGGGCTCACCAGTTGACCCAGCACGGCCAGTTCAGTGCGGAGACCAGCCCCTTCGCAGCGGCGGAGCAGGTCTCCGCGACCCTCGGCACACTCACCGACGCGCTCCTCGACGAGCTCACCTCGCGCCACCCCGCGGCCTCGCTGACCGCCCTGCGCGCGGGCACACACCCCGAGGCCGAGGCGCTGTTCAACCTGCCGCTCGCGCCGAACGGCCCGGTGCACGCGGCCGTCGACCGGCTCGGCACCGTACTCACCGCCGGCACGACCCGTCCCGGCAGCGGTACCCCGGTGGCCGAGCGGGTCACCGCCGGGCTGCTCGCCCGCTACGGCGGCGGAGCGGTCCGCGGCGCGGTGGCCGACCGGGGCACCACCTCGGCGGCGCTGTTCGAGCTGCCGGTGACCGGCGAGATCGCCGACCTGAAGCTGCGCCCGCCGTTCGCCGCCGCGCTGGCCGCGCTGGCATCCGGGCAGCAGACCCGGCAAGCGGTCGAACTGCCCACCGGCGCGGGCGCCGAGGTCCGGCTGGTGCTCCCGCCCGGCTTCCACCCGCTGACCGCCCCGGGCGGCCCGGCGGGCGTCTCCGCCCGGACGGTGCCGACCGGCCCGGCAGCGGGGAACGGTACGGATCCGGCCGCCGCCGCGGCAGCCGAGGAGCTGACGGCACATCTGGCCGAGACCGCCGAGGAGCTGTTCAGCGGTACCGGCCCGGCACCGCGCCGGGACTTCGCGGTGATCGCCGCCACCCTGGCGGACCTGGTCACCTCCTCGGGCGCGGTCTACGCGGGCGTGTCCGCGCTGGAGGCGAACGGCCGGGCGACCGACGCCACTCTGGTGGTCTCGCTGGCCCGCCACCCGCTGCCGATCACCGGCCTCGCCACCGAACTGGCCACCGTCCGCCGGCACGCCGAGGTCTGGACGGTGCTGCTGCCCGCCGGTCCGGCCGCCGTCCTGGTCGAGGCCCGCAGCATCCCGGTGCCCGGCCCGCTGGCCGCCGACGGACTGCGGCGCTGGGTGGTCACCTCGGTCGTGGAGGCGTTCGTCCCGCTGCCGGACGGCGTCTCGGTGCTCTGCGTCCAGTTGTCCACCGCCCAGCCGCAGGACTGGGAGCTGTACACCGAGGTCTTCGCCGAGCTGCTGAAGAGCGTGCAGTTCGGCTGGGACGGCGTGCCCGGCACGCTGCCCGCCCCCGCCGTCACCACCGCGCCGGCCGTGCCCGTCGAGGCCGCGCCACCCGCCGTCGAGCCCGCACCGTTGACCTACGCCTCCGCCCCCGACGCCCCCGACGAGGCCGCACCCGACAGCACGTCCGGCGCCCTCTCGCCGGACGACACCACACCCGACGGCACCACACCCGACGCCTCCGCCCCGCTGCCGGCGCACCTGCGGGACACGACCGCCGACCCCGCGCCCGCCGAACGACCGCAGGACGAGCCGCCCAAGGGCACCCCCGTCATGGTCCCGCCGCCGGACTTCAACCCCTTCGCCCCGCAGGACCTCCCGTCCCCCGCCCCGGCCGAGACCGTCCCGGCCGCCGTCCACACCGCCGACCCGTTCGGCACGGTGACGGCCGACCAGCCGGCCGACCCGTTCGGCACCACCATCCCGCGGCAGCCCGCGCCCGTCCCGCCGCCGCCCTCGGCCCCGCCGACCGTCTCCGCCCAGGGCGCTGACACCCCGGACGACCCGGAGCGCAAGCCGAAGGGCACGCCGGTGATGATCCCGCCGCCGGACTTCAACCCCTTCGCCCCGCAGGACCTCCCCTCCCCCGCCCCGGCCGAGACCGCCCCGGCCGCCGCACCGGAGACCAGCCCCTTCGGCTGAGGCCCAGGCCGAAACCGAGGCCGAGGCCGAACGCCAGGCCCAACCGCGCCCCGGTGGCCGTCCCGTCCCCAGACGGGACGGCCACCGCGCCGTTGCCAGAAGCCCCCACCCCCATTCCCTCCGCACCGAAGCCACACCGAACAGCCAACCGGCCCAATGCTGTTGACAAAGCCCCAGGTCAACCAAGGCCCGCCGCAGGGCTCTGCCATGCACACGGCCGCCAACTGGTACAGACCTATTGCCAGTTGACGAAGGGCTCTTTACCCTCGGTAAGCACAGGACCCTCCGTGGCACCCCGACGGCCCGAGGTCTCCCGTTCCGCGCCACCCCACGGCCGGAGCTCCCGCACGCTGCTCCACGCACCTGACACCTCCCCACAGGTAACGGGGCGACCCGGCATGCCCGGAGGCCCCAGGACAGGAGCCATCTTCATGCAACGACGTCGGATCAAACTGCCGCTGCTCGCGGCCGGGACTTTGCTCGTCCCACTACTCGCCGTCTCACTGCCCGCCACCACCGCCGCCGCGGGCCCCGCCACCGCCGCGGGCTCCGCCACGGCGACGTTCACCAAGGGCAGCGACTGGGGCGCCGGCTACGAGGGCAGCTACACCATCGCCAACGGTTCCAGCGCGCCGGTCAACGGCTGGACCCTGGAGTTCGACCTGCCGACCGCCAACACGCTGGCCTCGCTGTGGAACGCCACCTACACCACCTCCGGCTCCCACGTCACGGTCAAGAACCCCAGCTGGGCCGGCAGCCTGCCGCCCGGCGGCTCGTACAACCTCGGCTTCAACGTCTCCTACTCGGGCACCTACGCGCCGCTGCTGAACTGCAAGCTGAACGGCCAGCCGTGTGACGGCACGGGCGGGGACCAGACCGCGCCGAGCGTTCCCGGCGGCCTCCAGTCCACCGGTTCCACCCAGACCACGGCCGATCTGTCCTGGACGGCGAGCACCGACAACGTCGCCGTCACCGGTTACGACGTGTTCCAGAACGGCGCCAAGGTGGCGACCACCGACGGCAGCACCACCGCCGTCACGGTCAAGGGCCTGACCGCCGGCACCACCTACCAGTTCACCGTGCAGGCCTTCGACGCTGCGGGCAACCGCTCGGCCGCCGCCGGTCCGCTGAGCGTCACGACCAAGCCGCCCACCGACCCGGACAGGCAGGCGCCGACCACCCCCGGCACCCCGACCGTCACCGGCTCGGACGCCAACAGCATCTCCCTGGCGTGGGCCCCCAGCACCGACAACGTCGCCGTCACCGCCTACGACGTCTACAACGGCACCGCGCTCGCCGCGACCGTCACCGACCCCGCCGCCACCGTCGGCAACCTGGCCCCGGACACCTCGTACACCTTCACGGTGAAGGCCCGCGACGCGGCCGGAAACGTCTCCACCGCCTCCGGCCCGGTGACCGGCAAGACCAAGCCGGGCGGCACCAACCCGGGCGCGCTGAAGATCGGCTACTTCACCCAGTGGTCCATCTACGCCCGCGGCTACAGCGTGAAGAAGCTGGACACCTCGGGCTCGGCCGGCCGCCTCACCACGCTCAACTACGCCTTCGCCAACATCCACCCGACCACCAAGCAGTGCTTCATCACCAACAAGGCGGCCGGCAACGACTCCGACCCCAACGCGGGCGACGGCGCCGGTGACGCCTGGGCCGACTTCGGCAAGGGCTGGGACGCCGGCAGCTCGGTGGCGGGCACCACGGACACCTGGGACCAGCCGCTGGCCGGCAACTTCAACCAGCTGAAGCAGCTCAAGGCCAAGTACCCCAACCTCAAGATCCAGATCTCGATCGGCGGCTGGTCGTACAGCAAGTGGTTCTCCGACGCGGCGGCCACCGACGCCTCCCGCAAGGCGCTGGTCAGCTCCTGCATCGACATGTACATCAAGGGGAACCTGCCGGTCATCGACGGCCGCGGCGGCGCGGGCAGCGCGGCCAGCATCTTCGACGGCATCGACCTCGACTGGGAGTGGCCGAACTCCGACGGGCACCTCGGCAACATCTACAAGCCCGCCGACAAGGCCAACTACACCCTGCTGGCCCAGGAGTTCCGCCGTCAGCTGGACGCGCTCGGCACCACCACCGGCAAGCACTACACGCTGAGCGCCTTCCTCCCGGCCGACCCGGCGAAGATCACCGCGGGCATCGACGTCCCGGGCCTGTTCGGCGCCTTCGACTTCGCCACCATCCAGGGCTACGACTACCACGGCGGCTGGGAGATGAGCACCAACCAGCAGTCCGCGATCAAGCTCGCGGCCGGCGACCCGAGTACCCCGGACCGCCAGTTCAGCTCCGAGATCGCGATCAACGCCTACGTCAACGGCGGCGCCCCGAAGAGCAAGCTGACCCTGGGCATCCCGTTCTACGGACGCGGCTGGACGGGCGTGCCGCGCGGCACCACCAACGGCCTCTTCCAGAGCGCGACCGGCCCCGCGCCGGGCAGCTACGAGGCCGGGTTCGAGGACTACCACAAGCTCAAGGACCTGGCCACGAGCGGCGGTTACACCCTCTACCGGGATCCGGTGGCCGGTTTCTCGTACCTCTACAACGGGACGGTGTTCTACACCTACGACGACCCGACCGAGATCGCCCGCAAGACCGCCTGGATCAAGTCCCAGGGGCTGGCCGGCGCGATGGTCTGGTCCTTCGACGGTGACACCGCCGGCGGCGAGCTGATGGCCGCCGTGGACAACGGCCTGAAGTAACCCGGCTGTCGCCGCACCTGCCCGCCGCCCGCTCAGCCGGCGCGGCGGGCCAGGTGCACCACGTCCGGCACGCCCCGGGCGACCGGGATCTCGTGCGTGACCACGTCCGCGAAGCCGGCCGCGCGCAGCGCCTCCTCGAAGGCCGGGGAGGGCTGCGCGCTCCAGACCGCCAGCACCCCGCCCGGCCGCAGCCGGTGCCGGAGCACGGCCAGCCCGTCCGCGCCGTACAGCCCGGCGTTGGAGTCGGTCACCGTCCAGTCCGGGCCGTTGTCGATGTCCAGGCAGAGCGCGTGGTACCGCTCGCCGTCCGCCGCGGCCAGGTACTCCAGCAGATCGGTGTGGAGCACCGCGACCCGCTCGTCGTCCAGCGCGCCGGCCGAGAAGGCCGCCAGCGGCCCGGTGCGGTGCCAGTCGATGATCGCGTCCTCCCGCTCGACGATGGCGATCCGGCCCCAGCGCGGCTCGGCCGCCGCGTACGCCAGCGAGAAGCCCACCCCGAGCCCGCCGATGAGCACCGACGGCCGCTCCACCGCGGCACCGGTGCGGTCGAGCTCGTCCAGCGCCGCCTGGATCAGCAGCCGCTCCGAACGCCCGTCGGCGGTGTCCATCAGGAAGCAGCCGTTGGCGATGATCTCGAAGTGCCGACCGCGCTGCCGCAGTACCACCTCGCCGAACGGGCCCTCCCGCCGGTCGAGCGTGACGACGGCGTCGTAACCGTCCCGTTCGGGCAGTGCGGTGGACATGCGGCGTTCCTCGAAGCTCGGTTCCGGGCTCGGGCTCTCTCGCCGAGCGAGTACCCGCCCGACAATAGCGGAGCCCCCGCGTCCCTCGCTCACGTCGTGACCAGCACCCCCGCGTAGGAGATCCCCGCGATCATCACCCACGAGGCGAGGCCCAGCAGAACGATCCGCCCGCCGGTACGCACCAGGCTGGGCAGGTGCACGGCACTGCCGAGGCCGAACAGGGCGGCGGCCAGCAGCAGTTCCTGGGCGTCGCCGGCCAGCGTGAGCGCGCGCTCGGGCAGGACACCGGTGCTGCGCAGCGCGATCATCCCGAGGAAGCCTGCCACGAACAGCGGCACGATCGGCGGGCGCCCGGCCCGCCCGCCCGCCGCTCCCCCGTCCGACCCGTCCGACCCGTCCGACCCGGCAGCGCGGGCCCGGTGCGCGCGCCGCACCGCGACGGCGACTCCGGCGACCAGCGGCGCCAGCAGCACCACCCGCATCAGCTTGACCAGTACGGCCTCGCGCAGCGCACCCGCCCCACCGGTCTGCGCGGTGGCGACCACCTGGCCGACGTCGTGCACGCTGGCGCCGACCCACCGCCCGAAGTCGGCCTCACCGAGCCCGAGCGGGTGCTGGAGCAGCGGAAGGACGGCGATGGCGAGGGTCCCGCAGAGGGTGACCAGGGCGACCGACGCGGCGACGTCCTCCTCCTCGCTGCCGGCGGCCTGGCTGACCGCGCCGATCGCCGACGCCCCGCAGATCGAGTACCCGGTGGCGACCAGCAGCGGCTGGTCGCCGGGCAGGCCGAGCCGGCGCCCGAGCCAGCAGGTGCCGGCGAAGGTCACGGAGACCACGGCGAGCACCATGCCGACGGTGGCCCAGCCGAGGCCGAGCACGTCGTCCAGGCCGAGCTTGAGGCCGAGCAGCACGATGCCGATCCGCATCAGCCGCCGCCCGGCGGTGGACAGTCCGGACCTGGCCACCCCCCGGACCACCGGCCGCAGCCCGGGCAGGTGGGCCGCCGCGATCCCGAGTACGACGGCGGCGGTCAGCTTGGGCACGGCGGGGACGGCCTGGTGGACGGCGATCGCGGCGGCCACCCCGAGCGCCGCGAGCAGCAGGCCGGGGGCGTCCCCGCCGAGCGGGGGCAGCAGACGGGTGCGGGTGTGCCGCTCCCGGACGGTCAGTGCCACCGCGCGCTCACCGTCGCCCGTCGGCGGGCAGCCGGTAGACCCGCCGGATGCTGGTGCCGAGCCGGGATATGTCGGCGCCGTACACATGGATCGAGATGGCGGTGGAACCGCAGGCGTTGCGGACCAGATGGATGTCACCGGGCGGGGCGAAGGCGGCGACGCTGCCGACCGGGCCGACCACGTGCTCGGTCTCCACGAGGTGGGCGGTGCGCCCGTCGGAGACCAGCCGGTACCGGGTCTCGCTCTCCTGGCCCTGGTGGACGCCGGCCACGCACCAGGAGACGTGGTCGTGGATCGGGGTTTCCTGGCCGGGCAGCCAGACCAGGGCCACGACGGAGAAGCCGCCGTCGGGCTCGGCGTGCAGGACGTGCTGACGGTAGCGGTCCGGGTCGCCCTCGCGCTGGCCAGCGGTGAGCAGCGCGTCGGCGCCGTCAGGGCCGGCGAGCAGGTGCGGGGCGAGTCGTTCGCCGACCAGGTAGGCGGTGAGTTCCGGAGGCAGGCCGCGGTCCACGACGGCGCGGATCTCGCCGATCAGGGCGGCCATACGCTCGGTGAGCCGGTCACTGCCGACCGTGGCTGAGGGTGTCATGCCAGCAGGTTCGACCCGGCCGACCTATCACGTCCAACGAGGGTTTCTTCAGGGTTACCCAACGCGGGCTTATGGGTTCAGCAGCCGACCCTGGCCGCGGCGGCCGACCGCAACTGGTCCAGCACCAGCGCGGTGGCGGGGATCCGGCGGTGGTCGCGCAGCACGTACGCGCTGACCTGGCGGCGCAGGTGCGGTTCGACGGCCCGGCCGGTGACCTTGCGGTGGCACATGAAGGAGAGCACCAGCGCGGGCATCAGCGCGATGCCGACCCCGGCGGCGACCAGGCTCTGCACGGCGAGGTTGTCGTCGGTGGAGAAGACGATGTCCGGGGCGAAGCCCTCCTCCGCGCAGACGTGCAGCAGGTTGGCCCGGCACCGCGGGCAGCCGGCGATCCAGCGCTCGCCGTCGAGGTCCGCCAGCCGGACGGCGTGCCGGCGGCCGAGCGGGTGGCCGACCGGCAGCAGGACCGTGAGCAGGTCCTCCATCAGCGGTATCTCGTCCAGGCCGTCCGGCAGTTCGGCGGCCACACCCGGGTAGCGGAAGGCCAGCGCGATGTCGCACTCGCCGCGCAGCAGCCGCTGGACGGAGTCCGGCGGCTCGGCCTCCAGCAGTTCGACCCGGACCCCGGGGTGCTCGGCGAGCAGCCTGGCCATCGCCTCGGGTATCAGGGTGGCGTTGGCGCTGGGGAAGGCGCAGACCCGGACGCGCCCGGCGCGCAGCCGGGCGAGCGCGGCGAGCTGCTGCTGGGCGGCGGAGAGGCTGCCGAGGATCACCTCGGCGTGCCGGGAGAGCGCCTCGCCCGCCTCGGTGAGCCGCAGCCCCCGCCCGGCCCGGGTGAACAGCGGTACGCCGACGGTGCGTTCGAGGGCCTTCATCTGCTGGGTGATGGCCGGCTGGGTGTAGCCGAGTTCGCGGGCGGCCGCCGAGTAGGAACCGGCCCGGACGACCTCGTGGAAGGTCCTGATGTGGCGTGAGTCGAACACCGGCTCCACCGCCCTCCGACCGCCCGTCCGCTGCTCCCCGCGCGGGTAATCATAAGCAGACTTTGGAGGTCATTGGCATAACCCCATCCGCACCTATGGTCCAGGAGCGAACCGTCTCCCCCACCGCTCCCGGCTACTGCTGCACCGACGGCGGCAGCCCCATCGCCACCTCCGCCCTGGCCACCGGCGGGCCGCCGCGCATGCTGGGGCGGCGTCGGCCGCGGCGCTCGACCAGGTGCGCCAGCCAGGAGAGCAGCAGACACATCCCGATGTAGATCGGCGCGATCACCATCACCACCGGGATGAAGGGCAGATCGTAGTCCAGGTTGGTGGCGATCAGCTTGCCCGCGTGCAGGAACTCCTCGTAGGTGATCAGGAACCCCAGCGAGGTGTCCTTGAGCGCGACCACCAGCTGGCTGATGATGGCCGGCAGCATCGCCCGGTTGGCCTGTGGCACCAGCACGTACGTCATCACCTGGGTCTTGCGCATCCCGAGCGCGAACGCCGCCTCCCGCTGCCCCTTGGGCACCGCCAGCACACCGGCCCGGAACACCTCGGCGAGCACCGAACCGTTGTAGAGCACCAGCCCGGCCACCAGCGCCCAGAGTGGCTGCACCTTGAGCGCGACGAAGATGAAGAAGATCATCACCAGCAGCGGCATGGCCCGGAAGAACTCGACCACCAGCGTGGAGAGCCGGCGCACCACCCGGTGGTCGGAGAGCCGCCCGGCCGCGAACAGCGCGCCGAACGGCAGCGCGAACAGCACCGTCCAGCCGAAGGCCTTCAGCGTGTTCCCGAGCCCGCGCAGCAGCAGCTCCTGGACGCCCTGGTACTCGAAGGCCATCCACTTCCGGTAGGTGAACTGGTGGGTGTGGAACAGCATGTAGACGATCCACCCGATCAGCGCCAGGATGACCAGCAGCGCGATCACGCCGTACAGCCGGTGCCGGGCGATCGCCCGTGGGCCCGGAATGTCGTACAGCGCCGAGGATTGAAGGGTCATCGCGACACCGCCACTCGTCGTTCCAGCAGATTGAAGACGGCGCTGATAGCCAGGGTGATGATCAGATATCCGACAGCGATCCAGACGAAGGTCCAGACGATGCTGTAGCCCAGCTCGTTGATGGTCCGATAGGTGCCGAGCAGCTCGGTCACGCTGAACGAGCCGGCGATCGCGGTGTTCTTGGCCAGCGCGATCATGACGCTGCCGATCGGCGCGACCACCGACCGGTACGCCTGGGGCAGCACCACCAGCCCCATCGTCTGGCCGAAGGTCATCCCCAGGCTGCGCGCCGCCTCGCCCTGCCCGGAGGGCACGGTGTTGACGCCCGAGCGCATCGCCTCGCAGACGAACGCCGAGGTGTAGCAACCGAGCGCGAGCACCGCGAAGGTGAAGAACGGCAGGGTGATGTCGAACCGCGGCAGGCCCAGCACCACGATGAAGAACAGCAGCGTCAGGGGCGTGTTGCGCAGCAGGGTCACCCAGCCGGTGCCGAAGATCCGCAGCGGCTTCACCGGCGAGACCCGGAAGCTCGCGATCAGCACGCCGAGCACCAGCGACAGCACGGCGCTCACCGCGAACAGTGAAAGGGTGCCGAGGAAGCCGTTCCAGTAGATCGACCAGTTGTCGGTCAGCGTCTTCACAGCGCGGGCCCTCTCAGTACCGGTCGATCGGCGGCGGGGTGGGCGCGGGCGCGCCGGAGAGGCCGAGGGTGGCCTCGAAGGCCCGTTTCCAGTCGCCGTTCTCCTCGTGCTGGACGAGGGCGTCGTTCAGCGCGTCGCGCAGCACGGTGTCGTTCTTCGGGGTCCCGATCCCGTACGGCTCCTGGGAGAACAGCGGGCCGACCACCTTGAGCTCGTCCGGCACCTTGGCCGCGTAGCCCAGCAGGATGCTGTTGTCCGTGGTGACGGCGTCCACCTGGCCGGTGATCAGGTTGTCCACACAGGCCGAGTAGGTGTCGTAGCCGATCAGCTTGGCCTTCGGGTACTGCTGCTGGATCCGCTGGTACGGGGTGGATCCCGCCGCCGAACAGACCTTCTTGCCGTTCAGGTCCTCCGGACCGTGGATGCTGTTGTCCTTCTTGCGCACCAGCAGCGACTGTCCGGCCATGAAGTACGGCCCGGCGAAGCCGACCAGCTTCTTGCGGTTGTCGTTGATGGTGTAGGTGCCGACGTAGAAGTCCACCTGACCGTTCTGCAGCGCGGTCTCGCGGTTGGCCGAGGCGATGGTCTTGAACTCGATCCGGTCCGGGGCGAACCCGAGGTAGGCACCGACCATCTTGGCGATCTCGATGTCGAAGCCGGAGTACTCCCCGGTGGCCGGGTTCTTCTCGCCGAGGTAGGGCTGGTCCTCCTTGGCGCCGACCACCAGGTGGCCGCGGCTGCGCGCGGCGTCCAGGGTGGGCGAGCCGGTGATGTCAGCGGCGTTCCGCACCTGGTAGCTGGGCAGGGCACCGGCCTGCGGGCCCTTGGGCGGCGGGGTGCCCGGCTTGCCGCAGCCGGTGAGCAGCAGGGCCAGCGCGGCGACGGCGAGCAGCCGTGCGGCGGTCATCTCCCTCATGGCGCCGCCTCAGTGCTTCAGGATCTTGGACAGGAAGTCCCGGGCGCGCGCGCTCTCGGGAGCGCTGAAGAAGGCCTCGGGGGCGCGGTCCTCGACGATCCGCCCGTCGGCCATGAAGACCACCCGGTTGGCGGAGGCGCGGGCGAATCCCATCTCGTGGGTGACCACCACCATGGTCATGCCCTCGTTCGCGAGCCGGCGCATCACGTCCAGCACCTCGTTGATCATCTCGGGGTCGAGGGCCGAGGTGGGCTCGTCGAAGAGCAGCGCCTTGGGCTCCATGGCGAGGGCCCGGGCGATGGCGACCCGCTGCTGCTGGCCGCCGGAGAGCTGCGCCGGGTACTTGTCCGCCTGCGAGGCCAGACCGACCCGCTCCAGCAGCGCCCGGGACTTGGCGTCGGCCTCCGTCCGGGAGCGGCCCCGGACCTTGATCTGGGCCAGCGAGACGTTCTGCAGCACGGTCTTGTGCGCGAACAGGTTGAAGGACTGGAACACCATCCCCACCTCGGCGCGCAGCCGGGCCAGCCCCTTGCCCTCCTCGGGCAGCGCCTGCCCGTCGATCACGATGGTGCCGGCCTCGATCGGCTCCAGCCGGTTGATCGCCCGGCAGAGTGTGGACTTGCCGGAGCCGGACGGGCCGATCACCACCACGACCTCCCCGCGCCCGACCGTCAGTTCGATGTCCTGCAGGACGTGCAGGTCCCCGAAGTGCTTGTTGACGCCGCGCAGCTCGATCAGCGGCGTGAAGCCGGAGGCCCCGGGGGCGGTGGTCACTTGCCGCGCCGGCCCTTCAGCAGCCAGCCCAGTGCGCCGCCGGCGAGCAGGGTGGCCAGCAGGGCGATCCAGAGCGGCGCGGTGACGGTGAGCACCCAGAACTGGATCTTCACCTTGTCGAGGTTGGCGAACAGGAACCACACCGCCAGGACGACGATGACGCCGATCCCGATGTACCGGGTGGGGATTCCCGCGATTTCGCTGCACTTGGAACCGGACGAGCCGTCTGAAATCTTGGTCACCCGCGCAGTCTGCTGGCCGCGAACCCGATTTGTCCGGTTACGCGCCCAGGAGTAACCCACACGGGGCAATCTCACCCCGTGCGGGTTTACCTTCGCTCACCAGCTGTAGTCGATCATGACCGTTCGCGTCATCGCTCGTCGCGCCAGGAGCGCCAGAGCGCCGCGTACGGACCACCGGCCGCCACCAGCTCCGGGTGGCTGCCGTACTCACTGATCCGCCCGCCCTCGACCACGGCGATCACGTCCGCGTCGTGCGCGGTGTGCAGCCGGTGGGCGATGGCGATCACCGTCCGGCCCTCCAGCACCCGGGAGAGCGAGCGCTCCAGGTGCCGGGCGGCCCGCGGGTCCAGCAGCGAGGTGGCCTCGTCCAGCACCAGGGTGTGCGGATCGGCCAGCACCAGCCGGGCCAGGGCCAGCTGCTGCGCCTGCGGCGGGGTCAGCGCGGTGGCGCCCGAACCGACCTCGGTGTCCAGGCCCTCCGGCAGCGCGTCCACCCAGTCACCGGCCTCCACCGCGTCCAGCGCGGCGCGCAGCTCGGTGTCGTCGGCCTCCGGCACGGCCAGCCGCAGGTTGTCCCGCAGGGTGCCGACGAAGACGTGGTGCTCCTGGTTGACCAGCGCGACCTGTGCCCGGACCCGCTCGGCCGGCATCCTCGCCAGCGCCGCCCCGCCGAGCGTGACACTGCCCCGGCCGGGCGCGTAGATCCCGGCCAGCAGCCGGCCCAGGGTGGACTTGCCCGCGCCGGACGGCCCGACCAGCGCCACCCGGCTTCCCGGGGCGACGTCCAGGCTGATGCCGTGCAGCACGTCGGCGCCCTCGCGGTAGCCGAACCGGACGTCCGTCGCCCGGACCTGCCGGCCGTCCGGAAGGGCGTCCTCGTCGCTCTCGTGCTCGGGTACCTCGCGCACCCCGACCAGCCGGGCCAGCGAGGCCTGCCCGATCTGCAGCTCGTCGTACCAGCGCAGGATCAGGTCGACCGGGGCGACGAGCGCCTGGGCGTACAGCACGCCGGTGGTCAGCTGGCCGACGGTGATCCAGCCCCGCAGGGTGAACAGCCCGCCGAGGACCAGGGTCCCGAGCACGGCCAGGGCGTAGACCGCGTCGATGGTCGGGAACCAGACCGACCGCAGCCAGAGGGTGTACCGCTCCCAGGCGAGCCACTCGCCGAGCTTGCGGTCGGTCAGCCGGACCCGCTGGTCGCCGAGGCGCAGCGCCTCGACCGTCCGCCCGGCGTCCACCGTCTCGGCCAGCACGGTGTTCACCGCGGCGTAGCCGGCCGACTCGTTCCGGTAGGACTGCGGGGCCCGCCGGAAGTACCAGCGGGAGCTGGCGAGCAGCAGCGGCAGGCCGATCAGCGAGGTGAGCGCGAGCAGCGGCGAGGTGATCACCAGCGCGCCCAGCACCAGCAGCAGCGAGACCACGGCGACGGCCAGCTCGGGCGCCGCCTCGCGGACCGATTTGTCCAGCCGGTCGATGTCGGTGGTGCCCCGGGAGACGAGGTCCCCGGTACCGGCCCGCTCCAGCACGCCGGTGGGCAGCGCGACCGAGCGGACCAGGAAGTCCTCGCGCAGGTCGGCCAGGACGCGCTCGCCGAGGATGCTGCCGCGCATCCGGGACCACCAGGTGAAGGCGGACTGCACCACCAGCGCCAGCAGGTACCAGCCGACGGCGGCCGCGACGGCGGTCTCGGCGGTATCGGTGGCCAGTGACTCGACCAGGGTGCCGAGGACCCAGGGCCCGACCAGCCCGGCCACGGTGGCCACCGAGTGCAGCGCCACCACGGACGAGAAGCCGGCCCGGTGACGCCGGGCGAGCAGCCGCAGGTAGGAGCGCACGGCGGCCGGGGAGCCGACCGGCAGCGTGGTGGCCGGCCCCTGCTCCTGATGGGCGGGGGGCTTCATACGGTGCTCCTCTGTTCTCCGGCCGGGCGGTCGCGGTGGGCCGGACGTTCGCCGCGGGCAGGGCGGGCCAGGTGGGTGGGGCAAGCCGGACGGGCCGGGGGGCGGACGACGGTCATGCGCCCTCCCCGACGGCGGCCGGTTCCTCGTCGCGGGTGACCACGGCCCGGTAGCCGGGCTCGGTGTGCATCAGCTCGCGATGGCGGCCGGCCGCGACGGCCCGGCCGTCCAGCACCAGCACCACCCGGTCGGCCTGGTCGAGCAGCAGCGGACTGGTCGCGAAGACCACGGTGGTGCGGCCCTCCCGGTGCCTGCGCAGCCCGGCGGCGATCCGCGACTCCGTGTGGGCGTCGACCGCGCTGGTGGGCTCGTCCAGGACGAGGACCGGCGGGTCGGCCAGCAGCGAGCGGGCGAGCGCCAGCCGCTGACGCTGGCCGCCGGAGAGCGAGCGGCCGCGCTCGGTGATCCGCGCCCGCATCGCGTCCCCCGCGCAGTCCGGCGAGCCGTCCACCAGGGCGTCCAGGACGTCGTCGGCACGGGCGGCGGCGAGCGCGTCGGCCGGCGCGAACCGGCCCGAGGCGGGGATGTCGAACAGCCCGGCCAGAGTGCCGGAGAGCAGCACCGGCTCCTTGTCGTGGACCAGCACCGCCGCCCGGGCCTCGGTCAGCGGGACGGTGTCCAGCTCGGTGCCACCGAGCCGGACGGAGGGCTGCGGCTGCTCGCCGTCGGCGAGCGGGACGTGTCCGCCGAGCCGCTCGGCGAGTGCGCCGGCGAAGTCCGGGTCGCCGCAGACCACGGCGGTCAGCTCGCCCGCGCGGGCGGTCAGGCCGGTCGCCGGGTCGTACAGGTCGGCCTGTCCGGGCCGGCTCAGCGCGGCCCCGGCCGTGCCGTCGGTGCGGCTGAGCGAGAGCACCCGGACGGCCCGGCCGGCCGAGACCCTGGCGACGCTCCAGGCGTGCGCGGCCTCGCCCAGGATGCGCAGCGGCGCGGCCAGGAAGGCGGTGGAGCCGTACACGGCGACCAGGGTGCCGATGGTGATCCGGCCGTCGGCGGCCAGGTGGGCGCCGTACCAGGTGACGCCGACCACGAACAGTCCCGGCAGCAGGACCTGCTGAGCCTGCATCAGGGACCGGACCCGGGCCGAGCGGACGGCGGCGGCGCGGACCTTCTGCGAGGCGACCCGGTACCGGGCCAGGAACAGCTCCTCGCCACCGATGCCGCGCAGCACCCGCAGCCCGGCGACGGTGTCGGCGGCCAGCTCGGTGGCCTTGCCGCCGAGCGCGCGCTGTTCGGAGTAGCGCCGTTCGAACGGGCCGAGCAGCGGCCAGACCGCGGCGGCCAGAACCGGTACACCGAGCAGGACGATGAGGCCGAGCAGTGGTTCGGCCACCAGCACGGCGCAGCCCACCGCCAGCCAGACGACCACCCCGGCGCGGAGCCGGGCGATCAGCTCGACATACCAGCCGATCTTCTCGACGTCCCCGCTGCCGACGGCCACGATCTCGCCCGTGGCGATCCGGCGGGACAACCCGGCGCCGAGGCCGGAGGCCTGACGGGCCACCAGCTGACGGACATGGGTGGCGGCGTGGATCCAGTTCCACACCGCCTGACGGTGCAGCAGCACCGCGCCGAGCGAGGCGACCGCGGCGAGGGCCAGGACGGCGGCCCCAGCCCGCCAGATCCCGGCGCCGTCGCCGTCGACGGCGGCCTGGACGCCCAGTCCGAGCGGTATCGGCAGGGCCGCCTGGCACCCCATCTCGAGCAGCGCCCAGCAGGTGGAGAGCACCTGCCCGCGCCGCTGGCTGCGCTGCAGCCAGCGCAGGAAGGCGAGCGGTGAAGAGAGATCGGGGCTGCCGGGATCAGCCAGCGGCAAGGTCTTGAGCGGCATGACGCTCCGTTGCGGGTGGTACGGGCGGGTGGCGCGGACGGCCGGTGGCGCGGCCCGGATCTCGGACCTCACGGCGCACCGGAACGGCGGCGGTCCGGGCGCCGGAACGGCGACCGGGAGGGGTGGGGGAACAGCGGCGAAGGCGGCCGGCACGGTCACGGCGAGGGGTTGGTCAGGACGTCATGGCAGCGAGCCTGCCAATCCGGATGTGACCTGCGCAACAGGTTTTCCCGGCGGCCGCCCGACGGACCCGGCGCCGAGAACCCCTGCGTACGCCGGTACAACGCGTCGGAAAATTCTTTCGCCGGACGGGAACAATCCCGCGGCGCCACCGGTTGGCCTTCACTGGAAACGATGGTCAACCAGGAGGGCACCCCTTCCCGTGAGCAAGATCCCCAGCATCACCCTCAACAACGGCTCGCAGATCCCGCAGCTCGGCTTCGGCGTGTGGCAGGTTCCCGACGCGGAGGCGACGGCGGCCGTCCGCAACGCCATCCAGGCGGGCTACCGCTCGATCGACACGGCGGCGATCTACGAGAACGAGGCCGGCACCGGCCAGGCGATCACCGAGGCGCTCGCGGGCGGCGTGGCCCGCGAGGACCTCTACATCACCACCAAGCTGTGGAACTCCGGCACCCGCGACTGGTCCGGCGAGCAGGGCCGCGACGCGGTACTGCGCGAGTTCGACGCCTCGCTGGCCAAGCTCGGCCTGGACTACGTGGACCTCTACCTGATCCACTGGCCGCGCCCGATGCACGGCAGCTTCCTGAACGTCTGGAAGGGCCTGGAGCAGCTGCTCGCCGGCGGCCGGGTGAAGTCCATCGGCGTCTCCAACTTCGGCGCCGAGCAGCTCACCCGCCTGCTCGACGAGGCCTCGGTGGCCCCGGTGCTGAACCAGGTCGAGCTGCACCCGTACTTCCCGCAGGGCGAACTGCGCGCCTTCCACGCCCAGCACGGCATCGCCACCGAGGCCTGGAGCCCGCTGGGCCAGGGCAAGGAGCTGCTGGCCGACCCGGTGCTGGTGAAGATCGCCGAGAAGCACGGCCGCACCGTCGCCCAGGTGGTGCTCCGCTGGCACCTGCAGAGCGGCATCATCGCGATCCCGAAGTCGGTCACCCCGGCCCGGATCAAGGAGAACCTGGACGTCACCGGCTTCGAGCTGGACGCGGCCGACCTGACCGCGATCGCCGGCATCGCCACCGGCGAGCGGATCGGCCCGGACCCGCAGAGCTTCGACTGGAACTAACGCCGCCTCGGCGCCGTCGACGCCGGACCGGTGTTCGACGGCACCGCCCCCGACCGAGCGTCAACACCGAAGGCCGCCCACCCCGTTCGGGGTGGGCGGCCTTCGGTGTGAAGGGCCCGCGATGTCGGCCGGAACCGTCCCGCCGCTCGGCGCGCAGCCCTACCGACCGGTCCGACCACGCTCCTTCGGCCCTCGACAGGAGGACCTCCGGCACGGTGGCGAATCGTTTTGGCTAGCGCGCGAGGAAGGGCGCCTAGAGCCTGGCCGCCTTGGCGATCAACGCCAGGGCGGGTGCGTGTTCCTCCTCTTCCAGCGCGGCCAGCAACAACCGCTGAACCTCCGCCACGCCCGCGGCCGAGCGGTGCAGCAGGTCCTGCCCCGCCGGCGAGAGCGACAGCAGGTTGCGCCGCCCGTCCGAGGGGTCGCGCCGACGCTGCACCAGACCGCGCCGGACGAGACGGCTGACCATCTCGGCCATCGTGGCCTTGTCCAGCGAGGCCAGCTCGCCGACCGTCCGCTGATCGGCGCCCGGCTCCAGTTCGAGCGCGTCCAGCACCGCGTACTGCGGCGCCGTCAGGTCCGAACCGACGTGCTCCGACCAGAGTTTGGTGTGAACCTGCTGGCTCACCCTGATCAGATAGCCGATCGCCCGCTGGGCGTCCAGCATCGGCCGCGCGTCCGTGAGGACGGCGACCGCAGCGGGCTCCAGCCTGGCTATCTTGGCCATCACGCGGACGATTTCCAGTTGCTCCTCGGCCGTGAGCGGCTCGAAGAGCGTGCGCTGCACGCGGACCACTCCGCCGGTGGCCTCGCGCACCGCCTGGGCGCCGCTCTGCGAGAGAGCGAGCAGCTTGCGCCGGCCGTCGGCCGGATCGCGCCTTCGCAGCACCAGTCCACGACGGACCAGCCGAGCGACCATCTCGGCCATCGTGGCCTTGTCCAGCGAGGCTCTCTCGCCGACCGTCCGCTGGTCAGCGCCCGGTTCCAGGGCGAGGACCAGCAGTACGGCGAACTGCGGGGCCGTGAGATCGGCTCCGACATGTTCGGACCACAGACGGGTGTGTACCTGCTGTGCAACGCGGATGAGGTGTCCGGGCGACTGCTGCAGTCGCGCGGACACGCGGGTCGTCGGGATCTCCCCCAGCACCATGTATCCGTCCCGATGTCACACCCGGTGTGTGTGGGACACCCGGGTGGGGCAGTAACGGCGAGTGGGCGTCCCGCTGTGAGGGAGGGCGCTCCAGCCGTGCAGCCGGTGGCTGCTGGCGGACACTATACAAACGGCGGGCCCTCGCTGGCAGGCGGGGGCGGATAGTAGACGCAGGTTCGGCAACATTGGCATATTTACTCGCCGCGTCGCCCCGACCGTAACCCGTTCGCAGGAGAAAGCCGACCGGTCGGTCCTTACCCTCGGTCACCTGCGGCTCTCCACCCTGGCCGGGCACCCTACTCGCGGGTAAGGTGTGGCCACCTCAGCGGTCCACCAAGAGAGACGAGAGCGAGCATGACCGAGCAGAGCACCGCCCCCAGGGTCGCCGTCGTCACCGGCGCCGCGCGCGGCCTGGGCGCCGCCACCGCGCTGCGCCTGGCCTCCGACGGGTACGCCGTCGCCGTCCTCGACCTGGACGAGGCGGCCTGCAAGGACACCGTCGACCGGATCACCGCGGCGGGCGGCCGCGCCCTCGCCGTCGGCGCCGACGTCTCGGACGCCGGGCAGGTACAGGCCGCGGTCGACCGCATCGCCGCCGAACTCGGCGCCCCGGTCGTCCTCGTGAACAACGCGGGCGTGCTGCGCGACAACCTGCTCTTCAAGATGTCCGAGTCCGACTGGGACACGGTGATGAACGTTCATCTGCGCGGCGCCTTCCTGATGACCCGGGCGGTGCAGAAGCACATGGTGGACGCCGGCTTCGGCCGGATCGTCAACCTGTCCTCGTCCTCCGCCCAGGGCAACCGCGGCCAGGCCAACTACTCCGCCGCCAAGGCGGGTCTGCAGGGCTTCACCAAGACCCTGGCCATCGAGCTGGGCAAGTTCGGCATCACCGCCAACGCCGTCGCCCCCGGCTTCATCGCCACCGACATGACGGCCGCCACCGCCGCCCGGGTCGGCATGGACTTCGAGGACTTCAAGCGCGCCGCCGCCGGCCAGATCCCGGTCCAGCGGGTCGGCGTCCCGGAGGACGTGGCGCACACCATCTCGTTCCTCGCCGGCGAGGGTGCGGGCTTCGTCTCCGGACAGGTGATCTACGTGGCCGGCGGCCCCCTCGACTGAGCACCGAACCTACGCAGGGTTACCACGGAGTGGGAAGCCGGCCGACCAGCCTCCCACTCCGTTCGCTTTGCACACCCTTTGGAATAACCATTCGAAGGCCACACCGATATTCGACGGAAGAATATCGGGAAAGCACCTCCAAGCAGCTATATTTCAGCCTTGTCCCCGATTTCCCCGGAAAATCTCCACTCCCCGGGGACTGCCGCCGGACAGGTGGGTACCGTCACCACCGTGCAAGCGCCGAGTGAACTGCCGGAGAACCTGACCTCCCGCCGCGAGCGCCCACGCCCCACCCCCGCGGCGTCCGGTCCGCCGACGGCCCGGCGGCAGGCCGGACCGCTGGCCCTCACCGCCCTCGGCTATCTGCTGGTGGTGGCCGGCGTGCTGCTCAACACCGCGCTGGTCGACCTCGACTGGTCGGTACGGCTGATGCGCCCGTACGAACGCTGGCCCAGCCTGGAGCCACTGCTGGACATCTGGGTGGTGGCCGGGCAGCGCGGTCCGTCCGCCGTCGCGGCCTTCGCCTGGCTCGGCTGGCGCGCCCACCGGCTACGGCGGCTGCGCCCCCTGCTGGTGATGGCTGTGGCCCTGCTGCTGCTCAACGCCACCGTCGGCGCGGTGAAGATCGCCACCGGCCGCCTCGGCCCGCACTACGCCCAGTACGTCGGCTCGCCCGAGCTGTTCTCCGGCGGCACCATATTCCCGTCCGGGCACACCGCCAACGCCGTGGTCACCTGGGGCGTCCTGGCCTACCTGGCGGCCCGCTGGCGGCGCACCGGCGCGGTGCTCGCCGCCGCCACCGCCTGCTCGGTCGGGCTCACCACCCTCTACCTCGGCACCCACTGGGTCACCGACGTCCTGGCCGGCTGGGCCGCCGGCCTGCTGGTGCTGCTCTCGCTGCCCCTGCTCGAACCCCTGGTCGCCGCCGCCGAGCGGCGGCTCACCGGCTCCCGGAGGCCGGCCGGCCCTACCCCTCCCAGCTGCGCTCCACCACCCCGTCGCGCACCGCGAGGTTGAGCCGGCCCTCCCGGTGGTCCATGGTCATCATCGCCCCGGGCGGCAGCACCCGGACCGAGGCCCAGCCGTGCCGACGGGCCAGCTCCTCGGCCCGTTCCACCCGCAGCCCCGCATAGCCCTCCGCGTCCGCCATCGCCGCTCCCCTGCTCGCCCCGGACGTACGCTGGAATCGTAGACCGCCCACACCGGCCGCACCCGGATCCGGGAGGTGAACGGACATGCGCACCACCACCCCGCGCCGGTGGCGCAGCGGCACCGAGCCCGCCACCGCCCGCAGCGACCTCAAGCTGCGTTATCTGCTCTCACTCACCTTCACACCGCTGTTCGCCCTCGCCACCGCGGCCTTCGCGATCTGGGCGGCCAACTCCCCCGCGTACGGCGCCCCCAGCCGGGGCACCCTCACCGGTTTCGCGGTGGCCTGCGGGCTGCTCACCCTGTTCGCCGTCGTCGATCTCGTCGTCGTCATCCGGCGCCGCCGGACAGAGCTCTGACGCGGTATCTCCCACGGGGTGGGAAGTCGGCCCCGCCGACCTCCCACCCCGTGCCCGTACTCTCCGCCGCCGACCGGGCCGACCGCGGCGCTCAGCGGTTGCCGACCGCTTGCTTCACCAGCGTCCGGCCGAAGTCCCACATCAGGCCGCTGCCCCGGTGCGCGTCGTCCATGACATCGGTGAACGCGTCGATGAACCGGTCCACATCCCGCTCGGTGATGATCAGCGGCGGGATCAGCTTGATCACCTCCAGGTGGTCACCGGAGACCTGGGTGAGAATCCGGTGCCGCTGGAGCAGCGGTACGACCACCATCTGCGCGAACAAGCCCTTGCGGGCGGCCTGGAGAGCCGTCCAGCCGGTGCGCAGCTTGAGCGACTTCGGCCGGCCGAACTCGATACCGATCATCAGGCCCCGGCCCCGGACCTCGGCCAGCAGCTCGTACTTCCCGGTCAGCGCGGTCAGCCGCTCCCGGAACAGATCGCCGACCCGGCGGGCGTTCTCGACCACCTTCTCGTCCCGCATCACCTCCAGGGTCGCCAGGCCGGCCGCCATCGCCTGGGCGTTGGAGCCGAAGCTGGCCGAGTGGACCAGCACCCGGTCCATCGAGGAGTACACCTTCTCGAAGATCCAGCTCTTGCCGAGCGTCGCCCCGACCGGCACATACCCGCCGGAGAGCGCCTTGGCGACGCAGACCAGGTCCGGCAGTACCCCCTCCTCGTGCTGGTAGGCGAAGAACTCACCGGTCCGGCCGATCCCGGTCTGCACCTCGTCGCAGATCAGCAGCGCTTTGTGCTCGTGCAGCAGTTCCTGGGCCGCGCGCAGCCAGCCGGGAGGGGGGGCCTGCACGCCCTTGCCCTGGATCGGCTCGACGATCAGCGCCGCGACATCGCCTTTCCTCAACTCCTTGGCCAGGGTGACGAGATCGCCGAGCGGAACGGCGGTGTCCGGCAGCAGCGGGTCGAAGCCCTTGCGGAATCCGTTCTCACCGTTGACGGAGAGTGACCCGGCGGTCAGCCCGTGGAAGGCGTGGTCGGCGTAGAGCACCCGCTTGCGCCCGGTCGCGTACCGGGCGAACTTGAGCGCCGTCTCGACGGCCTCGGTGCCGCTGTTGCCGAAGAACACCCGGTCCAGCCCGGGCGCGAAGGAGAGCAGCCGCTCGGCCAGCAGCCCGGGCAGCGGCGAGCAGTCGAAGCGGACCAGGTCGGGCAGGTCGAGGTCCATCACCTGCTGGACGGCGGACCGCACCACCGGGTGGTGGCGGCCCAGCGCGAAGATGCCGAAGCCGGCCAGCATGTCGAGGTACTCGTGGCCCTCGGCGTCGTAGAAGTACGGGCCCTCGGCGCGCTCGTAGTACTTGTCGAAGCCGATGGTGCGCAGCATCCGGGGCAGCTGCGGATTGAGGTAGCGGCTGTGCAACTCGTAACGCTCGGCCCCGCGTTCGGCGAGCAGGGCGGCGAGGTCGAAGCGTGCTTCGGTGCTGTCGGGGTCAGCCGGCATGGTGCTGGTCCGCTCCTCGGGTCGGTAGCAGGTTCTTGGCGAAGACCGCGGTCTGGGCGGCGACCCCGGTCCCGGTCAGGCCGGTCTCCTCCAGGATGTCGCCGCGGGCGCCGTGTTCGAGGAACTGCTGCGGCAGGCCCAGCACCCGCAGTGGAACGTCCAGGTCGGCGTCGCGCAGCGTCTGCGCGATCGCGGCGCCGACGCCGCCGGTCCGGCCGTTGTCCTCGACGGTGACGACCAGCCGGTGCGCCGCGGCCAGGAGCGGCAGCGCCTCGTCGACCGGCTTGACCCAGCGCGGGTCGACCACGGTCGCGGTGAACCCCTCGGCGAGCAGCAGCCGCGCCGCGTCCAGGCAGGCGGCCGCGGTGGTGCCGACGGCGACCAGCAGGATCTCGGGCTCCGGCCCGGTCCGCAGCAGTACGTCCACGCCGCCGATCCGCTCGAGGGCCGGGACGACGGGCCCGATGGTCGCCTTGGGGAAGCGGACCACGGTCGGCGCGTCCACCACCTCCACCGCCTCCCGCAACTGGGCGCGGAGCTGATCGGCGTCGCGCGGGGCGGCCAGCCGCAGACCGGGGACGACCTGCAGGATCGACATGTCCCACATGCCGTTGTGCGAGGCCCCGTCCGGACCGGTCACCCCGGAGCGGTCGAGTACGAAGGTGACGCCCAGCCGGTGCAGGGCGACGTCCATCAGCACCTGGTCGAACGCCCGGTTGAGGAAGGTCGCGTACACCGCCACCACCGGGTGGAGCCCACCGGTGGCCAGGCCGGCCGCGCTGGTGACGGCGTGCTGCTCGGCGATGCCGACGTCGAAGATCCGCTCGGGGTACGCCTGGGCGAACTTGGCGAGCCCGACCGGCTGGAGCATCGCGGCGGTGATCGCGACCACGTCCGGCCGCTCCGCCCCGAGTGCGAGCATCTCCTCGCCGAACACGGACGTCCAGGAGACCCCGCCGCTGGGCGAGACGGGCAGGCAGGTGTACGGGTCGATCGGGTTGACGGCGTGGAAGCGGTCCGCCTCGTCCTGCTCGGCGGGCCGGTAGCCGCGGCCCTTGACGGTCAGGCAGTGCACGATGACCGGGCCGCCGAACCCGCGCGCCTGGCGCAGCGCCTGCTCGACGGCGCCGAGGTCGTGGCCGTCGATCGGCCCGAGGTACTTGAGCCCGAGGTCCTCGAACATGCCCTGCGGGGCGAAGGCGTCCTTGAACCCCTTCTTGGCGCCGTGCAGCGCGTCGAAGATCGGCTGGCCGACCAGCGGGGTGCGCTGCAGCGCCTCCTTGCCGAGGGCGAGGAAGCGTTCGTACCCCTGGGTGGTGCGCAGCGTGGCGAGGTGGTGGGCGAGGCCGCCGACGGTTCTGGCGTAGGAGCGCTCGTTGTCGTTGACGACGATCACCAGCGGCCGGTCCCGGGCCTCGGCGATGTTGTTGAGCGCCTCCCAGGCGAGGCCGCCGGTGAGGGCGCCGTCGCCGATCACGGCGACGGTCTGCCGGTCGTGCTGGCCGAGGAGCCGGGCGGCCTTGGCGAGGCCGTCGGCGTAGGAGAGGGCGGTGGAGGCGTGCGAGTTCTCGACCAGGTCGTGCTCGGACTCGGCGCGGGAGGGGTAGCCGGAGAGGCCGTCCTTCATCCGCAGCCGGGAGAAGTCCTGGCGGCCGGTGAGCAGCTTGTGGACGTAGCTCTGGTGGCCGGTGTCCCAGACGATCCGGTCGCGCGGGGAGTCGAAGACCCGGTGCAGCGCGATGGTCAGCTCCACCACACCGAGGTTCGGGCCGAGGTGGCCGCCGGTCCTGGTGACGGCGTCGATCAGGAACGCGCGGATCTCGTCGGCGAGCAGCGGGAGGTCGGCGGCCGGGATCTCCCGCAGGTCGGCCGGGGACTTGACGCTGGAGAGCAGTGACATGTGTTCACCTCACGACTCGGAGCGGTGCGGTGGTGCCCCCTGACGGGGCGGTCCGGCCCGGGCGGGTGGCCCGGGCCGGACCGTGAGGTCACAGACGGCCGGTCAGTGGCCGCGGTTGGCGCTGATGGTCTCGGTGATCGCGCGCAGCGACTCCTTGAGCGAGCCCATGGTGGCGAGGACGGCGGTCGGCTCGTAGCCGCAGTGCGCCATGCAGTTGGCGCAGCGCGGGTCCTTGCCGCGGCCGTACTTCTCCCAGTCGGTCTTCTCGACCAGCTCGCGGTAGGTGGGGACGTACCCGTCGGACATCAGGTAGCAGGGGCGCTGCCACCCGAACAGCGAGTAGTTGGGGATGCCCCAGGCGGTGCAGGAGAAGTCGACCTTGCCCTCCAGGAAGTCCAGGAACAGCGGGCTGTGGTTGAGCCGCCAGCGCCGCCGGTTGCCGCCGGCGAAGGTCTTGCGGAACAGCTCCCTGGTCTGTTCGACGCCGAGGAAGTGCTCCTGGTCGGGGGCCTTCTCATAGGCGAACGCCGGGGAGATCATCATCTCCTCGACCTTGAGCTCGTCATTGAGGTAGTCCAGCACCTCGATGATGGTCTGCGGGGTGTCGGTGTTGAAGAAGGTGCTGTTGGTGGTGACCCGGAAGCCCCGCCGCTGGGCCTCCTTGATCGCCTCCACCGCCTCGTCGAAGGTGCCCTCCTTGGCCACCGAGGCGTCGTGCCGCTCGCGCATGCCGTCGATGTGCACGGTGAAGGTGAAGTACGGCGAGGGCTTGAACTTGTCCAGTTTCTTGCGCAGCAGCAGCGCGTTGGTGCAGAGGAAGACGTACTTGCGGCGCTCGACCAGTTGCCGCACGATCTCGTCGATCTGCGGGTGCATCAGCGGCTCGCCGCCCGCGATCGAGACCATCGGGGCACCCGACTCCAGCACCGCGCCGACCGCCTGGGCGACCGGCATCCGCTGCTTCAGCACACCCGCCGGGTGCTGGATCTTGCCGCATCCCTCACAGGCCAGGTTGCAGGCGAACAGCGGTTCCAGTTCGACGATCAGCGGGAATTTGTCCCGCCGCTTGAGCTTCTGCTGCATGAGGTAGGTGCCGACCCGCACGGTTTGGCGCAACGGCATGGCCATGGCTAGCTCGCCTCCTGAGGGAGCGTCGAGGATGTGGGGTGGTGGAGGATTCCGGACGGCGGGCCCGGTAGGCGCCCCCGCGGCGGCCGGTTCTGTTCGTGCCAGTCGACCAGGGCGGGCACGGTCGCGCGCAGGGCCCGCCAGGCGCGCAGTCCGGCCGGGAGAGTGCCCGGACGCAGCAGTTCGTGCTCGGGGGTGTCGACGACCACCCGCAGGACGGCCGCGGGCAGCGTCGGGCGGAGCTCCTGGAGGGCCGCGGTGACCGCGGCGGCCTCCATGTCGACCGCGAGCGCGCCCTGCAGGTGCAGGGCGCGCCGTTCGATGCCGCGCACCACATGGTCGGCGGTGTGGTGCACCCCGGTGTGGACCGTCAGACCGCGTGCCTTCAGGACCCGGGTGAGGTCCGGACCCGAGTCGACCGCGAAGAGGTTCCCTTCGGCATCGCGCACCCCGTTCGCAACGATGACGTCGCCGGGGCTTATTCCCGGCGCGACGGCGGCCCCGAAGCCGGCCACCACGACCGCGCCGTAGCCGCCGGGGGCGGCGCTGAGCAGCCTTCTGACGGCGAGTGAGGCCCGCCGCCGGCCCACCCCGGTGCGGACGAGGACCGGCGGACCGGCGGCCGCGCCGCGCCAGTCCCCGCCCCGCAGGGCCCACACCTCGGGGCCGAGCGCGCAGAGCACCAGCAGCGGGGCTCGGCTCACCGGGCCGCCCCGATCGTCGGGGCGCCGGTGTTCTCCCGGCCGGTGGCCGGGCTGCCGTGGAGGTACCGGCCGAGTGCGGTGACCGGGAAGACCAGCCGGTAGAGGTGGTAGTTGATGGAGAAGTCCCAGGGGAAGCCGGTGCCGGTGAACTGCGGTTCGTCCCAGGTCCCCTCGGGCAGCTGGGTGCGGACCAGCCAGTCCACCCCGCGCTCGACCGCCGGGTTGGCCCGGCCGTCCGGGCCCTCGCCGGCCGCGAGCAGCGCCATCAGCGCCCAGGCGGTCTGCGAGGCGGTGGAGTCGCCGCGCCCGGCCCAGCGGGCCGGGTCCTCGTAGGAGCGCATGTCCTCGCCCCAGCCGCCGTCGGTGTTCTGCCGGTCCTCCAGCCAGCGGACGGCGCGGCGGATCACCGGGTGCTCGTCCGGGACGCCGGCCGCGACCAGGGCGGGCAGGACGGAACCGGTGCCGTAGATGTAGTTGGTGCCCCAGCGGCCGAACCAGGAGCCGTCGGCCTCCTGGTTGCGCAGCAGCCACTCCACACCCCGGCGGGTGCGCGGGTCCCGGCCCTTGCCGACCTCGGCGAGCATCTCCACCACATGGGCGGTGACATCGGCGGACGGCGGGTCGACCACCTCGCCGAAGTCGCAGAACGGCAGCTTGTTCGGCAGGGTGCTGGTGTTGTCGACGTCGAACGCGCCCCAGGCGCCGTTCTTGGACTGCATGCCGAGGTTCCAGTCGACGCCGCGGTCCACCGCTCCGGCCACCTTGGCGGGGCTCGGGTGGGCGACCCGGCGCAGTGCGAGCACCACCTCGGCGGTGTCGTCGATGTCGGGGTAGGTGTCGTTCTCGAACTCGAACGCCCAGCCGCCGGGCGCGAGCGAGGGCCGCTGCACGGACCAGTCGCCGCGCCGGGTGATCTCCTCCGCGAGCATCCAGTCCACCGCGGAGACCAGTGCGGGGTGGTCGGCCGGCACCCCGGCGTCGACCAGCGCGATGGTGGCCAGGCAGGTGTCCCAGACCGGGGACTGGCAGGCCTCCAGCCAGCGCCGGCCGTCCTCGGTGTGCACGGTGAACCGGTCGAAGGCCGACAGGCCGGCCTGCACCACCGGGTGTTCCAGCTCGTAGCCCTCCAGGTGCAGGGCGATCAGGGAGTAGACGGCGGGCGGCTGGATGCCGCCCCAGCAGCCGTCGGCCTCCTGCCGCTCGACGATCCACCGGCAGGCCTGGGAGATGGCGAGCCGGCGCAGCGGGCGCAGCGCCCGGCGGTGGTAGGCGTGCAGCACCTTGTCGAGGCGCTCGAAGACGCCGTCCCAGGTGGTGGCGGGGGCGAGCGGCCGGTCCGGGAAGGGGTGCTCCGGGTCGGTGTGCAGTTCGGTGAGCGGGAAGGGGGCCGGGCGGACCGGGCGGTGGGCCGAGACGATGGTCAGCGGCACGATGGTCTGCCGGGCCCAGCAGCCGAAGGCGTAGATGTTCAGCGGGAGCCACTTGGGCAGGAACATGATCTCGGGCGGCATCTCGGGCAGCCGTGCCCAGGGCCACCAGCCGAAGAGCGCGAGCCAGATCCGGGTGAACACCCGGGCGGCCGCGATGCCGCCGGCGGAGCGCACGTAGCGGGCGGCGGCGAGCATGTGCGGGGCGTTGGGGTCGTCGCCGGCGAGCTTGAGGGCGACGTACGCCTCGACGGTGGTGGAGAGTTCGGGCGGTCCGCCGTGGAAGGTGGACCAGGTGCCGTCCTCCCGTTGCTGGGAGCGGATCCACTCGGCGGTGGCCTTGGTCTGCTCAGCCGTTCGGATTCCGAGGAACTGCCGGAGCAGCAGGTCCTCGGCGTCCATGGTGACGTTGGTCTCCAGATCACCCTTCCACCAGCCCTCCGAGCTCTGTAGCGAGAGCAGGTGGGTGGTGGCGCGGGCCAGCGTCTCCTCGGCGGAGGCCGGCCCGGTGTGCTGTTCGTCGGGACGGTCGGCCGGCCGGAGCGGGTCGGTCCCTTCGGGCTGCCACCGCCCGGCGCTCAGGAGCGCCGGGGGGCGGTCGCCCACCGCGACCGGCTCGGAATCGTACTCAGGGTCGAGCCGGCCGTCCGCGGTTGCTGTCAACGTAACGTCACCTCTCTCGTACCACCACGAATTCGGCGAGTGCGACGAAGTGCTCGCGCACCGTGTCGGGCATGGGGACCTCGTCCAGGGCGGCGAGGGCGGTCGTGTGCTGGCGGCGGGCCTCCTCCTGGGTCCAGGCACGGCCGCCGGCCTCCTCGATCAGGCCGGCGCGGGCGGCGAGCTGGGGCTCGCTCTCCTCGCCGCGCCCGGTGGGGTCGGCCAGCTCCTCGGCGAGCCGGCGCGACGCGGCGCCGCCCTCGGCGAGCGCGGCGGCGACCGGCAGCGACTTCTTGCGCTGGCGCAGGTCGCCCCAGTGCGGCTTGCCGGTGACCTCGGTGGCGCCCCAGATGCCGAGCAGGTCGTCCACCGCCTGGAAGGCGAGCCCCAGGTGGTGGCCGTAGCGCTGGAGGGCGTCCGAGACCCGGTCGTCGGCGCCGGCCAGGACGGCGCCGATCGCCGAGGCGGCGGCGAGGAGCGCGGCGGTCTTGCCGCCCTCCATCTCCAGGCATTCGGCGACGGTGACGCTGTCCCGCTGTTCGAAGGCCACGTCCATCGCCTGGCCGTCGATGAGCCCGCGGGTCGCGGTGGTGAGCAGCCGGACGGCGCGGGCGGCGTCGGTGGAGCTCGCTCCACCGGTGACGGCGGCGTCGAGCAGCACCTCCGTACCGAGCGTCGCCAGGGCGTCACCGGCCAGGATCGCCTGGGCCGGACCGAAGACCGTCCAGGCGGTGGCCCGGTGGCGTCTGGTCTCGTCACCGTCCATCAGATCATCATGGAGCAGCGAGAAGTTGTGCACCAGTTCAACGGCGACCCCGCCGGGTACCCCCACCTCCGCCGGGGCGCCGGTCGCCTGCGCGGAGAGCAGGGCCAGAGCGGGGCGGACGGCCTTGCCGCCGTCCCCCGCGGACGGCGTGCCGTCCCGGTCGATCCAGCCGAAGTGGTAGGCCGCGACGGTGTCCATCGGTGCGGCCAGACGGGCGACGGCGGCCCGCAGCGGTGGGGTGCAGAGCGTACGGCTACGGGCGAGCAGCTCGGGCACCGAGACCGGTTCGGCGTGCGCCGTGCCTCCGACGGCAGTGCCGGTGCTTGACTCCACGTGCGTTCCCTCTCCCTGATGGTGCCGGGCCGCGAAGGGCGGCCGGGCGCTTGCGATGTCGATGAGGCCGGTGAGGCCGGCGGTGGGACCGCCGGATCTCGCGGGGTCGCCGGTGGCGGGGCCCGTGGTCACCTGGGCCACCTCCCGTCGCCGCGGTCCACCGGGATCCTGGTGCCGCCGCCGGCGAGCGCCGCGTCGGCCGCGGCGTGGCCGCTGCGCACCGCGCCCTCCATCGTCGCGGGCCAGCCGGTGGCCGTCCACGAACCGGCCAGCAGCAGCCCGGGGACCTTGGTCCGGGCGTGCGGGCGCAGCGCCGCGGTGCCCGGGGCCGGGTCGAAGGTCGCGGTGCGCTCACGGGTGACGAAGAAGTCCAGCACCTCGGCGCCGCCGGCGGCCGGGAGCAGGCGGGCCAGCTCCGGCAGGTAACGGCGGCGCAGCTCGGCGACCGGCAGATCGATCTCGTCCTGGACGGCGGACTGGGAGACCGCCAGGTACTGGGCTCCGGGGTGCGCCCGGCCCGACTCGGTGCCGGCCAGTCCGGAGTGCGCGGTGCGGTCGAACACCCACTGCACCGGCGAGCCGAGCGCCGCGAAGAACGGGCGGCGCAGCACCGTGCGGTCGTAGACCACGTGGACGTTGAGGATCGGCGCGGTGCCGAAGTCGGCCAGCTGCCGCTGCCCGTCGATGGCGTCGGGCGGCAGCAGGGCGGCAGCGGTGTCCTGGGCGCCGGCCAGGACGACGGTGTCGGCGGTGAGCAGCTCGCCGCTCTCCAGCCGGACGGCGTGCTGAGGCGTGGCCGGCTTGAGCTCCGCGGCACGGGCGCGCAGCAGCACCCGCACGCCGGCGCGCTCCAGCTCGGCGAGCGCCGCGTCGTGGTGGATCGCGCCCAGCGGGACGGCGGCCGTGCCGATGTCGGAGGCGCCCGGGTCGGAGAGCAGCCCGGTCTTGAACACCATCGCGGCCAGCGCCAGCGACACCTGGTCGGCCCGGGCGTTCAGCGTGGCGACGCCGACCAGGTCCCACAGGGCGGCGAGGGTGCGCTCGTTCTGCCCGTTGCGGCGCAGCCACGCGCCGAAGGAGAGCCCGTCCAGCGCCGGGTCGGCGAGGTCCAGGCCCTTCAGGGCGAGCGCGCCGCGGACCACCCGGGCCCGGTCGGCCGGGCCCAGGTGCGGGTACCGGGCGAGGCTGCCGGCCAGGTGCAGCGGAACGGGCAGCCCGGCCCGCCGCAGTCGGCCCAGGGTTCGCACCGGGGCGCCGTCGGGCCCGGAGACGCCCAGGACGGGGACGTCGAGCCGGTCCTGGAGGTGGACCAGCCGGCTCGCCCCGAGCCGGTCGATCAGGCCCCGGTAGGCGGTGCAGCAGCGCAGGTAGACGTGCTGGCCGTTGTCGACGGTCAGCTCGCCGCGCTGGAACGAGAAGGCCAGCCCGCCCAGCCGGGGGCGGCCCTCGACCAGGGTGACCCGGTGGTCCGCCTCGGCCAGCCGCAGTGCGGCGGTGATCCCTGCCAGGCCGCCGCCGACCACGACGGCGGCCGGGCGCGCGGCATCGGCTCGCCCGGTCATCGGCCCTCCCCCTCGCATTCGCTGGACCGCCCGGTGGCGGTCGTTGTGGCCAGCACAGTCGTGGTCAACACGGCTCTACCCATAAGTGATTCCCCGCTGACACAGCGTGACAGAACTGTGGCGAGAATCAAGAACGCCCCCCGGCGAGCCCGGAAAGCGCCACATACGCCTTCTCCCAGCCCGGCAGCGAGACCCGGCCGCGCAGGACCGACTCCGGGTCGGCGGCGATCCGGCCGAGCAGCCGGTGGTAGATCCCGGCCATCGCGGCGGTACAGGCCCGGCTGCGGCGGTCGAGCATCGGCAGCAGCCGCAGGCCCTCCTCGAACGCGGCCTGGGCGCGGGCGGCCTCGAAGGCCACCAGGCCGGTGAAGTCGGCGCCGATCGGCGGCCTGGGCAGCGCGAAGCCCTGCTCGCAGCCGAACCTGGCCAGGTCTTCGGCGGGCAGGTAGACGCGGCCGTTCAGGGCGTCCTCGCGCAGGTCGCGCAGGATGTTGGTGAGCTGCAGCGCCAGGCCCAGGGTGTCCGCGTAGCGGGCACCGCGCTCCGGGTCGTCGCAGCCGTACACGCCGAGCGAGAGCCGGCCGATCGCGCCCGCGACGCAGCGGCAGTAGACCTTCAGCTCCTCGTAGGTCTGGTACTCGGCGCCCTTGAGGTCCATCTCGACGCCGTCGATCAGTTCGTCGAAGCCGCCGAGCGGGATCGGGAAGCGCCGGGCGGCGTCCGCCAGGGCGACCTTGATCGGATCGGTGTCGTCCTCGGCGACCGCCCCGGCGCGGATCTCGCCCAGCAGCCCGCGGGTGCGCAGCAGGGCCTCGGCCTTGCGGTCGGCGGGCAGGTCCCCGTCGCCGATGTCGTCGACCCGGCGGGCCAGGGCGTACAGGGCCGACATGGCCAGCCGCTTGGGCTCCGGCAGCAGACGGATGCCGTAGCTGAAATTGCGCGCCTGTAGCCCGGTGACTGCCTCGCAGTACCGGTATGCCGCCATGACCTGCGCCGACGCCAGTGGTGATGCCGCCACTCGGGCGTTCACCTTCCCTTCGCGAAGATGGCCGCCGCCTTCGCTGCGAGGCGGCGCTTGTCAGGCTTCGCCTGCTGGGCGAGTACGTCGTACCCGGCGGCCTCGATGGCCGCCAGGGCCGCGTAGCCGCCTGCGGTGAATCCCGCCAGGAGCAGTCGAAGCCTCCCCCGAACCGTACCTACCAATGGCGCGCCGTGGTCGAGCAGGGTGCGTGCCCGGTCCGCCTCGAAGGCGATCAGCTCGCGCACCGCGCCGTTCGCGGCGGGGGCGGCGAGCTCCTCCTCGGTGACGCCGAACCGGGTCAGGTCCTCCTCCGGGAGGTAGATCCGGCCCTGGGCGAGGTCCTCGGCGACGTCCTGGAGGTGCTCCACGATCTGGAGGGCGCTGCAGATCTCGTCGGAGAGCCGGATCCGCTCGGGGGTGGAGACGCCCGCGATGGCCAGCACCAGGCGGCCCACCGGGTCGGCGGAGAGCGTGCAGTAGCCGATCAGGTCCTGGTAGGTGGCGTAGCGGGCGGTGGTCTGGTCCACCCGGTTGGCCTCGATCAGGCGGCGGAACGGCTCCGGGGTCAGGCCGTGCCGGTCGACCAGCGGGACGAGGGCGCGCAGCAGGGGGTGGCGGGGGGCCTCGGCGGTCCCGGGGTGCAGGGCGGCCTCGAAGACCCGGTCGAGGTCCCGCTCCAGCCCGTCGAGCAGGGCGAGCCGGAAGGCGGTCTCGGCCGGGCCGGGCTGGGCCGAAGGGGCGGCGGGGGGCTGTTCGGCCACCCCGAGCAGCCGGGCCGCGCCGGCCGGGTCGGCCAGGTCGCCGTCGCCGGCGTCGTCCACCAGGCGGGCGAAGCCGTAGACGGCCATCAGGTCGTCGCGCCAGGCGGCGGGCAGGAAGAACGGGGCGACCGGGAAGTTCTCCGCGGCCGCCTTGTCCAGCGTCACCCCCGTCGAACGGTCCGCTGGTTCACTACTGGGCTGGGCCGAAGCCGACACTGCTGTCACTCCCCCGTTCTACACCGCTCTGGATCACCGGTCCGACTCGGACACGCGTCCGAGTATGGCGTCACGTCCAGCACACAACCCCCGCGTCTACAGCCTGACACCACCCGCCGCGCGGGAGAAGGGCGCCCCGCCCGGCGCAGGGGCGCTCACCCGGCCGGCCGAGGGCCGCCCGGGGGCGTACCGGAGGCGCGCAGACGGCGGGAGGGCCGGTGCCGGGGGTGGTTCCCGGTACCGGCCCTCCCGTACGGGGCCCGGTGGGCGTTACGGGCGCTCGCCGCGCTCGTAGCGGCCCACGACCTCCTCGGTCGGCCCGTCCATGATCAGCTCGCCGTGCTCGATCCAGATCGTCCGCTCGCAGACCTCGCGGATCGAGCTGTTGTCGTGGCTGACCAGGAAGACCGTACCGGCGGCCTTGCGCAGTTCGGTGATGCGGTTCTTGCTGCGCTGCTGGAACGCCTGGTCGCCGGTGGCCAGCGCCTCGTCGATCAGCAGCACGTCGTGGGTCTTCGCCGCCGCGATGGAGAACCGCAGACGGGCGCCCATGCCGGAGGAGTAGGTGCGCATCGGCAGGGAGATGAAGTCGCCCTTCTCGTTGATGCCCGAGAAGTCGACGATGTCGTCGTAGCGCGCCCGCACCTCGGCCGGCGACATCCCCATCGCCAGGCAGCCGAGCACGACGTTGCGCTCGCCGGTGAGCTCGTTCATCAGGGCCGCGTTGACGCCCAGCAGGGAGGGCTGGCCGTTGGTGTAGATGCCGCCCTTCTCGGTCGGCAGCAGACCGGCGATGGCCGCCAGCATGGTCGACTTGCCGGAGCCGTTGGAGCCGATCAGACCGATCGCCTCGCCCTTGTACGCGGTGAAGCTGATCCCGCGCACCGCGTGCACCTCGCGCACGCCGGAGGCGCGCTTGCGGCTGATGATCCGGCTGATCGCGGAGGTGGCGCTGCCCTTGCCGGAGCCCGCGCCGTGCACCCGGTAGACGATGTGCACGTCGTCGACGACCACGGTGGGCTCGCGGGCCACGTCCGCGTCGTTGATCGAGAGGTTCTTGCTCAGGTCGGTGTCAGCCACGGCCGTACTCCTCCTCGGCCTTCCAGAAGAAGACATATCCGATCAGCAGCATTCCGAGCCCCCAGCCGATGCCGTACTTCCACAGGTGGGCCGGCAGTTCCTGGGCGTTGGCGCCGTAGACGTGCTTGTTGTAGATCTCCGGTGCCAGGGCGTGCCGGATGAGGTCCATGTAGACCGAGGCCGGGTTGACCTGCATCAGCGTCTGCCAGAACGGCGGCCAGCTGTCGATCTTGTCCTGGATGCTGTACATCACGCCGGACAGGTACATCCACGCCCGCATCGCGAACGGGATCAGCTGCGAGATGTCACTCGTCTTGGCCCCGATCCGGGACATGATCAGCGCGACACCGGTGTTGAACATCGACTGCAGGAGCAGCGCCGGCAGGACCAGCACCCAGGTGACACTGGGCTTGACGCCGGTGACCAGCACGACCACGACCAGCACGACCATCGAGATCAGCAGCTGCTGCAGCTGGATCACGGTGAAGGCGATCGGCAGCGAGGCGCGCGGGAAGTGCAGCGCGCGGATCAGGCCCAGGTTGTCCGAGATCGCCCGGGTGCCCGACTGCACCGCGCTCTGGGTGAACTGGAAGACGAACACGCCGATGCAGAGCCACGCGACGTACTTCGGGAATCCGTCCTTGTTGTTCAGGATCACACCGAAGACCAGGTAGAACACCGCGCAGTTCAGCAGCGGCGTCACGACCTGCCAGAGCTGGCCGAGCTTGGCGTCGGTGTACTGGGCCACCAGGCGGGCGGTGGCGAAGGCCCAGATGAAGTGGCGCCGGGCCCAGAGCTGCTTGGTGTAGGCGACCAGACCGGGCCGTCTGCCGCTCACCGCCAAGCCGTACTTGTCCGCAAGCTGCTTGGGGGTCAGGCCCGCGTCCGCCCCCCTCGGGGCTGAGAGGCTGACGGGTTCACTCACTGTCGACACATTCGTCCTTCGCGCGGGATCGGGTCGGGGCGGCCGGTCGGCGGGGGTCCGCCGGCCGTGCGCCGAGGGGGATCCACTGGGATCACGGGGGGAATCCGGCCGGTGTGTGGTCACCGGCCGCAGCGATCGGCCGACCGTACGGCAGTACGACCGCCCGATCGACCGGCGGTACGGTCATCGGACGGATCAGATGACCGGTGGCCGGCCCAGCCTGGTCAGTCGCCAAACGGTACGCCATCGCATGGGCCGCCGCGCACCGCACGGTTCGCGCCAGCCCGCCCGGAACCCGCCCCACCAGGCCTTCAGCGCCTCCGGGGAGGGGCGTCGGGCCAGGGTGAGCAGAAACCAGGTTCCCAGGTAGAGAGGCACCAACAGGGCCGGAAGGTTCCGCCTCGCGAGCCAAACCCGGTTGCGGGCCACATTGTGGAAGTACGAGGCGTGCCGGGCGGGCGACGTGGTCGGGTGGTGCAGCACCACGTCGGCCCGGTAGTCGACGGCCCAGCCGGCGTCCAGCGCGCGCCACGCGAGGTCGGTCTCCTCGTGCGCGTAGAAGAACTCGGCGGGCAGCTGGCCGGCCTGCTCGAACACCGTGCAGCGCACGGCGGCGGCGCCGCCCAGGAAGGTGGTCACCCGGGACGAGCGCAGCGGGTCGCCGACGCGCAGCCGGGGCACGTGCCGGCGCTGGGTGACACCGGTGTCGGGGTCGGCGATCCGGAAGCTGACGATGCCCAGCTCCGGATCGGCGGTGAAGGCCTCGCGCAGCAACCGGGCCGAATCGGTGCCCGGCAGCCGGCCGTCGTCGTCCAGGAAGAGGACCGCGTCCACGTCCCGGCCGTCGCGGCCGAACAGCTCGATGCCGACGTTGCGGCCGCCCGGGATGCCGAGGTTCTCCGGCAGTTCGACGGCGCGCACGCCCGCCGGGAGCGGCGGCATCGGGGCGCCGTTGACGACCACGGCCAGCTCGACCTCCGGGCCCTCCTGGGCGCGGACCGACTCGATCAGGGCGTTCAGTTCGGCGGGGCGGTTGCCCATGGTGATGATCACCGCGCCGAGCCGGAAGGTGTCCGCGGCCGGGCCGCTCACCGCGGTCACCGCAGCCTGCTGGAGAGGACGATGCTCAGCAGGTGCAGCACGGTCTGCAGCATGGCGATGGCGGCCAGCACGACCACCGCGAGCCTGGTGAAGAACAGCCCGCCGTGGACGGCGTCGGCGACACCCGCCGCGAGGATGAACAGCGAGGCCTCGACGGCGCCCACCAGCCGGTGGAACTTGAGGAAGGAGGCCGCCCGGCGGGCCTTGGCCACCCCGGACGAGCGCGGCACCGAGGCGCTGTCCTCGACCGCCGTCAGACCGCTGCGGGCGCGGGCCACGTCCACCAGGTCGGTCTCGGACTTGATCAGGATGGCGCCGAGCGCGGCGAGCGTGCCGAGGAAGGCCCACTCCCAGTGCGCCGCGCCGCCCGCCCGGTGGAAGAGGTCGCAGCCACGCAGGCCGAGACCGGTGAGCAGGGCGGCCTCGGACATGTAGTGGCCGACCCGGTCCAGGTAGACGCCGGTGAGCGAGGTCTGCCGGCGCCAGCGGGCCACCTCGCCGTCCACGCAGTCCAGCAGCAGGTAGACCTGGATGAGCAGGGCGCCGAGGATCGCGCCGGTGATACCCGGGACGATCAGCGCGGCACCGGCCAGGACGCCGGTGAACATCATCAGGTAGGTCAGGCCGTTGGGCGTGATCGCCGTCTTGGTGGAGAGCACACGGGTGATCCGCAGTGAGATCTTCCGCATGTACAGGCGGCCGGCCCAGTGCTCGGCGCTGCGGCGCTGGAGCATGCCCTCCGGGTGGATCACCGCGCGCAGTTCCTCGATCGAGGGGCGGCGGGTCAGGTCCACCGGGGGCCGGTCGGGGCCGCCGGCGGAGGGTCCGGTCGGGCGGTCAGCTGTTGACGGCTTGGACATAGTCGGCGTACGCGTCCCTGATTGCGGATGGGGAGAGGTCGAGGTGCTCAAGAATGGTGAAGCGGCCCGGACGGGTGTTCGGAGCGTAGTGCACCGCCTCGGTGAACTCCGCCTCGGTGAAGCCGATCTGAGCGGCGGTCACCGGCAGTCCGTGGTACGCCAGGCGCTCCACGATCAGACCGGTCAGCTCGTGCTCGCCCCGCAGGAAGCTGGCGAAGGCGGCCCCGAGGCCGACCTGTTCGCCGTGCTGGGCGGACCGCTTGGGATACAGCACGTCCAGGGCATGCGAGATCTCGTGGCAGGCGCCCGACGAGGGCCGGGTGCTGCCCGCGATGTTCATCGCGATGCCGGACAGTACCAGGGCTTCCGCGAGGGCTGTAAGGAGGTCCTGGTCCTGGAGGTTTCCGGGATGGCGCAGCAGGTTCTCACCGGCCGAGCGGGCCATCGCGACGGCCAGTCCGTCCACCGGTTCGCCGGTCACGGCCTGGGACAGCTCCCAGTCCGCGCAGGCCGAGATGTTGGAGATGACGTCGCCGATCCCGGCCGCCACGAAGCGCGGCGGGGCCTGCCGGATCACGTCGAGGTCGACCACGATCCCGATCGGGCTGGGCACCCCGTACGAACCCCGGCCGGCGTCGTTGTCGAGCGTGGAGACGGGCGAGCAGATGCCGTCGTGGGCGAGGTTGGTGGCGACCGCGACCAGCGGCAGGCCGACCCGGGCGGCGGCGTACTTGGCGGCGTCGATGATCTTGCCACCGCCGAGTCCGACGATCGCGTCGTAGTGCCCGCCGCGGATCTCGTCCGCCAGCCGCACCGCGCTGTCCAGGCTGCCGTCGTCGACGTTGTACCAGTCGGCGCCCGGCAGGGCCGGCTCCAGCCGCGTCCGCAGCACCGCCCCCGAGCCGTTGCTGATCGCCACCGCGATCCGGCCCGAGGCGGAGAGCCGCTGGTCGGCGAGGATGCCGCCGAGTGTGTCCAGCGCGCCCGGACGGATCTCGACGAAGACCGGCGACGGGACCAGCCTCGTCAGTACTGGCACGCGATCTCCCGCGCCTTCGCCAGGTCGTCGTGGTTGTCGACCTCGACCCAGGACACCTCACCGATCGGCTGCACGTCGATCCGCAGACCGCGGTTCACCATCTCCTGGTAGCCGTCCTCGTAGTACAGCTGCGGGTCGCGCTCGTAGGTGGCGCGCAGCGCGTCGGTGAGGTCGGCGGCGGCGGACGGGTTGATCACGGTGAGGCCGATGTACTCGCCGCTGGCCTCGACCGGGTCCATCAGCTTGGTGATGCGGCGCATGCCGGCGGCCGGGTCGACGACGACCTTCATCTCCTCGTCGGCGAGCTTCTTCACCGTGTCGAGGGCGAGCAGGATGCCCGGCGCGGCGCCCGCCTCGGTGAGGCGCTGGTTGCCCTCCAGCATGGTCCGCTGGACGGAGGCCGGGTGGACGGTGTCACCGTTGGCCAGCAGCAGGCCCTCGGCGAAGAGGTCGCGGGCGCACCAGAGGGAGTAGGCGTTGTTCCACTCCTCGGCCTTGTCGTTCTCGACCAGGGTGAGCCGGACGCCGTACTTCTCCTCCAGCGCCGTCTTGCGGTCGTAGACCGCCTCCTTGCGGTAGCCGACGACGATCGCCGCCTCCCGGAGGCCGACCTCGGCGAAGTTGCGGAGAGTGAGGTCCAGGACGGTCCGCTCCCCGGCGACCGGCACCAGCGCCTTGGGCAGCGTGTCGGTGTACGGGCGCAGCCGGCGGCCGGCGCCGGCTGCCAGAACGAGGCCGATCATGCGGGGTCTCCTGATCCGTCGTGCAGTGCGCTGCTGCGCCTGCTGCCGGGCGGCCTGCTGGGCCGGCCGGGTGGGCGGGCGCGCCGGTGCCGCCGCAGATGCGGGCACCGTGTCGTATGTGATGGTAGGCGACCGGGGCGACCGGCCCGAACGCGGCCGGGGGGCTGCGCGGACGGGGAGCTGCCCTGTCCGCGTGCTCGGAAGCGGTCGGGAACGGTCATGATCGACCTCGTTGTGCGTGGGACCCGTCCGGACCGCCACCCATACGGCAGACTGGAGCATGACGCCGGCACCGGTGCTCCCGTTGCTCCCGAAAGAGGCCTCATGCCCCAGAGTCCGCCGACCGACCCGACGCACTTCACCTCCGAGATCGACACCGGTCTCGACGTGGAGACCGACGTGGAGACCGTGGTGACGGCCGGCCCCCGGGCCTCGGCCGTGGCGGGATCGGGCACCGAGATCCTGCTGGAGCTGGTCGACGACGAGGGCGTCACGACCGGCACCGCCGAGAAGCTCTGGGCCCACCAGCAGCCCGGCCGGCTGCACCGGGCCTTCTCGGTGTTCCTCTTCGACCGCCAGGGCCGGATGCTGCTCCAGCGCCGGGCCCTCTGCAAGTACCACTCCCCCGGCGTCTGGTCGAACACCTGCTGCGGCCACCCGTACCCCGGCGAGCCGCCGTTCGTCGCCGCCGCCCGCCGCACCGCGGAGGAGCTGGGCGCCGCACCCGCGCTGCTCTGCGAGGCCGGCACCGTCCGCTACGACCTGCCGGACGAGACCTCCGGCCTGATCGAGCGGGAGTGGAACCACCTGTTCGTCGGGCTGATCACCGCCCCGGTCGAGCCCGACCCGGACGAGGTCGACGACTTCGCCTTCGTGACCGCGCAGGAGCTGCGCGAGCTGCGGGCCGAGCGCCCGTTCTCGGTCTGGTTCGAGACCGTCTTCGAGGCGGCCCTGCCCGGCATCCGGGAAATCGCCGGCCGCGACTGGTAGCCGGCCGCTACGCGGTCTCCTCCCGGGGGATGGGCAGCGAGGCCCAGACCACCTTGCCGCCCTCCCCCGTCCGTTCCACGTCGCAGACCCCGCCGGCCTGTAGGGTCACGCTCTTCACCAGCAGCAGCCCGCGCCCGCCGGTCCGCCCGGTGTCGCTCTCCAGGGCCTTCGGCCGGTAGGGGTCACCGTCCTCGACCGAGACCCGCACCCAGCCCTCCCGGACCGACAGTTCGGTGGTGACCTCCGGCGAGAGCCGCGCGGCGTGCGTGACCGCGTTGCCGACCAGCTCCGAGACGATCAGCAGCAGGTCGTCCACCAGCTCCTGGTAGCGCACCCCCGCCATGCCCTGGGCCAGCAGCCGGTCGCGCACCGCGTGTCTGGTCCGGGGCACCGACGCCTCCACCGCCGGCACCGGGAACCGCCACACCCCCTCGACGGGCCCGTTCTCCCCGCGTCTCGGCTCGGCCTTCGCCGCCCCGTTGATCTGCTCCACGTCCAGCCGCCCTTCGTCCGCGACGCCGGGAATCAGGCGTTCCGCTCATGGCGCCCTCGGTTCACAGAGGCTAGGAGAGCCGTCCACGGGGACGCGGCTCCGTCGACAACTTGCCCGGGTCGGACCGTTCCCGTCCGGTACCGACCGCCGTCCGCCCCCAACCCGACCGCTTGGTTCACCCGAACCACCGCTTCGCCCCGCTTTCGATCAGGCCCTCGACCCATCCCTCCCAGCCCAGCCGGCCCTGCCGTCCCCATCGGCCCGCACCGAGGAAACGCAGGTGAGAAGCGCTCCAGAACCCTGGTAATGTTCTCTCTGTCGCCGAGGGGGCGAGCAGGAAGACCCCGAAGCACACACCCTGTCCGGGTGGCGGAATGGCAGACGCGCTAGCTTGAGGTGCTAGTGCCCTTTATCGGGCGTGGGGGTTCAAGTCCCCCCTCGGACACAGAGTGATTCCCCGTGGGAGCTCGTAAGAGCACCTGCGGGGAATTTTCGTTTTCCCGGCCTCGTGGCAGTGGCCGTGGCCGTTGTCACAGCCGTCGTCGCGGCAGTCGGCCCGGTTTTCACGGCCGGCCCGGTCGTCGACGCCGCTGCCGACGCCGTCGCCGACGGCCAAGGGCAGTGCGTGGCACGCCCGTTCGGCGGCAGCCCGCCCGTACCACGAAAGCACCCGGGTGGCGGACACAAGATGGCAACAATTGCGCCATTTGAGCTTTATCTGAGGATTTCGCCCGATTTCCCACCATAAGCTGTGTCCGTTTGTCCGGACCTGATGAGACAGAGGACCGATACGTTGAGCGCGCCCGCGCCGAGGACGGCATCCCATACGCATTACCGCCGCTCGCTCGGCACCATCAGCCTCACGGCCGTCGGCCTCGGGTCGATCATCGGCTCGGGCTGGCTGTTCGGCGCCGAGCGCGCCGCGCGCCTGGCCGGACCGGCCTCGATCGTCGCGTGGGTGATCGGGGCAGCGGTGGCGCTGACCATCGCGCTCACCTACAGCGAGCTGGGGTCGATGTTCCCCAAGGCCGGCGGCATGGTGCGGTACGGCCAGTACTCGCACGGCTCACTGGCCGGCTACCTGGCCGCCTGGGCCAACTGGATCGCCATCGTCTCGGTGATCCCCGGCGAGGCCACCGCCTCCGTGCAGTACATGAGCTCCTGGCACTTCGGCTGGGCCCAGGGGCTCTTCAACGGACAGGAGCTCACCGTCAGCGGGGTGGCCGTGGCCGGCGTGCTGCTGGTCGGGTACTTCGCGCTCAACTGGTTCGCGATCACGCTCTTCGCCAAGACCAACACCGCGATCACCGTGTTCAAGGTGGTCGTCCCCACGCTGACCGCGAGCGCCCTGCTGCTGGCGCACTTCGACACCTCGCACTTCCAGGACCACGGCGGCTTCGCCCCGAACGGCTGGAGCGCGGTGTTCACGGCCGTCGCCGTCTCCGGCATCGTCTGGGCGTTCAACGGCTTCCAGTCCCCGCTCAACCTGGCCGGCGAGGCCCGTAACCCCGGCAAGTCGCTGCCCATGGCGGTGATCGGCTCCATCCTGATCGCCCTGGTGATCTACGTCGTGCTTCAGATCGCGTTCCTGGGCGCCGTCCCCACGGCGGACCTCTCCCAGGGCTGGGGCGGCCTCGCCTACACCTCGCCGCTCGCCGACCTCTCGATCGCCTGGGGCCTGAACTGGCTCGCCCTGCTGCTGTACGCGGACGCCTTCGTCTCGCCCAGCGGCACCGGCATGATCTACGCCGCCACCACCTCGCGCATGATCCACGGGGTGCAGGAGAACGGCCACCTGCCGGCCGTCTTCGGCCGGGTGGACCCCAAGACCGGCATCCCGCGCCCGGCGCTGCTGCTCAACCTCCTCATCGCCTTCCTCTTCCTCGCGGTCTTCCGCGGCTGGGGCTCCCTGGCCGAGATCGTCTCGGTGGCGACCGTGATCTCGTACATCACCGGCCCGGTCGCCGTGATGGCGCTGCGCCGGCTCGCCCCCGAGCTGCCCCGCCCGGTCAGGCTCCGCGCGATGCCGGTGATCGCCCCGACCGCCATGGTCTTCGGCTCGCTGGTGCTGTACTGGGCGCGCTGGCCGCTGACCGGCAAGGTGATCCTGCTGATGGCCGCCGGGCTGCCGATCTGGGCCTGGTACGAGCTGCGCAAGCCGTGGGCCGAGCTCAAGCCGCACCTCAAGGCCGGCGTCTGGATGATCGCCTACCTGTTCGTGATGGCCGGGGTCTCCTGGGCCGGCAGCGCGGACTTCGGCGGACACGGCTACCTGCCCGAGGGCTGGGACCTGCTGATCGTCGCCGTGCTCGCGCTGGCCTTCTACCGCTGGGGCCTGCGGAGCGCCTGGCAGAACCCCTCGCTGGACGCCGTCAAGCATGAGCTCACCGCCGAGGGCGGGACGGGCGACACGCCGCACGCCGCCGACGCCACGGAGGGCGCCCGCGCCTGAGCCGCCGCTCCGAACCGCGGTACCCGGCGACGTGCCGGCCGAGCCTCTCGGCCGGCACGTCGCGTTTTCCCGGAGGCGGGGTGGAGGCCTGAACCCCGGGGGGGGAGCAATACGAAATTCGTTGGTCAGAGAGCAATAGCTTCATCATCTTCCGTTCACCGGGACCGGGCTGCCAGCATCGGCGCACCGTCACCGCCCGAGGGAGATGCCATGAACCGCCCCCGTCCTCTGCGTTGTCTGGCCGCGCTGGCTCTGGTGGCCCTGGCGGCCACCGCCTGCGGGCGCTCCGACCAGGGCACCGCTCCGGCTCCGGCCGGGGCCCAGGGTGCCGCCGGAAAGAGCGGCGCCGAGGCGCTGCCCGCGAAATTCAAGCAGGCCGGTGTGCTGAGAGTGGCCACCGCCGTCGGATACCCGCCGATGGAGATGTACAAGCCCGGGACCACCGAGCTGACCGGGGTGGACCCGGACCTGGCCGCGGCGATCGCCGGGCGGCTGGGGCTCAAGCTGGAGATGACCAACGCGTCCTTCGACGGGCTGATCCCCGGCCTCCAGGCCGGCCGGTTCGACCTGGTGATGTCCTCGATGACCGACAGCGAGCAGCGCCGCCAGGCCGTCGACTTCGTGGACTACTTCCGCACCGGCGGCGTCGTGATGACCAAGAAGGACAACCCGGAGGGGATCAAGTCCCTGGAGGACCTGTGCGGCAAGGCCGTGGTCCTCGCCAAGGGCAGCTCCAACCTGGACATCGGCGAGCAGCAGAACGCCAAGTGCGCCACCAAGATGAACATCTCGCAGAGCGAGGACGCCCCGACCGGGCTGCTCCAGCTGGACAGCGGACGGGCGGTGGCCACCATCGTGGACTACCCGGTGGCGCAGATGTTCGTCCAGAAGAACGGCTCCTACCAGGTGCTGCCGGAGCAGTACGGGACGGCGCCGTGGGGCATCGCGGTGGCGAAGAAGGAGAGCGGGCTGCGGGACGCCGTGCAGGGCGCGCTCCAGGAGCTGATCGAGTCCGGTGACTACCGGAAGATCCTGGACCAGTACGAGGTCGGCGGCAGCGCCGTGACCCGCGCCACCGTCAACACCGCCGGGCAGTGAGAACGGCGATGAGCACCGATATGAGAGAAGCCGCGCTCCCTGGCTCCGGCGCCGCGCCGGCTGAGGACGACCTGACCCTCCAGGTGACCGGACGCCCCCGGCCGGGGCGCTGGCTGGCGGTGCTGGCCGCCGCGTTCATCGCGGTCTGGCTGGCCTACACGGTCATCGTCAACCCCAACCTGCACTGGGACATCATCGCCGAGTACCAGTTCGACAGCGTGATCCTGGAGGGGCTCTGGGTGACCGTCCAGCTCACCCTGATCTCGCAGCTGGTCGGCATCGTGATCGGTGTGGTGGCGGCGGTGATGCAGCTGTCCGACAGCCCGGTGCTGCGGATGACGGCCGGCGCGTACACCTGGTTCTTCCGGGGGACGCCGCTGCTGGTGCAGCTGATCTTCTGGTTCAACCTGGCGCTGCTCTTCCCGGAGATCAGCATCGGCATCCCGTTCGACGGACCCAAGCTGGTCAGCTGGCAGTCCAACACCCTGATCACCGGGTTCGTGGCGGCGCTGCTGGGCCTGTCGATCAACGAGGGCGCCTATATGTCGGAGATCGTCCGGGCCGGCATCCAGAGCGTGGACCCGGGGCAGCGCGAGGCCGCCGCCGCGCTGGGCATGTCCAACCCGAAGATCCTCTTCCGGGTGGTGCTGCCGCAGGCGATGCGGGTGATCATCCCGCCGTTCGGCAACCAGTTCATCTCGATGCTGAAGACCACCTCGCTGGTCTCGGTCATCGCCGGCGCCGATCTGATGACCGTCTCCCAGCACCTCTACCTCGCCAACTTCGAGGTGATCGCGCTGCTGGTGGTGGCGTCGATCTGGTACCTGGTACTGACCACCATCGCCAGCGTCGCCCAGCACGCGGTGGAGCGGCGGTTCAGCCCCGGGGTGTCCGCCCGGCCGCTGCGGCGGCGGGTGCTGGGGAACCTCGTACCGGGGCGGACCAGGGCTCAGGGGGCGCCGGGGAAGGCCCTCAGGGCGAAGAAGCCCGCCGCGGCGAACACGGCGGAGAAGACGAAGGGGGCGGACCAGTGACGGTCGCGACGGACGATGACCTGATTCTCTCGGCACGCGGCGTGCGGAAACGTTTCGGCGAAACCGAGGTGCTGTGCGGCATCGACCTGGAGGTCCGCGCCGGGGAGGTGCTCTGTGTGATCGGGCCCTCCGGGTCCGGCAAGTCCACCCTGCTGCGCTGCTTCAACCACCTGGAGAAGATCGACGCCGGGCGGATCGCGGTCAACGGCGAGCTGGTCGGCTACGAGCCGCACGGCAGCCCGGCCGGAGCCAGGCTGCGTGAGCGGCGGCCCCGGGACATCCGCCGCCAGCGCGAGCGGATCGGCATGGTGTTCCAGCGGTTCCACCTGTTCCCGCACCGTACCGCCGTGCAGAACGTGATGGAGGGCCCGGTCGCCGTCAAGGGCCGCAACCGGGCCGAGGCCCAGCAGCAGGCCCGCGAGCTGTTGCGCCGGGTCGGGCTGGCCGACCGCGCCGACCACTACCCGGGCCAGCTCTCCGGCGGCCAGCAGCAGCGGGTGGCGATCGCCCGCGCGCTGGCCATGGAGCCCACGGTGATGCTCTTCGACGAGCCCACCTCCGCCCTCGACCCCGAACTCGTCGGCGAGGTGCTCGGGGTGATGCGCGACCTGGCCCGCAGCGGGATGACGATGATCGTCGTCACCCATGAGATGGGGTTCGCCCGCGAGGTCGCCGACCGGGTGCTCTTCATGGACCAGGGCGCGGTCGTCGAGGCCGGCCGGCCCGACGAGGTGTTCACCGCCCCGCGCCACGAGCGCACCCGGGCCTTTCTCTCGACGGTGCTGTGATGGGGGCGATCGTGGGCATCTCCGACGTGGAACTGCTGGTCCGCGGCGGCACCCTGGTGGACGGCACCGGCGCCGCCGCCCGTCCGGCCGACCTCGCGGTCTCCGGCGGGCGGGTCACCGTCCTGCCGCCGGGCACCGCCGTGGCCGCGGCCCGGACGGTGGACGCCACCGGACGGGTCGTCACCCCCGGCTTCATCGATGTGCACACCCACTCGGACGCGCTGGCCGCACCGGTCGGCGCGCACACGGCCGCGGACGACGACGCCGTCGAGGAGCTGCGGCTGGCCCCGCTGCTCCAGGGCGTCACCACCGAGATCAGTGGCAACTGCGGCAGCAGTCTCTTCCCCGCGCTGCCGCAGCGGCTGCCCGAGCTGGCCGAACACCTGCGGGTGACCTTCGGCATCGGGCCGGTCCGGCCGGCCGAGGACTTCGACGCCTTCGCCGCCGGCCAGCGGCCCGAGCTGCGGCGCAACCACATCGCCTCGCTGGTCGGTCACGGCACGCTGCGCGCCGGGGTGATGGGCTTCGACGCCCGCCCGCCCCGGCCCGAGGAGCTGGCCGCCATGTGCGAACTGCTCGACCGGGCCCTGGCCCAGGGCGCGGCCGGGCTCTCCACCGGGCTGATCTACCCGCCGGGCACCTACGCCGACACCGAGGAGATCGTCGCGCTGGCCAGGGTCGCCGCGCGGCACGGCAAGCCGTACGTGACCCATCTGCGGGACGAGATGTCGCAGGTGGAGAAGGCCCTGGAGGAGGCGCTGGAGATCGCCGAGCGGTCCGGCGCGCCGCTCCAGGTGTCGCACCACAAGACCGCGGGCCGGCACGCCTGGGGCGCGACCCTGCGCACCCTCCCCCGGCTGGAGCAGGCCCGCGCGGACGGGATCGACGTGCTCTGCGACGTCTATCCGTACACCGCGGGCAGTACCGTGCTGCACGCCATGCTGCCGCCGTGGACCAGCGAGGGCGGGGTGGCCGCGCTGCTGGAGCGGCTGCGCCGGCCGGAGGTGCGCGAGCGGATCCGGACGGACATCGCGCAGGGCGTGGCGGGCTGGGAGAACACCGTCGGCAACGGCGGCTGGGACCTCATCGCGGTGGCCGCCGCCCCGGCGCGCCGCTCGGCCGAGGGCCACCGGATCGCCGACCTGGCGGCCGACCGCGGGATCGACCCGGTGGAGTACGTCTGCGACCTGCTGCTGGACTCGCAGGGAGAGGTGACCATCATCAGCCACTCGATGCGCGAGGACGACGTCCGCCGGGTCCTGGCCAGCCCGCTGTCCATGATCGGCTCGGACGGGGTGCCCAAACCCGGCCGCCCGCACCCCCGTTGGGCGGGCAGCTTCGCCCGGGTGCTCGGCCACTACGGCCGCGACGAAGGGCTGCTGCCGCTGGAACTCGCGGTGCACAAGATGACCGGGCTGCCCGCCGAACGGTTCCGGCTGACCGGCCGCGGGGTGATCCGCGACGACGCGGTGGCCGACCTGGTGGTGCTGGACCCGGACGCGGTCCGGGACGCCGCCACCTTCGAGCGGCCGCTGCTGGCACCGGAGGGCGTGGACACGGTCGTGGTGGCCGGGCGGATCGCGGTGCGCGACGGCCGGCCCACCTCGGTGCGGGCCGGAGAGGTGGTGCGGGTCCGATGAGTCTCGCCCAGGTGGCGGCCGCCGCCCGCAGTGCGGCGGCCCTGCCGCTCACCCTCGCCGTCGCCGCCGTGGACGTGGACGCCGTCGGCGAAGGGTTCGGCTGCGGCGGCGGGTTCGACGACGGTGGTGGCGGCTTCGGGGGTGACGGGACGGTCGGCGTGGACGCCGATGTCGTGCTGCCGGTCGCCAGCGCGTCCAAGCTGCTGCTGCTCGCCGAGGTGTCCCGGCGGCTGGACACCGGGGAACTGCACGCCGGCCGGCCGGTGGAGATCACCGACACCGATGTGACGGGCGGCACCGGGCTGCTGCGGCGGCTCGGCCGCCCCGGCTGGACGGTCGAGGACCTGGCCTGGCTCACCGCCTCGGTCAGCGACAACACCGCGACCAACGCGCTGCTGCGGCTGGTCGGCCTGCCCGCCACCGGGCGGCTGGCCCGGGAGCTGGGGCTGGCCCGGCTCACCCTGCACGACCGGGTGCGCGACGAACGCGGGCCGGGCGTGCCGCCGGTGTTCGCCACCGGCACCGCCGGGGACCTCGCCCGGCTGGTCGCGCTGGCCGTGCGCGGCGAGATGGCCTCGCCGGCCGCCTCGGCCCGGCTGCTGGACTGGATGCGGTCCAACACCGACCACGGTCTGGTCCCCGCGCTGATCGACCACGACCCGTACGCGCCCTGCTTCCCCGAGCCGCTGCCGGGCCGCCTGCTGGTGGCCAACAAGACCGGCACCGACACCGGGGTACGGGCGGACGCGGGTGTCGTCGTGGGCGCGCGCCGGATCGCCTACGCGGTGATCGCGCACTGGGACACGGCGCTCGGCCCCAGCACCGAGCGGGCGGCGGTGCACGCCATCCGCGAGGTGGGGCGGGCGCTGGCCGCCTGCGCGCTACGGCCGGTACGGCCTCGCGTCGGGGCGTGAGCCGGGTCGGGGCGCCCCACGTCCCGGCGGGGGTTGCTGAAAGTCCGTCCGCCGGCTGATCGAGTCCGTCAACGGCACCCGCGAAGGCCGGTTCGGCCTCGAACGGCACGGCGGCCGGAGCGTCGGAGGCGTCATCGCCCGGTCGGCCGGAGACCGCCCGGCGGCGACCCGGGCGGTCCGGCACGACCGCGCCACCGGCCGGCTCGTCACCGGTTCACTGACCGCCCACGACCGCGGTCCGGCGTCGGAGTTGCTCGTCCAGTGCTGTGACCGCATGGGTTCACCGGGCTCAAGTAATAGGCCGCTGTGCTGTTGCAGACGCCGTGCCCGGCGCTCCGAGGCGGTCCATCTGATGGATAATCGGGGACTTGCCCAGACCGCAAGGCAGCGAGCCAATAGCATGGGGGCCCGGGCTACCACCCCCGGGACCCCCATGTCAGCACCTCCGTGTCGAACTCCAGCGTTGGTTGACCACGGTTTTCGCGCTCTGCATCAAATACGGCGAGAAAGGTCCAAACCCCTGCTGGCAGGGAATCCCGCAAGCTCGTCTCCGCTTCGGGATATTTCGAGGGATCGCGTTCCAGGGTTCCGGGCCTTGAACGCCGTACACGCCCCGGTTCCGGGCACCACCACAGATTTCCACAGGGTGCTGAAGCCCGTTTGTCCCGGCGACGGCTGCGGGTGTGTCAGTGCTTCTTGCCGCCGTTGAACGGCGGGGGGATGTCATCGCGACAGTAGCCCCTGCGGTGGTCGGCGGGATTACCGATCCCGCAGTACGCGGTGACGACTCCGAGGTCATGGCTGTCGGGTGACCTGCCTTCGGTGTCTGCGTGCTGCTGGACGACTACGGTGATGTTGTCGATGAAGTCCTTGTCGAAATGGAACGCCATCGTGTACGAGCATCGATTCTGGTAGCCCAGCGGCGAGCAGTACTGCGAGTCTCGCGCAATGAGCTGGATCGTGTGGGGCCCGATGTTGTGGTCCTCGCCCGCGTGCAGCCGTCCGAATCCCGCCGTCTTGGCCGGTTCAGCACTGTCGTCATCGATACGCGCTCCGCGCGCCTCACCCTTGCGAAGCATCACCTCGTAGTAGCTCAGGTCCTCCGAGACGCTCTCGCAGTTCCATTCGGTTTTGTTGATCTTGCTGTAATCGGTCGTTCCCTCCGGGCACCCGTCGCCCGCTTTGACCGCACGACCGGTCGGAACCGTGGCTTCGGGTAGGTCCTGTGCACGCAGGGCGGGCAGGCGGTCCGCCGTCGGCATGGTTCGCGTCAGCCCTGCCGGAGCCGGCGTGGGATAAATCGACCAGTTGCCGACGTGGGTGGAGTTGTTGGTGAGGTTCGCGGTGACCACTCCGGTCTGGAACAGACTCTCGCGGCCGCCCCAGGGGCTGTGCTGGGGTGGGGTGTCCTGTTCATCGGAAGTGGGGAAGCCCAGGAAGCTGGTCTCTGCCCCGAGATCAACCCATGCCTGCCGAATCAGACCGTGCACCTCGTGCGCACCGGTGACGAAGCTGAAGTAGATAGACGCACCCTCGAACTCCTGACGGCGGCTGACGCCGTCGCCAAGCACGATCTCGTCGGTGGTGGGGTATCGCATGAACCCGGCCTCGTACCCGTACTGTCCCCACTTGGTGAGGAAGTCATGAGCGACAGGGTGCGCGCTTGTTGAGGGCGACCAGTAGATGTTGCCGCCCACGAACTCAGAGAACGCCCCGGCGCCGTCCGGCGCCGGCCTTTCGTTGGACTTCGGCAGCAGTAGGAAACTCTGTGGGCCACCCAGCGCCTTGTACTTGTCCAGGATCGCGCCGCACACCTCGTAGGGCGACGGGAAGAATGTCTCGCAGCCAGGCGACGCCGCAACACCCGGTTGCGACGGCGCCGGAGACAGTGGGGCAGACCGCGCGACGCTGCCTGCGCCGATCGAGAGCATCGCAATCGCCACTGCAACGACCATGCGACACAAGCGCGCGATCCTACCGAAGGAACGCCGGTGCGTGGTCTTTGAGGTCGTCAATCGGGGCCTCCGTCCTGTCCTGCCGACGTCGATCATTGACCTAACCCTGTTGGGAATTCAGCAGAATCGGGCGGTCCAAGGTCGATCGTCCTCGCAAGGCTTCATCGACCACAGCCGCATGACTGCGAACTCACTCAAACGGGTGACGTCCTCGCAAGATCACCGCAATGGCGGCGAACTCCCACATGCTCTGCCGGAACGCAGGATTGCGCTTCCCGCCCTGGTGCGACGGAGCCGTCTCCCACTCCGGCTCAGGCCCCGGGACCTCGATCTCGGCCATGCCGACCTCCCCTGCCCGAACACCACCGCCGCATCCGGCGACGACCGTAGCTCGCCGACCGCCCACGACCGCGGTCCGACTCCGGAACCGCGCGTGTAGCAGACGTCCTGACGGTGGACAAGGGCGGCCGGTGGCGGGACCTCGCCAAGCGGACGTCAAGACTCCGTATCGGAAGTTCTACAGTCGTGTAAAACGGCGCCAGCTCGATCATGATCGTCGAATGTCTGACGATGGATCAGATACCGGCGCAGGCGGGGCGGTGCGGTTCGCACGGAAACCCACGGCAAAGCGGGTGTGTTTGACCCGTTTTGTCACCCCGTCGGAGGCCTTCCCCGGCTGGCGAGACCTGGCCAATGCCTGAGCCGGGCCTGTCATTTCGAATGCCGGATTGTCATGCTTCTCGCCAGTCCCGTTCGGTAGCCACCACCCCCACCCCCGGTGCTCTGCCGCTCGACCGTACGGGGCGCAGCACGTCAGCGCCCGTTCCGCCCCACAGGTGCCGACCCGGCCCCGGGGACGTGGTGCGACCGCGTACCGACGCGGTTTCCCGGAAGGACTCGCACGTGAAGCGAAAGCTTGCGACCGTCGCCGTGCTCTCCGCCACCGCCCTGCTCACCGGTGTCGTCCAGGTGAGCGCCACTGCCCAGGCCGGCCCGGCCCCCGCCCTCCAGGCGCAGGCCGCCCGGCAGCACGCCGCCATGATCGCGCTGGCGAACGGCCAGGCCGGACCGCTGGCCAAGGCCCTCGCGCTGGGCGGCCAGGAGAAGCTGGTCGCGAAGGACGCCGTGGTGGACGCCGACGGCACCCGCCACCTCCGTTTCGAGCGCACCTTCGCCGGCCTGCCGGTGCTCGGTGGCGATCTGGTGGTCCATCAGAAGGCCGACGGTTCGGTGAAGAAGGTCGACAAGGCCGTCTCCGCGCGGATCAGCCTGCCGAGCCTCACCCCGCGGATCCCCGTCGACCAGGCCGCCGCGCAGGCCACCGGCGCGATACGGGCCACCGTCGGCATCACCGGGGACGCCGACGAGTCCCCGCTGACCCAGGTGCACCGGACCGGCACGCCGGAGCTGGTGGTGTGGGCGAGCGACGGCAAACCGCGGCTCGCGTACCGGACCGTCGTGGAGGGCGTGCGCGCGAACCGCACCCCGAGCCGACAGCTGCTGGTCACCGACGCGACCACCGGCCAGGTGCTCTCCAGCCACGAGCAGGTGCAGACCGTCTCCGGTCCCGGCAACGGCGTCTTCGTCGGCAGCGTCCAGCTGAACACCGTCCAGAGCGGCGGCCAGTACCGGCTCCAGGACGACACCCGTGGCGGCCAGTCCACCAGCGACATGAACAACGGGACCGCCGGCAACGGCTCCCTGTTCGCCAACCCGACCAACAGTTGGGGCGACGGAACCGTCTCCAACCGCGAATCGGCCGCCGTGGACGCCCAGTTCGGCGCGGCGACCACCTGGGACTTCTACAAGAGCGCCTTCACCCGCAACGGCATCCGCAACGACGGCGTCGGCGCCGCGAGCCGCGTGCACTACGACACCAACTACACCAACGCGTTCTGGGACGACAACTGCTTCTGCATGACCTACGGCGACGGCTCGGGAGACAGCCACCCGCTGACCGAGATCGACGTGGCCGGCCACGAGATGACCCACGGCGTCACCGCCGCCACCGCCGGCCTCAACTACGCGGGCGAGTCCGGCGGCCTCAACGAGGCCACCTCCGACATCATGGGCACGATGGTCGAGTGGTACGCCGACCTGCCCTCCAACCCGCCGAACTACTGGATCGGCGAGCTGATCAACCTCAACGGCGACGGCACCCCGCTGCGCTACATGGACCAGCCCTCCAAGGACGGCCAGTCGGCCGACTACTGGTCGGCGGACGTGGGCAACCTGGATGTGCACTACTCGTCGGGCGTGGCCAACCACTTCTTCTACCTGCTGTCCGAGGGCAGCGGTGCGAAGACCGTCAACGGCTTCGGCTACAACAGCCCGACGGCCGACGGCTCGACGCCGGCCGGCATCGGGCGGGACAAGGCCGCGCAGATCTGGTACCGCGCGCTGACAGTCTACTTCACCTCCACCACCGACTACGCGGGCGCCCGCGCGGCCACCCTGAGCGCGGCGGCGGACCTGTACGGCCAGGGCGGCGCCGAGTACAACGCGGTGGCGGCCACCTGGAGCGCGGTGAACGTCAACTAGGCGTGTCGGACGGGTTGGGCGCCGGACGGCCAGGGCGTCGGACGGGTATAGGGCCTGAGGCCGCCGGGGCGGTCAGGACCACTGCAGCTCCAGCAGTGACCTGACCTCCCCGGCGGCCGCGCGCAGTTCGACGAGGAAGGCCCGCAGCACCGGGTTGCGGTTGGTGGCCCGGGTGGCCACCCCGATCCGCCGGTGCAGCCGCGGGTGGTCGAGCCGGCAGACGTGCACCCCGGAACTGTCGGCCACGCCCAGCGCCGGGATCAGCGCGACGCCCATCCCGGCCCGCGCGAGGTTGATCGTCACCTGGTAGTGGTCGCTGCGGCAGCGCACCCGGGGGCGGAACCCCTCGGCGGCGCAGGCCCGTTCGAGCACCGGCTCACCGGTGCTGCCGCCGTGCGTGCCGATCCAGCTCTCGCCCTCCAGCTCGGCCAGCCGCACCAGCGAGCGCCGCCCGAGCCGGTGCCGCAGCGGCACCACCACCAGCTGCGGCTCGTCGAAGTACATCTGGACGTCCACCGCCGCCTGCCGGCACCACGGGTCCAGCGGGTGTTCGAAGACGACGGCCGCATCCAGCCGGCCCGCCTCCAGATCGGGAATCAGCTCGTGCGGCTGCCCCATGATCAGCTCCAGCTCGACCTGTGGGTGCCGGACCGCGAACGCCGCCAGCGCCCGCGGGAGCAGATCCAGCCCCGCGGACGCGAAGAAGCCCAGCCTGAGCACGCCCGCGGTGCCCTCCGAATGCGCCCGCAGGTCGTCCTGGGCGACGGCCATCAGATCGGCGATCGCCTGCGCGTGGTCGGCGAGCCGCTCGCCCGCCGGGGTCAGCCGCAGCGACTGCGGCGCCCGTTCCACCAGCGCGACCCCCAGCTCCTGCTCCAGGCGGGCGAGCTGGTGCGAGATGGCGGACGGGCTCAGGTGCAGGGCCTGCGCGGCGGCCACGATGGTGCCCCGGCGGGCGATCTCCAGCAGGACGAGCAGACGGGCGCTGTTCAGCATCGGGCCAGATTAGGACGCATGCGACCGTCGCGCAGCCACCAGGGCCAGGTTTTCGGAATCATCCGGTCCGTTTTCGACGTCCAGGCGCAGCAGATCCTCCTCGGTCTCGCGCCGTACGACGAGGCGGGCCGCGCCGTCGCGGACGAAGACCACCGCCGGGCGGGGCAGCTTGTTGTAGTTGGACGCCATCGCGTAGCCGTAGGCGCCGGTGACGGGGGTGGCCAGCAGGTCCCCCACGCTCAGGTCGGCCGGGAGCGCCGCGTTGTCGATGATGACGTCGCCGCTCTCGCAGTGCTTGCCGACCAGCCGGGCCCGCAGCGGGCGGGGCGCCTCGGGGCAGCGCGGCAGGAACGCCTCGTAGCAGGCGCCGTACAGTGCGGGGCGCATGTTGTCGCTCATGCCGCCGTCCACGCTGACGTACGTCCGGACGTCCTTGATGTCCTTGATCGTGCCGACCCGGTACAGGGTCAGCCCGGCCCGCGCGGCGATCGAACGGCCCGGCTCCACGCCCACCTCTCCCGTCCAGCCCGCGCCGCGCACGGCCGCGTGCACCCGCTCGGCCCAGGCCGCGAACGAGGGCGCGCTCTGCCCGCCCAGGTAGGCCACGCCCAGCCCGCCGCCGACGGTCAGCCGGCGCACACCACGGGCGACGGCGAAGCGGGCGAGGGCGGCGGCGCCGTTGGCCAGCTCGGCGGCGTTCAGCACCTGGGAGCCGACGTGCGCGTGGACGCCCTCCAGGACGACGGCCGGGGAGTTCGTGGCCCGGAGCACGGCGGCGTCGGCGGTGCCGTCGGCGAGGCCGAAGCCGAACTTGGAGTCGTGCCCGCCGGTCTGGATCGCCGCATGGGCGCCGGCCGCCACCCCGGGCGCCACCCGCAGCTGTACCCGGGCGGGCGGCAGGCCCTCCTCGGCGTGCAGCCGCTCGATCCGGTCCAGCTCGTCGAAGCTGTCCACGACGATGTGGCGCAGGCCGACGGCCATCGCGGTGCGCAGCTCGGCGTCGCTCTTGTTGTTCCCGTGCAGCACGATCCGGTCCGGCGGCACCTCGGCGTGCAGGGCGACCCGCAGTTCGCCGCCCGAGGCGACGTCCAGCAGCATGCCCTCCTCATGGGCGAGGCGGGCCATAGCCGTGCAGAGGAACGCCTTGGACGCGTACGCGACGTTGCCGGGCCCGAAGGCGGCGACGGCCTCGCGGCAGCGCCGGCGCAGGTGTTCCTCGTCGTAGACGAAGAGCGGGGTCCCGTACTGCTCGGCGAGATCGTCGAGCAGGAGCCCGCCGACGGCCAGCCCATCGGGTCCGGCCTCGGCGGTGAGCGGCAACAGCCCCGGGCCGAGGGCTGATTGGGCTGGCGACAGTGGCGACACGATTCCTCCCGGGCAGGCTGGTTCACCTGCCATCCTCGGGGGGCGGGGAGGGACCGGGAAAGCGGATTCTTCGACCCCTGAGCCGTACCGATTTCGATGCTCGGGGGGAGGGGCGGGGTGGGTCAGTGCTCGGCGGGGAAGTCCCCGGCTCGGACGCCGGCCACGAACGCCCGCCAGGCGTCGGCGGGGAAGGCGAGAGCGGGGCCGCTGGCGTCCTTGCTGTCGCGGACGGCCCGGCCACCGTCCGCCAAGTCCGCTACCTCCACGCACTCCCCTGCCTGGGTGGAGTACGAAGACTTCTTGAACGGGCTTACCAGCTCGATCATGCTCACTCTCCCTGTCTCTTTCCTTCTCCACGGAGGAGTTCTCAGAGCACGCGGTTGAACGAGAGCCGCGTCGACTGCCAACGTCGATACAGCGTCGCACCCCACGCCGAAGCAACACAACAGCCCCTGCGCCCAGTTCGGCGCAGGGGCTGTTGAAGCCGGGCGGGTCAGCAGTCGGCCGGGAAGTCACCGACACGGACGCCGGCCACGAACGCCCGCCATGTCTCGGCGGGGAAGGCGAGGGCGGGGCCGCTGGCGTCCTTGCTGTCGCGGACCATGACGGCGCCTTGCAAAGTGCCGCACTCGACGCAGTTGTCGTTCGGGTTACTGGCGGCCGCCTTCTTCCACTTCACGGGAAGGGCGGAGGCAACGGGGAAGTGGGTCACTTGAGCTTGTCTCTCTTCTCTGTGATGAGGTTGAGCGACTGGTCGAGATCCAAGGCGGTCGCCATGATCTCGTCGAAGGCCGCTCTGTAGATATCCACATGGTCCGGGTCCTCCACCCAGTCACTGCTCAGCATTCCGCTGAGTAGGACGAGGTCGAGATCCCGCTGCCGGAACTCGAGCAAGGCGAAGGGACCAGCCATGCCAGGGTGCGGCGGAGCCATCGCCGGCATGATCTGAATGTTGACATTCGGGAGCCTGCTGAACTGAAGCAGCTTGTCGAGCTGGTCAACCATCACCCCCTCTGCCGCGCCCATGGTCAGCGCGGACTCGTGGATCACCGCCCACAACTTCAGTGGGCTCTCCGACCGGGTGAGGACGGATTGCCGGTTGATTCGGACTTCAACCCGCTCTTCAACACTGGGCTTCGCGAGGACGCCGCTGGAGATGATGGCGTGGGCGTATTGGCGGGTCTGGAGCAGACCCGGAATATAGGCCGACTCGTAGGACTTACTGCCGACTGCGGTCTCTTCCAGCCGAATCAGGTCTGTGTAGAGCGGGTTCAGTTGTTCATAGCCGGCCACCCACCCCGGTCGACGCTTGTCCCGGAGGATCTCGACGAGGACTTCCTTCAACTCCTCGTCGCACTGGTAGAAGTCGAGGAGCGAACGGACGACGTCCGGCTTCAGCTGGACGCGAGCGTTCTCATACCTACTGAGCTTCACCAGGTTGACGCCGTCGACCTGGGCTGCCACCTCTTCGGCTGACAGGTTCTTGAGCTCGCGGAGCCTTCTCAGCTCGGCCGCGATGCGCCGGTAGCGCACGGCCGGCACTGCAACTGCCATCTACGTAAACCCTCCAGAGCTGTCCATGGACCAGTGTGCATGGCTTTGGTGATGCTCCGCCACCACCACCGTGAGCCTAGAGGTGGCACCTTGCCCGATAGAGTGAAAGTTTTCATATTCGCTCGACATGGCTTGCGAATACCCCGAGCCATGCTCCATGCTTTCCGTAACGGAAGGCTGACAGACGGTCACATCATGCCGGAGTCTGCGCCATGCTCGCCAGCACCCCCATGCCAGTGCACTTGGCACCCTGAAGCACCGCCCGGCCGTCGCCGTCACCTATTACCCCACTCCCTGAAGGTGGCTCCGCCATGCCCGAAGCCCTCAACTGCCCTCCCCCGCCCTCCGCCTCCACCAGCTGCTGGCTGCCGCGCAGCAAGCGCTCGCCGGAGGAGGCCCGGCGAGCGCTCGAAAAGCTGCTCGCCGGCCTGCCCCACGGCCAGCGCTTCGCCGACGCCGGGCTGTTGCTGGTCTCGGAGCTCGTCACCAATGCCGTGGTCCACGGCACGCCGCCCGGCAACCGCATCTGGCTGGCGCTCTCCGTCGACGGCTCCCGCCTCCGCATCGAGGTGCACGACGCCCGGGCCGAACGCGGGCCGATCCTCCGCACGACTTCCGGAGAGGACGAGTCGGGGCGTGGTCTCCTGCTCGTCAAGTCGCTCTCCCAGCAGTGGGGTTGCTGCCCGCGCGAACACGTGGGAAAGATCATCTGGGCTGAGATCACCCCGGAGTCCGCGGCCGGCTCCGAGGAGAGTGCCGCGTGAGGGACAACCGCCTGGTCACCGCCGAGATCACCGGCATCATGCCGCCGACGACCTACTTCCTCCTCCCCAAAGCCCTCTCCTCGCTCTGGTTCTCCCTCCAGTTCCGCCCCCTCGGCAGACCCCAGTGGGAGTGGTTCGAGCGCTACCTCACCGGCCCCAGCGCCGAACGGTTCATCGTCGAACACCTCGACCACACCGGCCCGTTGTCCCTGCCGGTGATCCTCCCCGAAAGCGCCCACCACCTGCGCATCCGCTGGACCGTCCCGGGAGTTGACCGGTGATCCGCCGCGTGCACTCCTGGCTCCGCCACGAACCGGGCAACCGGTGGTTCCTCCACTGCTCACGGTCGCCGCTCGCCCGCCTCCTGCGTGCCGAACGCCGCCGCTTCGAAGCCGAACTGGCTCAGTGGCTGCCCGAGGCCTCGGAACGGATCAGGCAGCGGCTGCGGGACAGCATCGCCAACGGACCCCACTGACCGATCGGCGGGCAGGAACGCGCAACAGCCGCGCGGCCCGGGTGGGCCACGCGGCTGTGTGCGAAACGGCAGGTACTGAAGCCCGGCCGTCAGCCCTGGCGGGCGCGGCGGATCACGGAGGTGACCACCGGCGGGAGCAGGTCACCCGCGACGCGCTTGGCCACGTTGGCCGGGCGGCGGCGCTCGGCGGCGCGGGCCCGGCGGTCGGCGAGGTCCCTGGCCGCCTGCTCCTGCTCGCGCCGCAGCTCGCGGCGGGCCTCGTCGGCGGTCCGCTCGGCCTCGCGGCGGGCGGCCTCGGCGGCCAGCCGGTCGTGGTGGCGGGAGGCCGGGACCGGCCCGATGCCCTCCGAGGTGCCGAAGATCCGCAGCACCCGCTGCCCGTTCAGCGCCTCGTTGGCGAGCTCGCAGCCCTTGGCGAGGCCGATCCGGTCCAGCAGGTCGCGCTGGGCCGGCTCAGGGTCGCCCCAGGTGCCGTAGAACTTGCCCTCGGTCAGCACGATCGGCTTGAGGCCGTGGTTGAACACCGCCTCCCAGGTGGCGGCGGCGACCCCCGGGGTGTGCTGCGAGCGGTAGTCGTCCAGGACCACCACGCCGTCCGACCGGAGCGCCGTCCGGGCCACCTGGAGGTCGCCGACCACGTGCTCGTACAGGTGCGAGGCGTCGATGTGGATGAAGCGGAACGCCCCGGCCGGGATGCGGCCGCCGGCCAGGGTCGAGGTGGGCGCCTGGATGATCTCCGGCAGCCGGTCGTGGAAGGCGAGGTAGTTGTTCTCGAACGCGGAGCGGGTCAGCGTCTTCCGGTAGGACGCGTCCATCTCGGCCGCGTTCTCGTCGTCCGGGGCGTCCGAGTCGAACAGGTCGCAGACCGTGAAGGCCTCCCCGGGCTGGAGGTGCGAGCCGATCACGATCGCGCTGCGCCCCAGGTAGGCACCCATCTCCAGCAGGTCACCGGTGACCCCGGCCTTCTCCTGCCGGTTCAGGAACCACTCGAAGAGGTGCCGGTCGTGCTCCCAGAACCAGCCGGGCACGTCATTGAGCGAGGCCGGCTCTGCGGGCCGTTGCTGCTCGGCGGTCAACGCGGCGTCGGTCACGGGATGCTCCTTACGCGGTACGGACGACCCTTGCGAACGATCTCTCTGACGCGGATCCACGGGTCGGCGGGGAGGCTCTCCCCGCCGGCCGTCCGGGGCAGCCTCCGGCCCGACACGGGCACACCGCTCGGACCGGTTGCCAACGGTATTCCCGCGCGCCCGAGTTCGCTGCAATCTACCGCCGACTGATCAGCCGTGAGGAGGTTTCGGACAGAAGAGTTTCGCAACTCGCCACTTCATGGCCGCGTGGTGAACGCATCATCCGGCGGGACCGGTTCCTCCATCCTGCCGCCCCGGTGCCCGGGCTGTCACCATCAACGGGAACGATCTTCGTCGCGCCGGCCGCGCCTACGGTGGTGGCGGGCGGCCCCGCCGGAAGGGGCCCGGAGAGCTGGGAGCGGAGCGGATGAAGGCACCGGAGCGGGCACTGGCCGAGGAGTTGCTGCGGATGGCGGCCGAGGACCAGGGCGCCGCCCACCTCGCCAACAGCCCGGACCTCGCCGAGCAGGCGGTCTGGCGGCGGCTGACCGCCCGGCACGGCGACCGGCTGAACGAGATCATGACGGAGCACGGCTGGCCGTCCGAACCGCTGGTCGGCACGGACGCCGCCCGCGCCGCCTGGCTGGTCGCACAGCACGCGGACCGCCAGCTCGACGTGCAGCGGCGGGCCGTGGCGCTGATGACGGAGGCGGTCGCGGCCGGCGCGGCGAGCGCGCGGGACCTCGCCTTCCTGGCCGACCGGCTGGCCGTCAACGAGGGCCGCGAGCAGCGGTACGGCACCCAGATCGGCGCGGTGGCGGACGGCCGGCCGGTGCCCTGGCCGTGCGAGGACCCGGAGCGGCTGGACGAGCGGCGCGCGGAGGTCGGGATCGAGCCGTTCGAGGAGTACACCGCGCGGTTCGCACCGCGCTGAGCACCCGGCCGGGGGCGCCCCCGACGGCCGCGCCGACACCTGGCCCGACCAGGGAGGACACCACCGCGGCCGGTCCGGGTGCGAACCCTGCCCGGCCACGGTACGAACGGCGCCCGGCCGGCGTGCGAACACCGCCCGCACGCCGGTCGGTCACATGATCGACTCTTGCGCCGACGCACCCGGTCCGCCTTGACTGGCACCTGACCAGCGCCGCCCATCGAGCGGCCGAGAAGACGAGAGGACCCAACCGGTGCAGCAGTACGCGGAGTACGGCGACCAGTACATCGACGGCGCCTGGCGGCCCTCCCTCGACGCCGGGTCGATCCCGGTGCTGAACCCGGCGACCGAGCAGCCGCTCGCCGCCGTCCCGGCCGGCGGCGCGGCCGATGTGGACGCCGCCGTCGCCGCGGCCCGACGGGCGGCCCGGGCCTGGGCCGCCACCACCCGTGAGGAGCGGCTGGCGCCGCTGACCCGGCTGCGGGACGGCCTGGCCGCCGCGCAGGAGGAGATCGCCGAGACGGTGGTCGCCGAGCTGGGCGCGCCGGTCGGCTTCGCCACCGCCGTGCACGCCGGGCTGCCGCTGGCCGTCACCGGCTCCTACCTCACGCTGCTCGCGGAGTACCCGTTCGAGGAGCGGATCGGCAACTCCGTGGTGCTCGCCGAACCGGCCGGCGTGGTCGCGGCGATCACGCCGTGGAACTACCCGCTGCACCAGATCGTGGCCAAGGTCGTCCCCGCGCTGGCCGCCGGCTGTCCGGTGGTGCTCAAGCCGGCCGAGGACACCCCGCTGGTGGCCCGGCTGTTCGCGCGGCTCGTCCACGGGGCGGGCTTCCCGGCGGGGGTGTTCAACCTGGTGACCGGCACCGGCGCGGTCGCGGGGGCGGCGCTCGCCGGGCACCCGGGCGTGGACGTGGTCTCGTTCACCGGGTCGACCGCCGTCGGCCGGGCGGTCGCCGAGACCGCGGGGCGCGGAATCAAGCGGGTGGCACTGGAGTTGGGCGGCAAGTCCGCCAATGTGGTGCTGCCCGGCGCCGACCTCACCCGGGCGGTCAACGTCAACGTGGCCAACGTCTTCGCCAACTCCGGCCAGACGTGCAGCGCGTGGACCAGGCTGCTGGTCCACCAGGACCAGTACGAGGAGGCGGTGGCGATCGCCGAGCGGGCCGCCGCCAAGTACACCCCGGGCGACCCGGCGGACCCGCAGACCCGGATCGGGCCGGTGGTCAACGCCCGCCAGCGGGAGCGGGTGCGCGGCTACATCACCGGCGCGCTCGCCGAGGGCGCCCGGCTCGTCGCGGGCGGCGCCGACGCCCCCGAGGGCCTGGCCACCGGCTTCTACGTCCGGCCGACGGTACTCGCCGATGTGACCGCCGACATGACGGTCGCCCAGGAGGAGGTGTTCGGCCCGGTACTGGCCGTGCTCGCCTACCGTGACGAGGAGCACGCCGCCGAACTGGCCAACGGCACCGAGTACGGACTGGCCGGCGGCGTCTGGGCCGCGGACACCGACACCGCTGCCGCGTTCGCCCGCCGCCTGGACACCGGGCAGGTGGACCTCAACGGCGGGCGCTTCAACCCGCTGGCGCCGTTCGGCGGTTACAAGAACTCGGGGCTCGGCCGGGAGCTGGGGCGACACGGGCTGGAGGAGTTCCTGCAGTACAAGTCGCTTCAGTACTAGCCGATTTGTGGGGTGCGGGCCCGGCCGGGCCCGCACCCCCCGCGCGCCCATCAGGACAGGTCGACGCCCGGGTAGAGCGGGAAGCCGGCGAGCAGATCGGCGGCGCGCTTGGCGACGCCGTCGCGCAGCGACTCGTCCAGGGTGTACTGGGCCTTGGAGGAGGCGCCGGTGCGGCCGACGGCCGGGGTGGTGCCGCGCAGCACGGTGTCGATCAGGCCGGCGATCTCGTCCATCTCGGCGACGCCCAGACCCCGGGTGGTGAGCGCGGGTGTGCCGAGCCGGACGCCCGAGGTGTACCAGGCGCCGTTCGGGTCCTGCGGGACGGAGTTGCGGTTGGTGACGATGCCCGAGTCCAGCAGCGCCGCCTCGGCCTGACGGCCCGTCAGGCCGTAGCCGGAGACGTCCGCGAGGACGAGGTGGTTGTCGGTGCCGCCGGTGACCAGCTTGCCGCCACGGCGCAGCAGGCCCTCGGCGAGGGCGTGGGCGTTGTCCACCACCCGGCGGGCGTACAGCTGGAACTCCGGGCGGCGGGCCTCGGCGAAGGCGACCGCCTTGGCGGCCATCACGTGCGACAGCGGGCCGCCGAGCACCAGCGGGCAGCCGCGGTCGACGTGCTCGGCCAGCTCGGAGGTGCAGAGGACCATGCCGCCGCGCGGGCCGCGCAGCGACTTGTGGGTGGTGGTGGTGACGATGTGGGCGTGCGGGACGGGGTCGAAGTCACCGGTGAGCACCTTGCCGGCGACCAGCCCGGCGAAGTGCGCCATGTCGACCATCAGGGTCGCGCCGACCTCGTCCGCGATCTCGCGCATCGTCCGGAAGTTCACCAGCCGCGGGTACGCCGAGTAGCCGGCCACCAGGATCAGCGGGCGGAACTCCCGGGCGGTGGCGCGCAGCGCGTCGTAGTCGATCAGGCCGGTGGCCGGGTCGGTGCCGTAGCTGCGCTGCTCGAACATCTTGCCCGAGATGTTGGGGCGGAAGCCGTGGGTGAGGTGGCCGCCGGTGTCCAGGGACATGCCGAGCATCCGCTGGTTGCCGAGCTCGTGGCGGAGTTCGGCCCAGTCCTGCTCGGTGAGGTCGTTGACGTTGCGGACGTCGGCCCGCCGGAGGGCCGGGCTCTCGATCCGCTGGGAGAGCACCGCCCAGAAGGCGGTCAGGTTGGCGTCGATGCCGGAGTGCGGCTGGACGTAGGCGTGGTCGGCGCCGAAGAGCGCGCGGGCGTGCTCGGCGGCGATCGTCTCGACGGTGTCGACGTTGCGGCAGCCGGCGTAGAAGCGGCGGCCGGCGGTGCCCTCGGCGTACTTGTCGCTGAGCCAGTTGCCCATGGCGAGCAGGACGGCCGGGGAGGCGTAGTTCTCGCTGGCGATCAGCTTGAGCGAGGCGCGCTGGTCCTCGATCTCCTGGCCGATCGCGGCGGCGATCCGCGGCTCCACGTCGCGGACGACGTCGAGGGCGCTGCGGAACGCGGTGTTGGCGGCGGCGCTCGCGGTGGTGTGCGGCGTCGCGGGGGTGGCAGGGGTGGCCAAGGCGGTCTCCTCGTGGCAGGCGGACGAGTACGGACGGCCCAGGCGCTCGGCAACTGACGTGCGTCGGCACGGAGCCGCTTCCCGATGGTCGATTCCATCCGTGCGCGCCAGTCGCGGCTCCCTGGGATCGTATCAACGCCCCAGCGGGTGTGGCGGAGATCTCAGAATGCGGGACGACACCCTGCACATCGCCCGGTTTGCCCCCTTACGGGCGTTCTAGTGCAACGGCAGTATTGCAGCGGAATGAAGCCGTCACAATTCCCGAAACATTGCCCCGGAGTTCCGCCGGGAATGATTTGCGGAAGTCCGGTGGTGTCCGATCTGATGGCGTTCGGCAGGCCGCCGGGAAACCCCCGTAGGCCGGTCCGGAAATGCACACCAGCGCACCCTCACCCACGGGGCGGCGGAGAATTCGGGGAGTACGCCTCTCATGGCAGTGGTCGAGACAGTCGCAGGCACGCCCGACGCTCCGGGCGCCCCGGACGCGCCGCGGGCCCGGCCCCCCGCTCCGCAGGACCGCCCGCTGCGCGCTGCGCTGCGCCGGATCCGCCGCGACCGGGTCGGCGCCGCCGCCCTCGCCGTCGTCCTGCTCTTCCTGCTGCTCGCGCTCGCCGCGCCGCTGATCGCCGCCCTGTACGGCAAGAACCCGGTCGAGCACTACGGCCAGAACACGCCCGGCCTGCTCAGCGACGGCGGGCTGCCGATGCTGCCCAACGGCGGTATCTCCGGCGACTTCTGGTTCGGCCTGGAGCCGGGCCTCGGCCGGGACGTGTTCACCCAGCTGCTGTACGGCATCCGCACCTCGCTGCTGATCGCCTTCGCCTCGGCGGTCATCACCACCACCCTCGGGGTGCTGGTCGGCGTCGCCGTGGGCTACCTGGGCGGGGTCACCGACCGGCTCTTCGGCTTCCTCTCCCATGTGCTGCTGGCCTTCCCCACCCTGCTCCTGCTGCTCGCGCTCAGCCCGATCATCCAGTCCCGGCTGGTCGATCCCGGCACCGCGGAACCGGAGTGGATGCAGTTCCTGGTGCTGATCCTGGTCTTCTCCGCGTTCGGCTGGATTCCGCTCGCGCTTTCCCTGCGCGCCTCCGTCCGGTCGCTTCGGGAAAGGGATTTCGTGCAGTCCGCCCGGGCGCTCGGCGCCGGCGGATTCCATATCGTCGTCCGCGAACTCCTGCCGAATGTCCGGGCGCAGCTTCTGGTGCACGCCACGATGGCGGTGCCGACCTTCGTCGCCTCCGAGGCGGTGCTCTCGTTCCTCGGTGTCGGCATCACCGAGCCGATCCCGGACTGGGGCCGGATGATCGCCCGCGGCTCCGAGGTCTTCCAGGCCGACCCGACCTACATGTTCTTCCCGGGCGTGGCGCTGCTGCTCTTCGTGCTGGCCTTCAACCTGCTCGGGGACGCCGTCCGGGACGCCCTGGATCCGCGCGCCGCCCGCTGAGACCCGGCCCGCCGGCCTTCTCCGTCTTCTTCTTCCCGCCGCTCCTCATGTCACCTACCAGCCCCGGCCACCGGGGCAAGGAGAGATTCGCCATGCGCTGGATCAAACCGTCCCTCGCCGTCGTCGCCACCGCGCTGCTGGCGACCTCCTGCTCGGCCGGGGCGGGCGCGGGCTCCGGTGCCGCCGCCGGCGGTCCGGCCGCCAAGGACGCCTCCCCGCTGACCGCCGCGCTCGGCACCGAGAAGGAGAGCGCCGGCCCGGCCCCCGCCGTCCCCGGTGCCCGCCAGGGCGGCACGGTGAACGTCTACAACACCACCGACTTCCGCCACCTCGACCCGCAGAAGGTGTACGCGGGCGCCACCTACAACACCTCGCTGCTCTGGGGCCGCCAGCTGACCCAGTACCAGGTGGTGGACGGCAAGGCCAGGCTGGTCGGCGACCTCGCCACCGACACCGGCACCTCCGCCGACGGCGGCCGCACCTGGACGTACAAGCTCAAGGAGGGCCTGGCCTGGGAGGACGGCCAGCCGATCACCTCCCAGCAGGTCAGGTACGGCATCGAGCGCAGCTTCGGCAAGGGCTACGAGGTCGGCCCGCCGTACTGGCCGCAGTGGCTGACCGGCGAGGCCAGCTACGAGGACGCCCGCAAGAAGTACTCCGGCCCGCAGGACGGCGACCTCGCCGCGATCGAGACCCCGGACGAGCGCACCGTCGTCTTCCACTTCCCGCAGCCGCAGGCCGACGTCCCGTACATGGCCGCGCAGTCCTCCTCCTCGCCGGTGCGCAAGGACAAGGACACCGGTACGGACTACGACCGGCTGCCGTTCGCCAGCGGCCCGTACCGGATCGCCGAGCACGTCCAGAACACCCGGCTGGTGCTGGAGCGCAACCCGCACTGGAAGGCGGAGACCGACCCGATCCGCAACCAGTACCCGGAGAAGTTCGTCTTCACCTTCGGCAAGGAGGCGCTCAACCTCAACCAGGAGATCCTCTCCGGCCGCGACGGCGGCGCCGACGCCACCACGGTCGCCACCCAGCTCTCCCCCGAGCTGTACCAGACCGTCGACACCGACCCGAAGGCGAAGGAACTGGTCGTCTCCGGCCGCCAGGGCGCCTTCGTCACCCAGCTGATGATCAACAACGAGCGGGTGCCGGACGTCGCGGTCCGCAAGGCCCTCCACCTCGCCTACCCTCGCCAGCAGGCCCGCCAGGTCCAGGGCGGCACCCGGATCGGCGAGCTGGCCAGCACGCTCAGCTCGCCCGCGCTGGTCGACTGGCAGACCTACGACCTGTACCCGGCCAAGCCGGAGGGCGACCCGGAGGCCGCCAAGCAGGCCCTCTCCGAGGCCAAGCAGCCGCCGGCCGGCCTGACCTACGCGTACGCCAACACGCCCACCGGGCAGCGGGTCGCCCAGGTGCTGGTCGAGGGCTTCGGCAAGGCCGGCATCACCATCGTGCCCAAGCCGGTCGACCCGAAGGCCCTGCTGGACGAGGCACACCGCGCCGACTCCCCGTACGACCTGTTCGAGGAGACCAGTTCGGTGGACTGGCCGACCCCGTCCACGCTGATCCCGTTCTCCTTCGACGGCCGCGCCAACAGCGACCTCAACGCCGCCCGGTACCACAACGCCGAGGTGGACAAGGAGATCGACCGGATCAACCAGATCGGCGAGCCCCGGCAGAAGGCCAAGGAGCTGTACGCGCTGGAGCAGACCGTGATGAAGGACCTGCCGGTGCTGCCCTTCGCCTACCCCAACATGAACCAGCTGCGCGGCAGCAACATCGGCGGGGCGTTCATCCACCCGATCTACGGGTCGGTCAGCCTGGCCTGGCTCTACCTGAAGTCCTGAGCCTCGCCCGCCCCGGCCCCCGCCGTCCGCGCGGGGGCCGGGGCGGGGCCCCTCCCCGCTCCCTGTCTCCGTCGTCTCCCCTGCCCCCTCTGTTTCCCTCCTCCTCGACCCCGGACCGGCCATGCTCTCCTTCGCCCTGCGGCGGACCCTCCAGGCCCTCGCCGTGCTGGTCGCGGTCTCCGCCGCCGCCTTCGCCCTCTTCTACGCCGCCCCCGCCGACCCGGCCCGCGCCGCCTGCGGCCCGCGCTGCGACACCGGCCAGGTCGCGGCGGTCCGCCAGAGCATGGGACTGGACCAGCCGCTGCTGACCCAGTACACCGACTACCTGGCCGGGGTGGTCGCCGGACGGGACATCAGCGATGTCGACGGCTCCGTCATCCACTGCGACGCGCCGTGCCTCGGCTACTCCTACCGGCTCCACCAGCCCGTCACCGAGGCGCTGGCCGACCACCTGCCGGTCACCTTCTCGCTCACCGCCGGCGCACTCGTCGTCCTGATGGTGCTCGGTCTCGGCACCGGCTTCGTCTCCGCGCTGCGCCACGGCACCCGCACCGACCGGCTGCTCTCCGGCTTCACCCTGGTCGGCGCGAGCGTGCAGATCTACTTCCTCGGGTACGTCGCCCAGTGGGCGCTGGTCTACTCGACCGGCCTGCTGCCACTGCCCTCCTACACCCCGCCGGCGAAGGACCTGGCCGCCTGGGCGGGCGGGATGCTGCTGCCCTGGCTGGTCCTCGGCTTCGTCAACTCCGCCGTGTTCGCCCGGCTCTCCCGCTCCCAGCTGCTGGAGACGATGAACGAGGAGTACGTCCGCACCGCGCGCGGCAAGGGCCTCGGCCGGCTGCGCGCCCACCTCAAGTACACCTCGCGCGGCGCCGCCGGACCGCTGGTGCAGTTGCTCGGTCTGGAGGCCGGCGCGCTGCTGGGCGGTGCGGTGATCACCGAGACGGTGTTCGGCCTGAACGGCGTCGGCACCTTCGCGGCGGAGGCCGTCTCCGGGCAGGACCTGCCCGCCGTGGTCGGCGCCGTCCTGCTGGCCGCCTGCTTCGTGGTGCTGTTCGTCGCGCTGGCCGACCTGGTGGTGGCCTGGCTCGACCCCCGCATCCGCCTCAGCTGACCCGCCCATACGTTGTGGAGTCCCCGACCGTGAACGCCCCTTCCTCCCCCGACCCGGTGCTCAGCGTCCGCGACCTGTCCGTCACCTTCGCCGATCCGCGCGGCGGCGCCCCCGTGCATGCCGTCCGCGGGCTCTCCTTCGACCTCGCCCGGGGTGAAGTCCTGGGCCTGGTGGGCGAGTCCGGCTCCGGCAAGTCCGCGACCGGGCTCGCCGTGCTCGGCCTGCACGACCCGCGCACCACCACCGTCACCGGCTCCGTCCGGCTGGGCGGCACCGAGTTGGTGGACGCCGACGAGTCCGTCCTGCGCGGCGTACGGGGCGGCCGGGCGGCACTGGTCTTCCAGGACGCGCTCACCTCGCTCAGCCCGTTCCACGGCGTCGGCGCCCAACTCGCCGAGATGTACCGGCTGCACCACCCCGGCGCCGACCGCGCCGAGGCCCGGCGGCGGGCGGCCGCGATGCTCGACCGAGTCGGCATCCCGGCCGGCCGGGCCCGCGACTACCCGCACCAGTTCTCCGGCGGCATGCGCCAGCGCGTGATGATCGCGATGGCCCTGATGAACGACCCGGACGTGCTGATCGCCGACGAGCCGACCACCGCGCTGGACGCCCGGGTCCAACGGCAGGTCCTCGACCTGCTGGGCGAGTTGCAGCGCGAGCACGGCACGGCCGTGCTGCTGGTCAGCCACGACCTGGGCGTGGTGGCGGGCACCACCGACCGCACGCTGGTGCTGCGCGGCGGCGAGCAGGTGGAGTCCGCGCCGACCGCCGAACTGCTGGCCGCCCCGCGGCAGCCGTACACCCGCGCCCTGGTCGGCGCGGCGCTCACGCTGGAGACGGTACCGGGCACGCCGCTGCCGACGGTTGACGATCCGTCACCGTCGTTCTCGTTCGCCGGTCGGCGGCCTGCCGGGGCGGTGGGGCCGGCAGGGCCGACGGGAACGGGTCGCTGGCTGGTCGAGGTGGAGGACCTCAGCGTCCACTTCCCCGGCCGCCGCCGCTTCCCCGGCATCCGCCCGGGTGAGCCCGTCCGGGCCGTGGAGGGCGTCAGCCTGCGGATCGCCCCCGGCGAGACGGTCGGCCTGGTCGGCGAGTCCGGCTCCGGCAAGTCCACCACCTCCCGCGTCCTGGCCGGACTGCAGCACCCCACCGGCGGGCGGGTGCGGTACGACGGCGTGGACGCCACCACCCCCGAACGGGCGCTGCGCCGGCGCCTCAGCCGGGAGATCCAGCTGGTCTTCCAGGACCCGTACGCCTCGCTCAACCCGCGCCGCACCGTCGCCCAGACCCTCGACACCCCACTGCGTCTGCACACCGCCCTGTCCGCGCCCGAGCGCCGCGAGCGGTCCGCCGAACTGCTGGAGCAGGTCGGCCTGCCGGCCGCCCATCTGGACCGCTACCCGCACGAGTTCTCCGGCGGCCAGCGCCAGCGGATCGGCATCGCCCGCGCGCTCGCCCCCGAGCCGCGCCTGATCATCGCCGACGAGCCGGTCTCCGCACTGGACGTCTCGGTGCAGGCCCAGGTGCTCAACCTACTGATGGAGCTGCGCGAACGCCTCGACGTCGCCTTCCTGTTCGTCTCCCACGACCTCGCCGTGGTCCGGCACTTCTGCGACCGGGTGGCCGTGATGCACGGCGGCCGCCTGGTCGAGAGCACCGACCGCGACCAGCTGTTCACCGCCCCGCACACCGACTACACCAGGGAGCTGCTGGCCGCCGCGCACTGAGGGTGTGTCGCCACCCCTTCCCCGATCCGCTGCGCCTACGATCGGCTACCGGCAGTGATCACTCCTCCGGGGTGGTCGTCCGTCCGGAAGGAAGGGGTTCCCGATGACCCTCGTCAGCCAATCCGCCACCCTGATCCAGCTGTTGGGCCGCCTCCACCCGGAGGCCCTGGACGGCATCCGCCCGCACCTGCCCGTCCTCGGCCCCACCTGGCACGTCCACCCGGCCGGACACCACCAGCCGGCGCTCAACCCGCAACCGATCCCGCCCGGCGCGACCGAGCTGCGGTTCGCCGTCGCCGCCACCGTCGGCGCGGTGGCCAACGCCGCCATCACCGCCCGGCTTTCGGGCGGCAACGCCCGTGCCATCCTCACCGAGGCCGGGGACGACTGGTGCCCCACCCCGCCCGAGCGGGCGATCCCCTGGCCCAAGTACTGGCCGCTCCCCTGGCAGCCCGACGCGCCCTACCCGATCGACCCCGGTTACGCCACCCCCGCCGTCCAGGCCCAGGCGGCGCTGGCCTTCCAGGGCTACGCGACCGGCGTCGCCGACGAGGAACTGGGCGCCGCCTTCGGCGAACTGGCGGAACGGCTCGCCCAGGCGGCACTACGGAACGCGGGCTGAGCCACGCCTACGGCAGCGGGTCGGTGGCCGGCAGCGGAATGCAGGCGTCCGCGGACACCTCCTCCACCAGACCGAGGCCGGCGAACCGTCACGGACGCAGAACGAAGGTGGCACCGGCGTTAATCGTTGGCACGTCAAAGGGCTGAAGGGTCATGCTCGTATCCCGCCGCACCCCCGACCGCCGAGGAGAGCCGACCGCCATGACCGCCCCCTACCACGAACTCGTCGACGCCGCCACCCAGGTGGTCCGGTCCTACGCCCGGGCCGACAACCACACCGTCGCGGCTGCCGCCCGCAACGCCGACGGCCGGATCGTCACCGCCCTGAACGCCTACCACTTCACCGGCGGCCCCTGCGCCGAACTCGTCCTCATCGGAGCGGCGGCGGCCCAGGGCGCGTACGACCTGACGGAGATCGTCGCCGTCGCCGACGGGGAGCGGGGCGTCATCTCCCCGTGCGGGCGCTGCCGCCAGGTGCTGCTCGACTACTTCCCCACCATCAACGTCATCGTCGGCCCGAACGACGCGCTGCGCACCGTCCCCGTCCTCGACCTGCTCCCCGAGGCGTACATCTGGGCGGACCACCAGGCCTAGCGCGTAGCGCGCTCCCGCTCCGGGGCGGCCGCCGACTCCTCCGTGGCCCCGACCCGGGGCGGGGCCACACCAGGGCGCGGACGGTACCGGGATCCCCGCGTCACCTTCGGTCGGAGTGCTCGTACCACCGCTCGATGCTCGCCTTGTAGCCGTCCGACATGACCAGGCTCGGCACTTCGTCCCGCCGGAAGAGCCTGGCCTCCCTGCGCTCGCCGCTGACGACCGGCGGGGCACTGGCGCCGTCGAGCCGATGGCATCCGTACGTCACGATGAAAACGTAGCGCCCGGGCAGGGGTTGGTAGGTGCACACGTCGAGGACCGGGCCGGCCTCGGCCCGCCACCCGCTCCCTTCGAGGATCTCCTGGGCGACGCGGTCCGGTGCCGCCTCGCCGGACTCCATTTTTCCGCCGGGCAGTTCCCACTCGGCCCGCTCGTTCTTCAGCAGGAGGACGCGCCCCTCGTCGTCGAGCACAACACCCTTGATCGAGATCGGGAACCTGGGCGGGACATATGGCTCGCTGGTCATGGCCTCTTCCGTAATGGGACATCTGGCACAGGTTTCCTGAACGTACCAGGGCGCCAACTGTTGATTGACCATCAGCGCGCTTGACACGACTCCTACTTGAACACGAAAGAGGCCTCCCGTCCGGAAAGGCGCCCGCCGCTCGAACGCGATGTCGAGCCAGCCGCTCGCCGTGCCGAGCGGCCGCTCCCGGATGCGTTGAAGGGTGAACGCCCCACCGGCGGTGGAGGTGTTCGACATTCATCCTTTCAGGGGTATTCGGCGGGGAACCGGGCCTGCCTCCGCGCCGGTCAGCGGCGGTTCCCCGGCGCCCCGGGGCCGGATGTTCGGCTGCGCCCGTCCCGCCGGAGGGGTTAGCGTGCAGGCGTCGTGTTACCGCAGGCAAGGGGGAACGTTGTCCGAGGAACTGCTCATCGCGAAGATCGGCCACGGGTTCGACCATCTCGACGCGGACGGCGACGGACAGTTGACGGCGCACGACCACATCCTGATGGGCCGGTCCGTGGCACTGTCGCTCGGGTATCCGGAGAGGTCGGAGGCCGAACAGCGAATCGTCGCCGCGTACCTCTCGATCTGGCACGACCTGCACCTCGCGCAGCTGCCGGCGGGGACGACCGCCATCACCCGGACGCAGTTCATCGAGTCGACCCGGACGCTCGCCGACGACCCCGCCGCCGCGCGGGCGAGCCTCGGGGCGCTGGCCGAGGCCTTCCTCGCGATCGCCGACACCGACGGCAGCGGCACGGTCGACGCGGACGAGTTCTTCCTCTTCCAGCGCGGCCACTTCCCCGGCCTCGACCGCCAGGACGCGGACGAGGCGTTCCGCCGGCTCGACCGGGACGGCGACGGGAGCCTGTCGGCGGCGGAGTTCACCGACGGCATCATCGAGTACTGGTCCGGCCGCGACCCGCAGGCCCCCGGCAACTGGTGGGCGGGCCGGCCCCCGTTCCCCGGGTAGTCCCGGGCGTCCGCGGGCCGTGCCGGGCGGACGAGCGGGGGCCGGCCAGGTCTCAGCGGATCGTCGCGAACGCCTCGTCGATCGCCGCGCAGGTGGCCTCGACGTCCTCGTCGGTCACCGCGGCCGAGACGAACCAGCAGGCCAGCCCGTACGCGTTGACGTGGATACCGCGCACCAACAGGGCGTGCCGGAAGGCGTCGTAGCGCCGCTGGTCCAGCGCGAGGGTGTCGCGGTACTGCCGGGTCGGCGAGCCGTCGGCGGTGAACACCACCTGGAACATCGCGCCGACGCCCTGCACCGCGCACGGGACGCGGTGGTCGTGCGCGGCCCTGCGGACCGCCTCCATGATGCGCCGGCCGGCCGAGTCGATCCGCTCGGTGACCGCCGGGTCGGCGAGCCGGGTGAGCGTGGCCAGGGCGGCGGTGGCGCAGAGCGGTGAACCGTTGTAGGTGCCCCCGTGCTTGACCCGGTTGGCGGCGACCTCGCCCATGATGTCCGCGCGCCCGGCGAAGGCGGCGATGGGCAGTCCGCCGCCCAGCGCCTTGGAGTAGACGGCCAGGTCGGGGACGACACCGAACAGGGACTGCGCGCCGCCGGGACCGGTGCGAAAGCCCGTGCAGACCTCGTCGAAGACCAGGACGAGCCCGCGCCGGGTGCACTCCTCCCGCAGGGTCTCCAGGAAGCCCGGATCCGGCATGGTACAGGCGTTGTTGGCGACGATCGGCTCGCAGATCACCGCCGCGATCTCGTCCCGGTGCGCGTCCAGTACCGCACGGAGCGCCGCCGGGTCGTTCCACGGGCAGACCACCACGTCGTCCACGACGCCCGCCGGGATGCCGGGAGAGTGCGGGAGGGCCGACGGCGCGTCGTAGGGGCCCACCTCGGCGGCGGTGGGCCGGTTGGAGACCGCGAGCACGTCCGTCCACCCGTGGTAGTGCCCCTCGAACTTCAGGATCCTGGACCGCCCGGTGAAACCGCGGGCCGCCCGGACCGCTCCCTGGATCGCCTCCGAGCCCGAGTTGGCGTAGCGCACCAGGTCCGCACAGGGGACCATCTTCTGGATCTGCTCGGCCAGTTCGATCTCCGGCAGATTGCAGGTGCCGAACATCGTGCCGGTGGCCAGAACCCCGCCGAGCACCCGGGCCAGGGCCGGGTCGGCGTGACCGAGGACGGCACTGCCGTAGGAGATCAGGAAGTCCACGTACTCGTTGCCGTCGGCGTCCCAGATGTGCGCCCCGGCGCCGCGCTCGATGTACAGGGGATACGGATGCGGGCCGGTGGAGGTGATCCGCGAGGAGGAACTCACCCCGCCTGCCAGGGACTTGTTCGCCCGCTCGAACAGGGCGCGGCTGGTGCCGGTCCGCGGACCCGCCGGCATGCCGGGGTCGGTGGCGTCGAAGGTGTGCTGAGTGGTCATCCGCTGTTCCTGTCCATGTGGTTCGGTCCGGTGGCCCGGATCCCGTGGTCCGGAGGGTCCGGACCACTCGGTGGTGCGGCGTTTCGTTGACCTGATGGGCGCTCTTGACGGCGAAGGCCGCCGTCCAAAAACTGATCTCTCGTCATGCACCTGGAATGTACAAGGGGTTGATTCCGTGGTCGCGAAGATCTCCGTGGTGACCGGAGCCGGCAGTGGTGTGGGCCGGGCCTGCGCACTGGCACTGGCGGCGGACGGCTGGTCGGTCGTCCTGGCCGGCCGCCGCAAGGACGCGCTGGAGGAGACCGCCCGGCTCGCCGACCCCTCCCTCGCGGACCGGCTGGTGCCGGTGCCCACGGACATCACCGACCCGGCGGCCGTGCGTGAGCTGTTCGGCGAGGTCGCGCTCCGCTTCGGCCGGATCGACCTGCTGTTCAACAACGCGGCCGACACCATGGCGTACATCCCCACCGAGGACGTCGCCGTCGAGGACTGGAACCGCGTCCTCGGCTCCATCGCCACCGGCAGCTTCCTCTGCGCCCAGGCCGCGTACCGGATGATGAAGGAGCAGTCGCCGCGCGGCGGCCGGATCATCAACAACGGCGCGCCCTCGGCCCATGTCCCCCGCCCCGACTCGATCGCCTTCACCGCCGCCAAGCACGCGGTGGCCGGGCTGACGAAGTCGCTCTCCCTGGACGGGCGCCGCCACGACATCGCCTGCGGCCAGATCGACATCGGCAATGTGACGCCCGTCGGCCGGGAGCAGCCCGCCGCCCGCCAGCCCGACGGCAGCCTCCGGGTCGAGCCGACGATGGACGTGCGGCACGTCGCGGAGACGGTGGTGGCGATGGCGGCCCTGCCCCTGGGGGTGAACATCCCCTCGGTCACCGTGATGCCGAGCGCCATGCCGTACGTCGGCCGGGGGTAGGGCGTCTCCTACGGACCCTGTCGGGCGCCGTACCCGGCCTCGGCCGACTCCGGTCGGGCCGGGGCCAGGGGCGAGGTCCGGTCCGGGGCCGGGGCCGGCAGGCCCGCGACGTACGCCTCGATCTCGACGCCCGGGCCGAGCCGGCCGGACAGCTCCCAGGCGATCATGCGGTGCAGTCCGTCCAGATGAGTGAGCCCGTCCGGTCGCAGCAGTCCCTGGTAGTCGGTGCTGCCGATGGCCGAGGTGCTCAGGAAGACCGGGGTGAAGGGCTGCTCGGCCTGGCGGAGCAGCTTGCGCCAGCAGCACGGGTTCGACCGGGCGTAACCGTCGCCCAGCTCGCGCAGCCGGGCCACGGTCTCGGCGACGGTCAGCCCGGCCGGGGAGACCAGCTCCAGCTCGCCGCCTTCGCCGAGGTGCCACGGCAGCACGGTGTCCAGCACCTCCGCCCGGTCGAGCCGGACCTTCCCCCAGCTGCCGAACAGCTTCTCGGCGCTGAGCAGATGGGCGTCGCCGTCGCTGTTGGAGTTCTCCTCGTGTACCCGGTCCGCCGGGTGCTCCTGCCGGTAGAGGCGCAGCACGGTCTCGAAGTCGAGCCTGGAGACGATTCTCATCGGGCGGGTCCCTTCGGGGTCGGGGCGCAGCGGTTCGGTTTCGTGGTGGCTCCCTTCGGATGCGGGGGTGGCCCGCTTCGGGGGCGGCCCGGTTCAGTTCGGCCTGACGTACTCGGTGAAGTGCCGCTCGGCGAACAGCTCGGGCCACCGGCCGCCGTCCAGCCCGAGTGCCCTGCCCCGGGCGAGCAGGTGGCGCCAGTAGGGCTTGACCGGCGGCCAGCTGACACCACACTGACAGTACGAGCTGTCCACCATGTACCGCTCACGGCGCTGACCTGCGGGTGAGGGACGGCGGGCGTGGAAGAGCGCCGAGTGGAGGAGCACGGTGGAGCACGGCGGCAGGTCGTCGATCACCGCCTCGCCGGGGAGTTCCGCGGTGCCGAGATGGGCTCTGGCGCGTTTTCCCGCCAGTTCCCGGTGCGAGCCGGGAAGTACCGCGAGCGCGCCCACCGTCGGGTCGAGTCCGCCGAGATAGTGCAGCGCGTGGACCATGACTTTCGAACGGTCGGCGTGCGGGCCCTGCTCGTAGTCGTGATGCCATTCCTTGCCGGCCGATCCCGGGGCCTGGCGATTGCTGTGCATGTGGTGGAAGACGAAATCCGGGCCGATCAGCCGGGAGATTGTCGAGAGCAGCGGCGGGTGGCCGACCAGTTCGCCGTGGGCGGCCAGCTCGATCTCCAGGACGGCGGGGGTTCCGGCCGATTCCGGGTCGAGGCAGGCCGCGATCGAGCGGTCCCGGAGACCGGTGTCGACCCAGCGGTCGACCTCGGTTTCCAGTCGGGCGACGAGATCCGACGGCAGGAAGGCGGGGAGCACGAGATAGCCGAGCTCGAAGAACCGCGTGACCTGTGCGGTGTCGAGCGCGATGGTGGTGCCGTGGTTGTCCATTCTCCAGGCTCCAGAGGGTTGTCGGTGCCGTTCGACCTCCCCGTCGGCCGCGACCGCGACCGCTGCCCGGAGAGGCCCTGGGAACGTCTTGCCATGACGCGTGCACCATGGCGTTACTTGGAGTCAACCGAACAGCTACTAGGAATATCCCACACCCTGCATGCCCATGCCATGAATCGGGACAATGACCGAATAGCTTCGTTCTGGCCGGGACCGGACCGAATGTTCCGGAATACGGACGCTATCCCGTCTGCGCGGATACGCCGAACCCGGCCGAATCAAAGGAATTGGCCCGCGCAGACGACAGCCGGGAATCCCCCCGACGCCACCCGGCGGGCTCCCGTAGGGTGCCGGGCATGCTCCTGTGGATCAACGGGCCCTTCGGCGGCGGCAAGACACAGACGGCGCACGAGCTCCGGCGCCGGCTCCCCGGCAGCGTGATCTGCGACCCGGAGGAGGTCGGGTTCGGGCTGCACCGGATGCTGCCGAAGCCGCTGCGGGGCGACTTCCAGGACCTGCCGGCCTGGCGGCAGGGCGTGTACGAGGTGCTGGACCGCACGCTGACCGAGTACCGAGGGGCGGTGATCGTGCCGATGACCGTCGTCGAGCCTGCGTACTTCGCCGACACCGTCGGACGGCTGCGCGAACGCGGCCATGACGTACGACACTTCGCCCTGCTGGCCGAGCGGGAGACGGTGCTGCGGCGGCTGCGCGAGCGCGACTTCGGGCATGCCGTCCGGCTGGTCGGAGGCAAGGACGCGCCGCTGCGCCGGGAGAGTTTCGCCGTCGCCAAGCTGGACCACTGTCTGGAGCGGCTCAACGGCGACGCGTTCGGCGAGCACCTCCACACCGACCACCTCCCCGTCGCGCGGGTCGCCGACCGCATCGCCGCCTCGGCCGGGCTGACGCTCGCGCCCAACACGGACGGCGAGCTCCGTGGCAGGCTGCGCCGGGCGTGGACGGGGGTCCGGCAGATCCGGTTCGGCTGATTCCGGCTGAGAGGCCGCGAACGACTGCTTCGGCACCGTCGCGATGGGCCGCGACACCTACGACCCGGGGCCGGTGGTCGACCTGACCAGCCCCTACGCCCACCTGCGGCAGATCGTCTCCTCCCGCTCCCTCACCACCGGCCCGGACCCGGCGGTGGAGCTCACCGCCGGCGGCCAGGCGTCCGACCGGTAGGCATCCGGTCGGCGGGATCGGCGGGCGTCCGGCGGGACGGCCTGCGGGGAGAAGGCGCCCGGCTGACGCTCACCACCAGGCAGACGCCCGCGACCACGATCGCCCCGCCCAGCAGGGTGGGGCCGGTCAGCGGCTCGGCCAGGATCAGCCAGCCGAGCAGCACCGCCACCACCGGGTTCACGTACGCGTAGGTGGCGACCAGCGTCAGTGGCGCGGACCGCAGCAGCCAGGCGTACGCGGTGAAGGCGACCAGCGAACCGGCCACCACCAGGTAGCCGAGCGCCAGCCAGGAGCGGCCGGAGACGGCGCCCGGGTCGAAGCCGCGCTGCTCGCCGCGGACCAGGGCGATCAGCAGGTTGCCCAGGCCGCCCGCGAGCATCTGGTACGCGCTCGCGGCGAGGACGTTGCCCGGCATCGCGATCCGTTTGGCGGCGAACGAGCCGGCCGCCCAGGCCAGCGTGGCGCAGATGACCACGATCACCCCGGCGGGCGCGATGTCCCCGCCGATCGCGGGCGCGGAGAGCACCGCCAGCCCGGCCAGGCCGACCAGCACACCGGCCAGTTCGGCGGGCTTCGGACGGTCGCCGCTCGCCGCCGTCAGCAGCACCATCCAGAGCGGGACGGCGGCGACCAGCAGGGCGGCCAGTCCGGACGGGACGGAGTTCTCGCCGAGCACCACCAGCCCGTTGCCCCCGGTCAGCAGCAGGCCGCCGACCAGCGCGGACGAGCCCAGCTGCCGCAGGTTCACCCGCAGGCCGGCCCGCCCGTGGCGGACCAGGACGAAGACGGCCAGCAGCAGTCCGGCACAGAGGAAGCGCGCCGAGGCGGAGAGAAAGGAGGGCATCGTCTCCAGCGCGATCCGGATCGCCAGATAGGTCGACCCCCACACCACGTACACCAGGGCGAGCGCTCCCCAGACCGCCCCGCCCAGCCGGGCGGCCCCGGGGGCGGCTGAGTCCGTCGCGGACTTGGGTGAGACGGGTGCTGTCATGGGTGTCCCCCTTGGACGGTGCTGACGAAACACCCGCTATGAGAGCGCATCGGCGGCCCGTCGCGCCAGTGGGTATCGCCAGGCGGCCACCGCGACGTACCGTGGGCGCTCCCCAGCCAGGAGGTGGCGACCCCGTGCCCACCGGTTCGCCCGCTGGTTCGTCCGCCGATTCGTCGGCCGGCCTGCCGTTCTTCGTCTACGGCACGCTCCGCAGCGACGGTGGCAACCACGCCGCCCACCTGGCCGGCCACTGCGCGGACATCCGGCCGGCCGTCCTGGACGGCGCCGCGCTGCACGACGGCCCCGGCTTCCCGTACGCCCTGCCGGACCAGGCACCGGGCCGGCGGATCGTGGGCGAGCTGATCACCGTGCACGCCGACGCGTACGCCCCCGCGCTCGCCGGGCTCGACGCTCTGGAGGGCTGCCGGGCGGACGGCACCGGCCACTACGTCCGGCGCCGGCTGGCCGTGCGCACCGAGACCGGCGAGACCCTGGACGCCTGGGTCTACCTGGCCGGCCCGGCCGTCGCCGCCCGGCTGCGCGCCCACCCCGCGCTCATCCCGTCCGGGGACTGGACGCAGCGGTGAGGGCGCGGGCCCGCCCGCGGCCCGCGCCCTCACCACCACCAGCCACTGCGACTGCGACAACAGCCGGTCAGGACTTGCCGACACCCGCGGCGACGCGGTCGCCGAGGTTCTTGTCGACATTGCGCCAGTACTGCACCGCCCGCTCCAGCACCGGGTCGGTGACCCCGTCCTTGAGGTGGCCGACGATGTTCGAGACCAGCCGGTCGCGCTGCGCGTCGTTCAGCACCTTGCGCACCATCGTGCCGGCCTGCCCCCAGTCGTCGTCCTCGGCGTGCAACGAGTACGCCTCACGCACCATCTCGCCGGAGCTCTGCCACCCGGCGGCCGGGTCGTCGTACCGCTGCGGGTCCGCCGCCGGGCCGCCCTTGGAGTTGGGCGCGTACGGTGCGGCCGTGCGCGCCGGGTCGAAGCGCATCGGACCGTCCTTGGCGTACGAGTGCACCGGGACGTGCGGCCGGTTCGGCGGCAGCTGGGCGTAGTTGGGGCCGATCCGGTAGCGGTGGGTGTCGGGGTAGGAGAAGATCCGGCCGAGCAGCATCTTGTCCGGCGAGACGCTGACGCCGGGGACCAGGTTGGAGGGCTCGAAGGCGGCCTGCTCGATGTGGATGAAGTAGTCCTCGGGGTTGCGGTTCAGGGTCATCGTCCCGACCTTGATCAGCGGGTAGTCGCCGTGCGGCCACACCTTGGTCAGGTCGAAGGGGTTGAACCGGTAGCCGGGCGCCTGGTCGAACGGCATGACCTGGACGTACAGCGTCCAGGACGGGTGGTTGCCGTGCTCGATGGCGTGCCAGAGGTCCTGGCGGTGCAGGTCCGGGTCGGTGCCGGCCAGCCGGTCGGCCTCCTCCGCGGTGAGGAAGTCGATGCCCTGGTCGGTCTTGAAGTGGTACTTGACCCAGTGCCGCTCGCCGCTCGCGTTGATCCACAGATAGGTGTGCGAGCCATAGCCGTTCATATGCCGGTACGACTTCGGGATGCCGCGGTCGCCCATCAGCCAGGTGACCATGTGCGCGGACTCCGGCGACAGCGTCCAGAAGTCCCACTGCATGTCGTGGTCGCGCAGCCCGTTGTCGGGGCGGCGCTTCTGCGAGCGGATGAAGTCCTGGAACTTGATCGTGTCGCGGACGAAGAAGACCGGCGTGTTGTTGCCGACCAGGTCGTAGTTGCCGTCCTCGGTGTAGAACTTCAACGCGAACCCGCGGGGGTCGCGCCAGGTGTCCGGGCTGCCCTGCTCCCCGGCCACGGTCGAGAAGCGGGCCAGCATCTCGGTCCGCTTGCCCGGCTGGAACAGGGTCGCCTTCGTGTACCGGCTGACGTCCTCCGTCGTGTCGAAGACGCCGTACGCCCCGGCTCCCTTGGCATGCACCACCCGCTCGGGCACCCGCTCCCGGTTGAACTGGGCCATCTTCTCGATCAGATAGTGGTCGTGCAGCAGAATCGGGCCGTCCCGGCCCACCGTGAGTGAGTTCTCGTCACTCGGCACCGGGATGCCCACGTTGTTGGTGGAGTACGGGACCGCTGACTCGGACATGGTGTCCTCCGTTGCGTGCTGAGGTCCCCCCTGACGACGCTAGCCCGGTCCCGGAAGACCTGCACCCCGACGGCCGGGAAGCCCCGCACCCCAGCGGGAAAGACCCGTATCCCGACGGCCGGGAAGGCCCGCACCCTGGCCGGGAGAGGCGGGCGAACCGCCAGGTAGGCTGCCCCGACCACGCCAAACGGATCGACGAGGAGCCACCCGGTGCCCGAGCTGCCACCCCCGATCACCGTCGTCGGGATCGGGGCCGACGGCTGGCCCGGCCTCGCCGGCACCTCCCGGGCGGCGCTGCGGACCGCCGAGGTGGTGATCGGCGGGCCCCGGCAGCTCGCCCTGCTGCCCGCCGACGAGGTGGCCGCCGAACGGGTGCCGTGGCCCTCACCGCTGCGCCCGGCCGTCCCCGGGCTGCTGGCCGAGCACGCCTCGCGCGCGGTGGCCGTCCTCGCCAGCGGGGACCCGATGTTCTACGGCATCGGCCGCACCCTCGCCGAGACCGTCGGAGCCGAACGGCTGCGTGTACTGCCGCACCCCTCCTCCGTCTCCTACGCCTGCGCCCGGCTCGGCTGGCCGCTCGAAGCCACCGAGGTGGTGAGCCTGGTCGGCCGCCCCCTGGACGCCCTCACCCTCGCCCTCCACCCCGGCCGCCGCCTGCTGGTGCTCAGCTCCGACGCCGCCACCCCGGCCGCCGTCGCCGGGCTGCTCACCGCGCGCGGCCACGGCGCCGCCCGGCTGAGCGTGCTGGAGCAGCTCGGCGGACCGGGCGAACGGCGGCTGGACGGTCCGGCGGACGGCTGGCCCCACCCGGCCGGCGACCCGCTGAACGTCATCGCCGTCGAACTGGCCGACGGCCCCCGGGCTTCCCTCGTCCCCGGTCTGCCCGACGACTCCTACGAGAGCGACGGCCAGCTCACCAAGCGGCACGTCCGCGCCGCCACCCTCGCCACGCTGGCCCCCGCCCCCGGCGAACTGCTCTGGGACGTCGGCGGCGGCTCCGGCTCGATCGCCGTCGAGTGGCTGCGCGCGCACCGTGACTGCCAGGCCGTCAGCATCGAGCGGGACGCCGTCCGGGCCGGGCGCATCGCCCGCAACGCCGCCGCGCTCGGCGTGCCCCGGCTACGCGTGGTCACCGGGCCCGCACCCGCCGCGCTCGCCGGACTGCCCACCCCCGACGCCGTGTTCATCGGCGGCGGGCTCACCGCGCCCGGCCTGCTGGACGCCTGCTGGGCGGCGCTGCCACCGGGCGGGCGACTGGTCGCCAACACCGTGACGCTGGAGTCCGAGGCCCTGCTCACCGAGTGGTACCGGCGCCACGGCGGCGAGTTGCTGCGGCTCTCCGTCGCGCACGCCGTCCCGGTGGGCGGCTTCACCGGCTGGCGGCAGGCGATGCCCGTCACCCAGTGGTCCGCCGTCAAGCCCGCACGGCCGGCCGTCGAGCACGTACCGCCCGCCGGTGAGCCCGCGCAGCCCGCCGCCAAGCCCTCTGCCGTTTAGGAGACTCCTCGTGACCGTCCACTTCATCGGAGCCGGCCCGGGCGCCGCCGACCTGATCACCCTGCGCGGCCAGCGGATCCTGGCCCGCGCCGAGGTCTGCCTCTACGCCGGCAGCCTGGTGCCGCGCGAGCTGCTGGACGAGTGCCCGCCCGGCGCCCGGCTGGTCGACACCGCGCAGCTCAACCTGGACCAGATCATCGCCGAGCTGGTCCGCGCGCACGAGGCCGGGCAGGACGTGGCCCGGCTGCACTCCGGCGACCCGTCCGTCTTCAGCGCCGTCGCCGAACAGATGCGCCGGCTGGACGCGGCCGGCGTCCCGTACGAGGTCGTACCCGGCGTGCCCGCCTTCGCCGCCGCGGCGGCCGCGCTGAAGCGGGAACTGACGGTGCCGACCGTCGGCCAGACCGTCATCCTCACCCGGATCGCCAAGCGCGCCACCCCGATGCCCGAGGGCGAGGACCTGGCCACCCTCGGCCGCAGCGGCGCCCTGCTGGTGCTGCACCTGGCCGCCGGGTACGTGGACGACGTGGTCGAGCAGCTGCTGCCGCACTACGGCGCCGACTGCCCGGCCGCCGTGGTCGCGATGGCCAGCCGCCCCGACGAGCTGGTGCTGCGCGGCACCCTGGCCGACATCGCCGGGCAGCTGAAGGCGGCGGGCGTGGTCCGGACGGCGGTGATCATCGTCGGACGGACGCTGGCCGCCGAGCAGTTCCGCGACAGCCACCTCTACTCGGCGGACCGCGAGCGCCCGCACGAGCCCTGCGGGGCCTGATGGCACACGTCCTGATCCTCGGCGGCACCACGGAGGCCCGCGCGCTGGCCTCCGCACTGACCGGTGCCCCCGCGCTGCGGGTCACCAGCTCGCTGGCCGGCCGGGTCGCCGAACCCCGGCTGCCCGCCGGGGAGGTCCGGATCGGCGGCTTCGGCGGGCCGGACGGACTCGCCGACTGGCTCCGGGCCGAGCGGGTGGACGCGCTCGTGGACGCCACCCATCCGTTCGCCGCCGCCATGTCGCACAACGCGGCCCTCGCGGCCGCCGCCACCGGCGTACCGCTGCTGGCCCTGCGCCGCCCGGGCTGGACACCGGTGGCCGGGGACCGCTGGCACCCGGTGGCCTCGCTCGCCTCCGCCGCCGCGCTGCTGCCCTCCCTCGGCCGGCGCGTCTTCCTGACCACCGGCCGCCAGGGCATCGGCGCCTTCGCCCGCCTCGACGGCCTGCACTTCCTGGCCCGCTCGGTCGAACCGCCGGAGCCGCCGATGCCGGCCGCCACCGAAGTCCTGCTCGACCGGGGCCCGTTCACCCTCGACGGTGAGCGGGAGCTGCTGCGCGCGCACCGCATCGACGTGCTGGTCACCAAGGACAGCGGTGGCGCCGCCACCGCCCCCAAACTGACCGCCGCCCGCGAACTCGGCCTGCCCGTGGTGATCGTGGAGCGCCCGGCGGTACCGGCCGGCGTACCGGTCGCACCGGACGTCCCGGCAGCCGTCGGCCGGCTGGAGCGGCTGCTCGGCCTGGGGATCACGACGGTTGGCGGCTGACGCCACCGCCCTCGGAAATCACCGGGCGGGCGTCCGGCCCCTTCGGCAGAATGGGCGCATGAAGAGCGATCAGCGCACCGAGACCCCGCGGACGGGCGACGAACGGTCCACCCTGACCGGTTTTCTGGACTATCAGCGGGACACCCTCGCCATGAAGTGCGCCGGGCTGACCGCCGAGCAGCTCCGGACCCGGGCACTCGCGCCGTCGGGGCTCTCGCTGCTCGGCCTGGTCCGGCACCTCGCCGAGGTCGAGCGGAGCTGGTTCCGCAACGTCCTCAACAACGAGGCCCGGAACGGCTTCTGGAAGCACCCCGACGGCACCTTCGCCGAGTTCGACACCGACACCGCCGACCCCGACGAGGCCTTCACCGTCTGGCGCCGCGAGTGCGACCACGCCCGGGAACTCGTCGCCGCCGCCGAGTCGTTGGACGTAATCGGGCACTACGGCGAGGAGGTCTTCTCGCTGCGCTGGATCCTCACCCACATGATCGAGGAGTACGCCCGCCACAACGGCCACGCCGACCTCCTGCGCGAGCACCTCAACGGCGAAACCGGGGAGTAGCCGGACCGGATGTCGTCCGGCTGTCGGCTGGATGTCGCCTGGCTGTTGACCGGCCTCGGTGGCTGAGGCCGGTCGACAGGCGGTTCCCGGGCGGGCGTCAGATGTCGCGGAAGGTCTCGATCTGGGCGCCGACCGAGTTGAGGCGCTCGGCCAGGTCCTCGTAACCGCGGTTGATGACATAGACGTTGCGCAGCACCGAGGTGCCCTGGGCGGCGAGCATGGCGAGCAGGATGACCACGGCGGGACGCAGCGCGGGCGGGCAGACCATCTCGGCGGCGCGCCAGCGGGTCGGGCCCTGGACCAGGACGCGGTGCGGGTCGAGCAGCTTGATGTCCGCACCGAGGCGGGTGAGTTCGGTGAGGTAGATGGCGCGGTTGTCGTAGACCCAGTCGTGGATCATCGTGGTGCCGTGGGCGGCCGCGGCGATCGCGGCGAAGAACGGCACGTTGTCGATGTTGATGCCGGGGAACGGCATCGGGTGGATCTTGTCGATCGGCGCGGTCAGCTTGGACGGCCGCACGGTGAGGTCGGTGAGCCGGGTACGGCCGTTGTGGGCCGGGTACTCGGGGGTCCGGTCGTAGTCGAGGCCCATCTCCTCCAGCACCGCGAGCTCGATCTCCAGGAACTCGATCGGCACCCGGCGGATCGTCAGCTCGGAGCCGGTCACCACCGCGGCCGCCAGCAGGCTCATCGCCTCCACCGGGTCCTCGGCGGGGGTGTAGTCGACGTCGCAACCGATCTCGGGCAGACCGTGCACGGTGAGGGTGGTGGTGCCGATGCCCTCGATCTTCACGCCCAGCAGTTCCAGGAAGAAGCAGAGGTCCTGGACCATGTAGTTGGAGGAGGCGTTGCGGATGACGCTGACGCCGTTGTGCCGGGCGGCGGCGAGCAGGGCGTTCTCGGTGACGGTGTCGCCGCGCTCGGTCAGCACGATCGGGCGGTCCAGCGAGACGCCCGGCTCGACCGAGGCGTGATACGCGCCGGAGGTGGTGGCGACCTCCAGACCGAAGCGGCGCAACGCGGCCAGGTGCGGCTGGACGGTCCGGGTGCCGAGGTCGCAGCCGCCCGCGTACGGGATGGCGAAGCGGTCGGCGCGGTGCATCAGCGGCCCGAGGAACATCAGCACGCTGCGGGTGCGGCGGGCGGCCGCGACGTCCATGGCGGCGAGGTCGAGCTCGGCGGGCGGGGTGAGTTCGAGGTCGCGGCCGTCGTTGATCCAGCGGCTCTTGACGCCGATGCTGGTGAGCACCTCGAGGATCCGGTAGACCTCCTCGATCCGGGCCACCTGGCGCAGCGTGGTGCGGCCGGTGGTCAGCAGCGAGGCGCAGAGGATCGCCACGCAGGCGTTCTTGCTGCTGCGCACGTCGATGGCGCCGGAGAGCCGGGTGCCGCCGGCGACGCGCAGGTGCATCGGGCCGGCGTAGCCGAGGGAGACGATCTCGCTGTCGAGGGCTTCGCCGATGCGGGCGATCATCTCAAGGCTGACGTTCTGCTTGCCCTGTTCGATGCGGTTGACCGCGCTCTGGCTGGTGCCGAGGGCTTCGCCGAGCTGGGCCTGGGACCAACCACGGTGCTGACGCGCGGTACGGATGAGGGTGCCGATACGGGTGAGGTAGTCGCCTGTCACCCGCCAGACCATATCTCATGCTTGAGATATCACCAGAATCCGGGGTGGGCGTGGCGAACTATTTGTCCTTTTGCAGGGCTTATCTGCGTCAGTACATGACGCCAGCAAGGGCGTCGCCTCCTTCGGGCGCAGACCCGTCCGGCAGCACGGCAGCACGCCTCCGCCCAGTCGTCCTCCGGCCCGTCGAGGGTGACGCACTGCCAGGTGGCGGACGCCTCGGGCAGGACGGTGGCAATCTCATCCACGATATGGAAGGGCAGGCGCCCTCGGCTCCTGCCCCGGAGAACCGGGTGCCCGTTCGCTCAGCCGGCGGCCGGCCCGAGCGGCTCCGCCCGGCCGACGAGGGTGCCCGCGCGGTCGATGCAGATGACGTCCACCGCGACCGGCGAACCGACCAGCACGCCGAGCGCGGTGGCGCGGGCGGCCTCGGCCACCAGGTCGCCGAGCGGGACGCCGGCCGCCCGGCAGAGCTGGACCGCCTCCAGGCCCGTGTTGGCCGCGGCCACCGCCTCGGCGAGCGCCGCGTCCGCACCGCCCTTGCGGGCCAGCCCGGCCAGGTACCCCTTGTCGACCTGGGAACGCGCCGAGTGCAGGTCGAGGTGGCCCGCGGCCAGCTTGGAGAGCTTGGCGAAGCCGCCCGCGATGGTCAGCCGGGGCACCGGGTGGCGCTTGAGGTACTTGAGGACGGCGCCGGCGAAGTCGCCCATGTCGAGCAGCGCGTCCTCGGGCAGCCCGTGCACCGCGACGGCCACCTTCTCGGACGTCGAACCGGTGCAGCCCGCGACATGGGTCCGCCCGGCGGCCCGGGCCACGTCCACCCCGCGCCGGATGGAGTCGATCCAGGCGGAGCAGGAGTAGGGGACGACGATCCCGGTCGTGCCGAGGATGGACAGCCCACCGAGGATTCCCAGCCGGGGGTTCCAGGTGGAGCGGGCGATCTCCTCGCCGTGGTCGACGGAGATCTCCACCACCACGTCCCCGGTGCCGCCGAACTCGGCCGCCACCTCGGCGACGGCGTCCCGGATCATCTGTCGGGGCACCGGATTGACGGCCGGCTCCCCCACCGCCAGCGGCAGCCCCGCCTTGGTGACCGTCCCCACCCCCGGTCCGGCCCGGAACACCACCCCGCTGCCGGGCTCCCCCGCCCACACGGTCGAACGGATCAGCGCGCCGTGCGTGACGTCGGGGTCGTCGCCGGCGTCCTTGACCACCCCGGCCATCGCCCGGGGGCCCAGCGGCTCTCCGGCCGCCAGGTCCTCGGCTGCCAGGTCCTCGGCTGCCAGGTCCTCGGCTGCCGGCTCCTCGGCGGTCAGTTCCTCGACGGCCAGGGCGAACGCGGGCCGCTGGCCCTTGGGGAGCGTGATCGTCACGGGGTCGGGGAAGCCGCCGTCGAGCAGGGCGGTGTAGGCGGCCTTGGTGGCCGCCGTGGCACAGGCGCCCGTCGTCCAGCCGTGCCGCAGGCCGCTGCTCTTCAGCTGCCCGGCCCGGCCTCCCGATTCGGCCACGTGCGCCCCTTTGTCTCGGGACCGCCCGCCGGTGCCACCGGAACCGGGCCGTCCGCCACTGCACGGCCGGGTCGGCCGCCGGGGTCGATTTTCCCCCATTCGCCTGGCGGAGCCCCGGCGGGGTCGCTCGCTCCCACCCTGTCCCCGCGCGTTCCCGAAGAGTTCTCCGCCCGGGCCTCGCACCGCACCCCTACCAGTGAGTAATCTGTCGCTCCGCCAGAAGTCGGGTTCATGACATGACGGTCCGCCCAACCGGACCGTCAGAAGCGTGGGGGTTGTTGTGGCTGGGATGAGTCGGCGCACGTTCGTCACGGGCACGTCGGTGGCCGCGGCGTGGACGGCGCTGTCGGCGGGCGGCGCGCGGTTCGCGTCGGCGGCGGAGCGGGACCGCGCGCTGGCGGCCACCGCGGCGCGCGCCGTCCAGGTGAAGGGGACGACGCTCGACCAGGTCGCCACTCCGGTCGGCAGCGCCGCGTACAAGCGGCTCACCGCGGGGCCGGGCCGGCCGCTGGTGGTCCGCGGCGACGTGGCCGCCCCCGGCGCCGGACGGGACGACCGCCGCACCGGCCTGGCCAGCTTCGTCCAGTTCACCGACCTGCACCTGGTGGACACCGAGTCCCCGGTACGGTTCGAGTACCTGGCCCGGTTCAACGACAGTGCGCACCGTCCGCAGGAGACCCTGAACGCACGCGGCGTCTCCGCCCTCGTCGAGCGGGTCAACTCGCTGGCCGGCGGCCCCTACACGGGGATGCCGTTCAGCCTGGTGATGGCCACCGGCGACAACACCGACAACCACGAGCACATCGAGCTCGACTGGTACCTGACCGTGATGGCCGGCGGCCGGCTGGCCCAGAACACCGGTGACACCTCCCGCTACGAGGGCGTGCAGAACTCCGGCAGCGCCGCCTACTGGAACCCCGAGTCGACGTTCCAGGACGGCTACAAGGCCAAGGGGTTCCCGCAGGTGCCCGGGCTGCTCGCCGCCGCCGGCCGCCCGTTCGACGCGCCCGGCCTGCGGACGCCCTGGTACACCACGGTCGGCAACCACGACGACAGCCTTGAGGGCTCGCTGCCCGACTTCGGGCTGCTGGACTCGCTCTACACCGGCGAGTACAAGCTGGAGGGCTGCAACGACGCGGACGCGGCCAAGCTGATGGAGGCGCTGCGACGCGATCCGGCCGGCGCCGCGCTGCTGCTGGGCCGGCTGCTGTCGGACGGCGACGCAGTGCGCCGGATCACCCCGGACGAGCGCCGCCGGCCGTTCACGCTCAAGGAGTTCGCCAAGGCGCACCTCGACCCCGCCTACACCGGCGCGGGCCCGCACGGCCACGGCTTCACCTCGGACGCGGTGGGCAGCGGCAAGCTGTACTACACCTTCCGGATCTCGGAGAAGGTGCTGGGCATCAGCCTGGACACCACCAACCAGGCCGGTTTCGCGGACGGTTCGCTCGGCACCGCCCAACTGCGCTGGCTGGAGAGCCGGCTCAAGGCGAACAGCGGCCACTGGTACGACGCGGACGGCCGCAGGGTGCGCGGCGGCGGCAGCGACCAGCTGATCGTGGTCTTCAGCCACCACACCAGCGACACCATGGGCAACCTGCTGCCGGACCCGCGCAACATCTTCGAGAAGCGGCACGACGGCAACGAGTTGGTGGCCCTGCTGCAGCGCTACCCGAACGTGGTCGCCTGGGTGAACGGCCACACCCACATGAACAAGATCACCGCGCACGGCCACGGGGTGCCGGAGCGCGCCTTCTGGGAGATCAACACCGCCTCCCACATCGACTACCCGCAACACGCCCGGATCATCGAGATCGCCGACAACTAACAGATAACAGATTTCGAAATCTGTTATCTGTTAGTTGTTCGCCGTTTGTCGTTTGCCGTTCGCTGTCCGCCCGCTACTCCGGGTACCGGCGCGGGGTCCAGACGACCTCGGTGCCGTTGCCACGCTCGACGGCCTGGGTCTGCGAGGAGCCGATGAGCAGGATGGTCCGCATGTCGACCTGCGTGGGGTCCAGCTCCCCCAGCCGCACCGTCCGGACGCGCTCGGTCGGACCGCCGACATCGCGGGCCATCACCACCGGCGTCCCGGGCGCCCGGTACTCCAGCAGCAGGTCGCGCGCGCGGCCGACCTGAGTGGTGCGGGACTGCGAACCGGGGTTGTAGAGGGCGAGCACCAGGTCGGCCTCGGCCGCGGCACGCAGGCGCTTGGCCACGACGTCCCAGGGCTTGAGCCGGTCGGACAGCGAGACCACGGCGTAGTCGTGGCCGAGCGGGGCGCCGGCCCGGGAGGCGGCCGCGTGCGCGGCGGTCATGCCGGGGACGATCCGCACCGGGACGTCCCGGTACGTCTCCTCGCAGGCGACCTCCAGCACGGCGGTGGCCATCGCGAAGACACCCGGGTCACCGGAGGACACCACGGCGACGCGGTGTCCTCGCCGGGCCAGGTCGAGCGCGAACTCGGCGCGCTCGGACTCGACCTTGTTGTCCGAGCCGTGCCGCTGCTGACCGGGCCGGACGGGCACCCGGTCCAGGTAGGTGGTGTAGCCGACCAGGTCGGTGGCGGCCGCGAGCGCACCGCGTGCCTCGGGGGTGAGCCAGAGCGGGCCGGCCGGGCCGGTACCGATGACGGTGACACTGCCGGCACCCACACCCTCGGGCTCCGAAGCCTCGGACTCCGAAGCCTCGGGCACGGAGGCCGCAGGAACGGAGACCACGGCCTCCAACGGCGCGACCTTGCTCGGCAGCACGGCCACCGAGAAGTACGGCACGGTCTCGGCGTCGACGTCCGCCAGCGGCGCGGTGCGCTCGCCGTCCATGAAGGCGCGCTCCACGTACTGCGCGTCGTCGAGCCGCCCGGCCCGCTCCAGGGCGCGACGGACGGCCGGGAAGGTGCGGCCCAGCTTCATGATCACGGCGGAGTCGGCGGAGGCGATCCGCGCGGTCAGCTCCTCCTCGGGCAGGGTGCCCGGGATGATGGTGAGCGTCTCCTCGGCCTCGGTGAGCGCCTGCCCGAGCCGGGCGGCGGCCGCGCTGACCGACGTCACGCCGGGGACCACCTCGGTCGGGTAGCGGTGCGCGAGGCGCTTGTGCATGTGCTGGTACGAGCCGTAGAACAGCGGGTCGCCCTCCGCGAGCACGACGACGTCGCGCCCGGCGTCCAGGTGGGCGGCGAGGCGGACGGCCGCCTCCTCGTAGAAGTCGTCCAACGCCCCCCGGTAGCCGCCGGGGTGGTCGGTGGTCTCGACCGTGATCGGGTAGACCAGCTTCTCCTCGATCTGACCACCCGTCAGATATCGCTCGGCGATGGAGCGGGCGATCGAGCGGCCGTGCCGGGCACTGTGGTACGCCACCACGTCGGCCTTGCCGATGAGTTCGGCGGCGCGAACCGTCACCAGGGACGGGTCGCCGGGGCCGAGACCCACTCCGTAGAGCCGGCCGGTGGCGTTCTGCTGCTCCGTCACTCTTCTTCGCTCGCAATCGCGTTGATGGCGGCGGCGGCGATCGCGCTGCCGCCGCGACGGCCGCGCACCACCAGGTGCTCCAGCCCGGACGGATGCCCGGCCAGTGCGTCCTTCGATTCGGCGGCACCGATGAAGCCGACCGGGACGCCGATCACCGCGGCCGGGCGCGGGGCACCCGCCTCGATCAGCTCCAGCAGCCGGAACAGCGAGGTGGGCGCGTTGCCGACGGCCACCACCGCGCCCTCAAGCCGGGGCAGCCACAGTTCCATCGCGGCGGCGCTGCGGGTGTTGCCCGCCTTCCGGGCCAGCTCGGGCACCGACGGGTCGGTCAGGGTGCAGATCACCTCGTTGTCGGCGGGCAGCCGCTTGCGGGTGACACCGCTGGCCACCATGTTCACGTCGCAGAGGATCGGCGCCCCGGCGCGCAGTGCCCGGCGGGCGGAGGCGACCACGCCCGGCGAGTACACCAGGTCCTCGACCAGGTCGACCATGCCGCAGGCGTGGATCATCCGCACCGCGACCTGGGAGACGTCCGCGGGCAGGGCGGCCAGGTCGGCCTCGGCGCGGATGGTGGCAAAGGACTGGCGGTAGATGGACGCGCCGTCCTTCTCGTACTCGATCACTTCGTGGTCCTCCTGGCCTCGGCGACCGCCTCGGCCATCTCCTCGTTCGTCACGTCGTTCGTCACGTTCGTCACGCCGCTCGTCAGGTGACTCGTCGGGTGTGTCGTCAGATGGCTCGTCACGTCACTCGTTTCGCCGCTCTTCACGCCCGACGTTCCGTCGGTCACCGTCACCCGGTAGCCCTGCCCGGTCGCCAGCACGTCCACCCATCGGCCGGCGGGGTGCCCGCAGCGCCGTTCGCAGCCGGACCAGTGCACGGGCAGGCCGGCGCCGCTCATCACGTCCAGCGCCCGCGCCGCGTCAGCCCGGACATCGGCCACCGACCGGGCGCAGCCCGGCAGTCCGGTGCAGGCGGTGGCCCGCGCCCACGGCGATCCCGGCTCGGTACGGAAGCCGGCCGCGGCCAGCGCGGGCAGTCGCCCGGGCGGGGCGCCCGGCAGGACGGCGCCGCGCCAGGGAGTCAGTCTGAGCTCGCCCTCGGCGGCGTCGGCCAGGGTCCGCCACTGGTCGGAGCCGACCCGGCCGAAGCGCATCCCGACCGACAGGCCGCCGGGCACCACGCCCACCTCGGGATGTGCCCCGCCCACCGGGGGGAGCGGCACGACACCCGCGGGGGCGTCCGGCAGGTCCGGCGCATCGGGCAGGCCGGGCAGGTCGGGCAGCCCGGCCAGCAGGTCCGGCAGGAGATCGGGCACCTCGCGCAGGTGCCAGGCCTTGCGGCCGTGCGCCCGCAGCGCGTCCAGGAAGCCGCGGGCCGCGGCCAGCACCGCGTCCACCGCCCGCCCGGCCGGCACGGGCCGCGCGACGGGGGCCCGGCCGAGGCGCAGCAGCGCCGTACCGCCCGGGCCTGCGATCAATGTCACATCGGCGTCGAGCGCGGCGACATCACCCCGCCCGTCGTCCAGCGCGAAGAGGAACTTGCCGGAGAGACCGGCCGCCCAGGCGCTCGCGCAGAGCCGGCCGTCCAGTTCCCGCACCCAGGCCCGCATATCGGCGAAGCCCGCCCGGTCCAGCCCGGCGAGCGGGGAGGCGACGATGTTCCGGACCCGTTCATGGGTCTCGGAGGGCAGCAGGCCGACGGCGCGCAGCCGGTCGGCGAGCTCGCGTCCGCAGTCCGAAGCGAGGCCGCGCAACTGGACGTTGCCGCGCGAGGTGGTCTCCAGGTCGCCGTCGCCGAGCGCGTCGGCGGCGTCGGCCAGCGCGAGCGCCTGACGCACCGTCAGCAGACCGCCGGGTATGCGCACCCGGGCCAGGGCTCCGTCATCGGCGGTGTGCAGACGAAGGGCTCCTGGACAGGCGTCCGCGCGCCCCCGGTCGGGCACCGCGGCGCCCGGCACGGTGGCGTCGGGTGTCGGTGGCATGGCCGCGAGCATACAGATGATCCGATCGGTTGCCTCCGTCCGTCGGGTCACACCCACGGCCTCCGCCGGGTCACATCGCCGGGTCACACCCACGGCCTCCGTCCGGTCACTCCGCCGGTTTCCCCCGGCCGCGTCCACGGGCTGCCGCCCGACCGCACCCGCCGCTCCCCCACAGGCCGGATCCACGCCTCCCGCCCGGCCGTGACCCCGGCTGCGGTCCGGATCACTCTCCCCCGGGTCGGCCGCACCCCGTACGATGCTGGCGGGCGGTCCCCGCGGACCGCCCGCACGCCAGCGACGGCGCAGGGGAGGAAACCGGTGCAAGCCCGGTGCGGTCCCGCCACTGTGACCACGGTTCAACCGCCGTGGAAGCCAGGAACTCCTGCCGTCCTCCACCGGCCCGGGGCGCGGACCCCGAGGAAGGCTTGAAGCTTTGCGCTGCCGCATGCCCGCGCCCCTGCGCGTCCCCGTGCCCGCCATCGAGGCCGGGAGGGCCTTCGCATGATCCTGCTGCTGTCGACGTCCGACACCGACCTGCTCAGTGCCCGCGCCTCCGAGGGCCCGGTCCGCTACCGCCTCGGCAACCCGGCCCGGCTCTCCGCCGAGGAGCTGCCCGCCCTGCTGGAGGGCACCGACCTGGTCGTGGTCCGCCTGCTCGGCGGCCGGCGCGCCTGGCAGGAGGGCCTGGACGCACTGCTCGCCGGCCCCCGCCCGGTCGTCGTGCTGACCGGCGAGCAGGCGCCCGACGCCCAGCTGATGGAGCTGTCCACCGTCCCGGCCGGCATCGCCGCCGAGGCGCACGCCTACCTCGCCCACGGTGGCGCGGCCAACCTGGCCGAGCTGGGCGCGTTCCTCTCCGACACCGTGCTGCTCACCGGTCACGGCTTCGCGCCGCCCGCCTCCGCGCCGGCCTGGGGCCCGCTGGAGCGCGAGGCCCGGACGAGCGAGGGCCCGACCGTCGCCGTGCTCTACTACCGCGCCCACCACATGAGCGGCAACACCGCGTTCGTCGAGACCCTCTGCCGGGCCATCGAGGACCAGGGTGCGCAGGCGAAGGCCTACTACTGCGCCTCGCTGCGCGGCGCCGAGCCCGAGCTGCTGGCCGCGCTCGGCACGGCCGACGTCCTCGTCACCACCGTGCTGGCCGCCGGCGGCACCCGCCCGGCCGACGCGCAGGCCGGCGGCGACGAGGAGGCCTGGGACGCGGGCGCGCTGGCGGCGCTGGACCGGCCGATCCTGCAGGCGCTCTGCCTGACCTGGTCGCGGGCACAGTGGGAGGCCAGCGACGACGGCCTCTCCCCGCTGGACACCGCCACCCAGATCGCCGTGCCCGAGTTCGACGGCCGGCTGATCACCGTCCCGTTCTCCTTCAAGGAGCTGGACGAGGACGGCCTCACCGTCTATGCCGCCGACCCCGAGCGCGCCGCCAGGGTCGCCGGGACGGCGGTCAAGCACGCCCGGCTGCGGCACATCCCGGCCGCCGAGCGCCGGCTCGCGCTGGTCCTCTCCGCCTACCCGACCAAGCACGCCCGGGTCGGCAACGCGGTCGGCCTGGACACCCCGGCCAGTGCGATCCGGCTGCTGCACCGGCTCCGCGCGGAGGGCATGGACCTCGGCCACGACCTGCCGGGCCTGGACACCGACGCCGATGACGTCCCGGCCCGAGCCGGCTCGGAGACGACCGGACAGGCAGCGCTCCACGAGGGTGACGCCCTGATCCACGCCCTGATCGCGGCCGGCGGCTACGACCAGGACTGGCTCACCGAGGAGCAGCTGGCCCGCAACCCGGTCCGGATCCCCGCCGCCGACTACCGCCGCTGGTACGCCACGCTCCCCCAGGGCCTGCGCGACACCGTCGAGGAGCACTGGGGCCCGGCCCCCGGCGAGCTGTACGTCGACCGCTCGCAGAACCCGGACGGCGACATCGTGCTCGCCGCCATCCGCTCCGGCAACCTGCTGGTCCTGATCCAGCCGCCGCGCGGTTTCGGCGAGAACCCGGTCGCGATCTACCACGACCCGGACCTCCCGCCGTCGCACCACTACCTGGCCGCCTACCGCTGGATCGCGGCCGCCCAGGCGGACGGCGGCTTCGGCGCCGACGCGGTGATCCACCTCGGCAAGCACGGCAACCTGGAGTGGCTGCCCGGCAAGACCGCCGCGCTGTCGGCCGAGTGCGGCCCGGACGCCGTCCTCGGCGACCTGCCCCTCGTCTACCCGTTCCTGGTCAACGACCCGGGCGAGGGCACCCAGGCCAAGCGCCGCGCCCACGCCACCCTGGTCGACCACCTCGTCCCGCCGATGGCCCGCGCCGACTCCTACGGCGACATCGCGCGGCTGGAGCAGCTGCTGGACGAGCACTCCAACATCGCCGCGATGGACCCGGCCAAGCTGCCCGCCATCCGCGCGCAGATCTGGACCCTGATCCAGGCCGCCAAGCTCGACCACGACCTCGGGCTGGACGAGCGCCCCGAGGACGACGGCTTCGACGACTTCCTGCTGCACGTCGACGGCTGGCTCTGCGAGATCAAGGACGCCCAGATCCGCGACGGCCTGCACGTCCTCGGCCAGGCCCCGGCCGGCACCGACCGGGTCAACATCGTGCTCGCCATCCTGCGTGCCCGGCAGATCTGGGGCGGGGTCAGCGCGCTGCCCGGCCTGCGTGAGGCGCTCGGCCTGGACGAGGCCGCGCTCACCCTCGGCGCCACCGACGCGGCCGAGGCGCAGGCCCGCGCCCTGGTCGAGGCGATGGAGGCCGAGGACTGGTCGCCCGAGGCGGTCGAGAAGGTCGCCGCCGGGCTGCCGGAGGCCGTGCACGAGGTGCTCGCCTTCGCCGCCACCCAGGTCGTGCCGCGCCTGGCCGCCACCACCGACGAGCTGGACGCCGTCCTGCACGCGCTCGGCGGCGGTTTCGTCCCGGCCGGACCGTCCGGCTCGCCGCTGCGCGGTCTGGTCAACGTGCTGCCGACCGGGCGCAACTTCTACTCCGTCGACCCCAAGGCCGTGCCGAGCAAGCTCGCCTGGGAGACCGGGCAGGCGCTCGCCGCCTCGCTGGTCGAGCGGTACCGGGCCGACAACGACGGCGCCTGCCCGCCCTCGGTCGGGCTCTCGCTCTGGGGCACCAGCGCGATGCGCACCGCCGGCGACGACATCGCCGAGGCCTTCGCGCTGCTCGGCGTCCGCCCGGTCTGGGACGACGCCTCGCGCCGGGTCACCGGCCTGGAGGCGATCTCCCTGGAGGAGCTGGGCCGCCCGCGCATCGACGTCACCCTGCGCATCTCCGGCTTCTTCCGGGACGCCTTCCCGCACGTGGTCGCCCTGCTGGACGACGCGGTGCGCCTCGCCGCCGCCCAGGAGGAGCCGGACGTGGACAACTACGTCCGTGCCCACGTCCAGGCCGACCTCGCCGTGCACGGAGACGAGCGCAAGGCCACCGTCCGCGTCTTCGGCTCCCGCCCGGGCACGTACGGCGCGGGCCTGCTCCAGCTGATCGACAGCCGCGACTGGCGCACCGACGCCGACCTCGCCGAGGTGTACACGGTCTGGGGCGGCTACGCGTACGGGCGCGGGCTGGACGGGCGCCCGGCGCGCGAGGAGATGGAGACCGCGTACAAGCGGATCACCGTCGCCGCGAAGAACACCGACACCCGCGAGCACGACATCGCCGACTCGGACGACTACTTCCAGTACCACGGCGGCATGGTCGCCACCGTCCGCGCGCTCACCGGCAAGGCCCCGACCGCCTACATCGGCGACTCGACCCGCCCGGAGACGGTCCGCACCCGCACCCTGACCGAGGAGGCCGCCCGGGTCTTCCGCGCCCGGGTGGTCAACCCGCGCTGGATGGAGGCGATGCGCCGCCACGGCTACAAGGGCGCCTTCGAGATGGCCGCGACGGTGGACTACCTGTTCGGCTACGACGCCACCACCGGCGTGGTCGCCGACTGGATGTACGAGAAGCTGACCCAGGAGTACGTCCTGGACCCGGTCAACCGCGAGTTCCTGGCCGGCGCCAACCCCTGGGCCCTGCACGGCATCAGCGAGCGTCTGCTGGAGGCGGCCAGCCGCGGCCTCTGGGAGCAGCCCGACCCGGCGCTGATCGAGCAGCTCCAGGCCGCGTTCCTGGAGACCGAGGGCGACCTGGAGGGCGGCGACGAGGGCTGACGGGCGTCCGGTGACCCGCCTCGGTGAGGCCTGACCGCGTGGCTCCCGGGCTCTGGGCCCGGTCCGTACGTTGATGGCCGGCCCCTCGTGATTCGACTGCGAGGGGCCGGCCATCTCCGCGGACGGTGCTGATATCGAGTCAGGATCCGCCGGTGATCCGGCTCACGAACACGGACCGCACGCCTTCATTCCCTGGTGGACCGGCGCCGGTCCTCGTGGCCCCCGGCTGCGCCCAGGTTTTGCTCATCCCGTTTCGTTGTCGGCGTCCTTCTGGGCCCGGTCAAGGATGTCCTGGGCCACGCTCTCGGGGTTCTGGCCGTGGAAGGGAAGGTCGGAGAGCCAGGTGTAGAGCATTTCCCGGCAGATCTGCGGCTGGTAGGCCGGCACTTCGTGTCCGGAGTCGGGCAGAGAGACCTGCGTCACGTTTTTGAGGGTACGGACGAACCCCTTCGGGTTCCCCTGTGCCTGCTTCCAGATCAGCCGCTTGGCCTTGCGCCAGTCGTCGGGCGGCGTCAGGATGCCGTCCAGGATCTCCTCGGTGCTCTGATATCCGCAGGCGGTGTCGAAGTTCCCGGTGTAGAGGAGGGTCTTGTAGCCCTTGCCGATGAGCTTGGCGTACAAGGGGGAGGCGTCGGCCATGTTGTCGCACTTCAGCGCCGTGGCCACCGGGCCGGCATTGTCCTGACACAGCCATTTCCTGTTGACGTGCAGGGCTTTCTGGACCTCTGCGCTGTCGAGGTAGGGGTGCAGCGCTCCCATGGACAGGTCGTCCCAGCGCCGTACGTCGTAGACGTCGAAGTTGCCCCCGTAGGCCAGGACCGCGTTCACCAGGCCGTTGCCGAGGTCGGTGGCCTGCTTCAGCTTTTTGGCGTCCTTGGTCTTCTCGCCGTCCTCGAGGACGCTCTGGAATGTGGCGTAGTGGTCGTCCAGGATCTTCTTCTGGTTCTTGCCGATGAATCCGGACACGTAGGCGTAGTCGATCATGATGCGGATCGACAGTTCCGGCTTGATCCAGCCGTTGCCTACGGCGATCCCTTTCAGTTCGATGTGTTTTCCGGCCTGCTTGTTGTTCTGTTCGTCGATCTTCAGGGCGATCGCCGGCACGTACTTGCCCGCGTAGCTCTCACCGCAGACATACAGGGGGCACTTCACGTACTCCGGGTACGTCGTGAAGAACTCCTGCAGGGCCTGCCAGAACATCTGGCTGAGGGTTTCCTCGTCCTCGACGTACTTCTTCGGGTCGTCACAGTAGCTGTATCCCGCGCCGATGGGCTGGTCCCAGAAGACGACGTGCGCTTCCTGGTTCCAGGTGTCGGGGCTCACCGACACTGTCCCGGCGGCGTCGTCACCGATGCGCAGCGGCCCGTTCTCAATGAACAGTCCCGCCAAGGAGGAGGCGCCGGGCCCGCCGTTGAGCCAGATCAGCAGCGGCGTTTTTTCGATCAGGTCCTGCTGGTCCTTGGGGTCGAGGTTGGGGTCGCAGGTCTGGCTTTCGAAGAACCAGTAGAACAAATGACTCTGCGCTGCGCCCGGGCCGTCGACGTCCGCATATCCGGCGTAGGAGCGGACCTTCTTCTGGACGTCGGCATCATCGGGATTTTCGGGGTCTGGGTAGAAGTGGATCGTCTGCGTGCTGGAGACGTTGGCGGGGATCTTGTACACGGGGCTGCGAGACATGGTTCACCTTCCGTTCGGAATCAGGGTCAGGAAGTCGGCGGAACACGCCGCGGCCGAGTGCGGCGGAAGTTTTCGAAGAGACGCTCGGTCCGCCTCGATTCCTCCAGGACCCCGATGCGCTGCCCCATGAGCAGTTGCAGTGCGGGGAACCGCCCCTTCTCGAACAGCAGGATGTTCAACGACCCGCCGTACTGGAAGTAGCCGATCTGATTGCCCTTTTGCACCTCTACCGGAGTCGACTCCTTTGTAATGTCCCTGAACTTGTCGAGGAACTTCACGGAGCCGATCGAGTTGAGGCCTACGGGCACCAGGGCGACATAGCCATCACCGTCCGGATTCCCCTTGTGATCAAAATACGGCGTTTTGATGATGACGTACCCACGGCGGAAGTAATCGAACATGCTGTAGTCGTACCCGTATCCGACGTTTCCCTTGTTGAGCAGTTCCGGGAAGTCCCGCATCCCGTAGTAGTCGCCGCCGATGTCATCGCGGGCCTCCACCACCTGGCCGCTCACCGGGGCGTGATACCAGTGGTAGGTGTCGGGCATCAGGATGCACGACACGGCCGTGCCGCCGCCCGGGTTCGCCGGCCTGCCGCGGGTGAAGTACGTCGCGTACTCGGAGCCGTCGAGCAGCTGCCGGACGTTCATGGTCACCCCCTTGCACGGGATCCGCGTCGACTCCGTCAGCTCATCAACAATCATGTTGATGACACAGTCGGTCGGGGCAACCACCACACTGGGGTCGTCCTCGCCGTCGATCGGCCGCACACCAGGCGCCAGTTCCCTGATGAAGAACTTATTGAAGGTCGACCAGTCTCCTTCCTTGTAGTTGGCCATGACCTTCGGACCGAGGTCCTCCTTCCACTTGTCAACGAGGCTCTTCGATGACGGGTCATCCATCTGCATGCCTTGTAGATGCGTAAAGTCGGCCAGCATCTCGCGCCCCGACCCTTCGGTAACGAAATACATTCCGGCGCAATTATTGTAATTGATCCAGCTGAACTTCTCGATATAGTTCAGCCCGTCCTGGAAGTACTGCTTCAGCCCCCAGTCGTACCACTCCTGGAAGAAGTCGCACAGGGTGTCGACATTCGCGTCCGCCCAGTCTTTCCAGACGTCGTCCGACGTGCCATCCGGACGCGGCTGAACGCCCTCGATCGCCGCTTCGAAATCGGCCTTGAAATAATCTGCTTCGTCGTCGTAGCGCTTTCTGACGTTCTTGAGAAAGTCCTCGACGGTCTTGGAGTAGGGGTCGATTTTCGGGCTCACGTACCGCTTCCTTCCGTGGCGAGCGAATCCCCCGCGCGGCTGCACCTCGCGCTTTCACTTCCCAATCCGTACACGAATTTGACTGCGGTTACCCCGTTCGCCAGAAACAATCACCCGCATGGCGGGACACCTCGACTGACCTCAATTCATCTGCTTTCCTGATCAGCTTACGATCTTGCCGATTCGCCCCTTTCGCCCTTTCATTCCTCGTGGTAGCGGGCTGGGCCTACACGTGTCGCCGTGGACCGACATCTGGCAGCGATCGGCTCCGAAGTGGACAATGCGGGACATGTCGCGCCGCCCCGCCGCCAGTCGTCCCGCCCTTGCCGGGCCCGTCCCCAGCAGGCCCGTCCCCAGCAGGCCTGACACGGCGGGCCGTTCGGACCGTTCGGGCCGGGGGCGGCGGTACCGGGCCCGGGTGGCGGCGCTCGCGGCCGGGGCGGTGCCGGTGCTGGCGTTTCCGGCCCCCGGACTGGCCTCGCTGGCCTGGGTCGCGCTGGTGCCCGGGCTGCTGCTGATGCAGCGGGCGCCCGGGGCTCGGGAGGCCGCGGTGCGCGGGTGGTGGTTCGGGGCCGGGTTCATCCTCACCACGATGTACTGGCTGATCCCGTCCGTCGGACCGGCGCTGCCGGTGCTCGCGGTGCTGTTCGGCACCCTGCAGGCCGGGGTGGGCCTGGCCGTCCACCGGCTGCTGCACCCGCCGCTGACCGCCCGTCGGGCGATGCTCGCACTGGTGGTCGTCCCGGCGGTCTGGCTGACCACCGAGTACGCGCGGTCCTGGCACGCGCTCGGCGGCCCGTGGGCACTGCTCGGTGCCACCCAGTGGCAGCACCCGACCGTCCTCGCGCTGGCCTCGGCCGGCGGGATCTGGCTGGTCAGCGCCGCCGTCGTGGCCGTCAACACCGGGGTGCTGATCGTCCTGACGGCCACCGGGTGGCGACCGCGCGCCCTCGCCGCCCTGGCCACCGTCGTGGTACTGGCGGCCGGGCCGCTGCTGTTCGCGCTGCGCACGGCGCCCGCCCGTGCCGGGGCGGTGACGGTCGCACTCGTCCAGCCCGGCATCGTCGACGATCCGCAGGCCCGGTTCGAGGCCAGTGCCGAGGCCACCGCCGCCCTGGGCGGGCGACCCGTCGACCTGATCGTCTGGGGCGAGAGCAGCACCACCGCCGACCTGGACCGGGACCCCGCCGCACTGGCCCGGCTCCGCCGACTCGCCGCCGACACCGGCGCCGGGATCCTGGCCGGCGAGGACGCCCGCAAGGCCGACGGACGGATCTCCAAGGACGCCGTCCTGGTCTCGCCGACCGGCATCGTGGACCGCTACCGCAAGATCCGGCTGGTCCCGTTCGGCGAGTACATCCCGCTGCGGCCGGTGCTCGGCTGGATCGCCGGTGTCAGCCGGGCGGCGGGGGAGAACCGGGCGCCCGGCACCGCCTTCCGTCTGCTGCCGGCCACCGACCGAGGCCGCGGCCCACTGCCGGTCGGCGCGCTGATCTGTTTCGAGTCGGCCTTCCCCGACATGTCCCGGACGGCCGCCCGGGACGGCGCACGGGTGCTGGTCTACCAGTCGTCGACCTCGACCTTCCAGCACACCTGGGCGCCCGAACAGCATGTCTCGCTGGCCGCGATCCGGGCCGCCGAGACCGGGCGCCCGGCCGTCCAGGCCGCGCTCACCGGTGTCTCGGCGGCCTTCGACGCCCAGGGGCGCGAGCTGGCCCGGCTCGGCACCGACCGCACCGGCGCGCTGACGGTGCGGCTGCCGCTGACCGCGCCCACCACGCTGACCTGGTACGACCGGGTCGGCGACGTGGTGCCGGCCGCGGCGCTGCTGGTGACGGCGGGTTCGGTGGTCGCCCTCTGGCGCGACCGGGCGCGCCGGGCGAACCGCCCGGACCGAGCAGACCGGGCAGGCCGTGCGGGCGGCGCGGGTGATACGGACGGTACGGGCGGCGCGGGTGGTCAGCCCTCGGTGCCTGCCGGGTAGACGCCGAACACCGCACCCACCGGGTCCCGCAGGACCGCGATCCGCGGGCCGTCCGGCACCGAGGTCGGCGGCATCAGCACATCGGCGCCGAGGCTGCCGGCCCGGAAGGCCGTCCCGTCGACGTCCGCGACCGCGAAGTAGGGCAGCCAGTACGGCGGCAGTTGCGGCGGGAAGTTCTCGCCCATCGCCATCATCCCGCCGAAGTCCAGGCCGGCCAGGCCCCACTGGGTGTAGGTGTCGGACGGGTTGACCGTCCAGCCGAACACGGCCGGGTAGAAAGCGGTCGCGCCCGCGGTGTCCCTGGTGAGCAGTTCGACCCAGCCCAGCGCGCCGGGGGCGTTGAGCAGGCCGACGCCCGGCAGGCCGCGCGCCTGCCAGAGCGCGAAGACCGCGCCGGAGGGATCGGCGGCCACGACGAACCGCCCGAGGTCCGACACGTCCGCCGGTCCGGCGAGGACGCTCCCGCCGGCCGCGGCCACCTTGGCGGCGGAGGCGTCCGCGTCGGTGACGGCGAAGGAGACCGTCCAGGCCGTCGGCTGCCCCTCCCCCTCCAGCGGGGTCACGGCGGCGACGGTCGCGCCGTCCAGCGTCATAAAGGTGTAGCCGTCCGTCCCGTGGCTTTCGCCGGCCTCGGCCCGCCAGGCGAACAGCTCGCCGTAGAACCGCTTGGCGGCGCCCGGGTCGGCGCTGGCGTGCTCCACCCAGCAGGGACCGCCGACGGTCACCTCGTTGATCTTCATCGTCCGCTCTCCTCCTCGGCCGGGGTCCGGGGCCTCATCCGATGTCCAGGACGAGCTTGCCGCGCGCGTGCCCGGACTCCACCAGCGCCAGTGCCTCGGCGGCGCGGTTCAGCGGGTACCGCCCGGTGATGTGCGGGTCCAGTTCTCCGGCGGCCACCAGGGCGGCCAGCGCGGCGAGAGTCTCCGAGGTGGTGGAGCGGGTGATGTACCGCCCGCCCAGCTCGGCGACGGTGTCCGGGTCCACGGTGCTGACCAGCTTGGCGCGGTCGGCCAGCGTCTCGGCGGCGGCCCGCAGATCGTCTCCGCCGACCAGGTCGAGGATGCCGTGCGCGCCGTCAGGCGCCGCGGCCCTGATCCGCTCGGCCACCCCGTCGCCGTACCGCACCTGCACCGCGCCCAGTGACTCCACGTACTCCCGGTTGGTGTCGCTCGCCGTGCCGATCACCCGCAGGCCCCGGCTGCGGGCGATCTGCGCGGCGGCGCTGCCGACGCCGCCCGCGATGCCGAGGATCAGCAGCGTCCGGCCGGAACCGAGCCCGACGTCCCGCACTCCGTCGTCCCCGGTCGCGGCCGCCACCGGCAGTGCCGCCACCTGATCGAACCCGGCCCCGAGCGGCCGCAGCGCGCTCATCGCGGCGAGCAGCAGGGTCTGCTCCGCGTAGCCGCCGGCGGCCGCGAGACCGAACACCTCGTCTCCCGGGGTGAAGCCCTCCACCCCTGGACCGACCCGCTCCACCACCCCCGCCGCCTCCTGCCCCAGCACGGCCGGGAGCGTACGGTTCTTCCCCAGCCGTCCGGTGCGGATCTTCCAGTCCACCGGGTTCACCCCGGCCGCCCGCACGGTGATTCCCAACTGGCCCGGTCCGGGCTCCAGCACCGGTCGGTCCAGGAACTCCTGATTCTCCGGCCCGCCGTAGTCGACGAACCCCAACGCCTTGACCATCGTTGATCCCGTTCCTCAGCTTGCCGGCCCCCTTCCCCGCCCCAGCATGCGGCCGCCCGCAGCTCTCGGCCCGCCGCTGCTGCGCCGAACGGGGGCGCCTGCGGGGAACGGGGAACAGATAACGGATGACAGATTTCAGATTCTGTTATCCGTTATCTGTCATCTGTTAGTTGTCACTTGTCGCCCGACCGTCGACCGGCTCCCCCGGCCACCCACCGGCCGGGCGCGACCGGGCCGACCACCATCTCCCCTATCGCAAAAGGGAGTTGACGAACCACCTCGCCGTCGGGTTGATTGGTGCCGACCGCAAAACACCCCAAATCAGGAGAAATCATGACCCCACCCACCGTTACCGTCTTCCGCGACGTCCGCCCCTTCGGCGCGGCCGCCGTCGCCGACCTGGTCGCCGTCGACGGCCTGCTGGTCGCCGCGGTGCCGGAGGGCTCCCGGGTGGAGGTGGTGGAGGGGCGCGGACGGATCGCGCTGCCGACGCTGGTGGACGCCCACATCCACCCGGACAAGACCGCGTGGGGCGAGCCCTGGTACAGCCGGCGCCCGGCCGGCGGGCTGCCGGAGTACGTACGGGGCGATGTGGAGCTGTACGAGCACCAGCGGACGCCGCTCACCGAGCGCGCGGGCCGGCTGCTCGCGCACGCGGTGGCCCAGGGGACGCGCGCGGTGCGGGCGCACGTGGATGTGGCGCCCGCGTACGGACTGGCGGGCGTGACGGGGCTGGCCGCCGCACGGGAGCGGCTGGGCCCGGCGCTGGACGTGCAGGTGGTGGCGTTCCCGCAGCACGGGGTGCGGCGGACGCCGGGGGCGGGGGCGCTGCTCGCCGAGGCGGCGGCGAGCGGGCTGATCGACGCGGTGGGCGGGATCGACCCGGCCGGGTTCGACGGGGTCGGCGAGGACGGCGAAGGCCCGGCCCAGCTCGACCAGGTCTTCGGCCTCGCCGAGAAGCACGGACTCCAGCTGGACGTCCACCTGCACGACACCGGCGACCGGGGCCTCGCCCCGCTGCGTGACATCGCCGCCCGGACGAAGGCGGCCGGGCTGGGCGGCCGGGTCGTGGTGAGCCACGCGTTCTGCGTGCCGGAGTTGTCCGGCGGCGCGCTCAGTGAGCTGGCCGAGCTGCTGGCCGATGCCAGCATCGGCCTGACCACCGTCGCGCCCTCCACCCACCAGGTGCTGCCGTTCCGGGAGTTGGCGGCCCACGGGGTCAAGGTGGGCCTAGGCTCGGACGGCGTGCGGGACTCCTGGAGCCCGTTCGGCAACGCCGACATGCTGCACCGCGCGCATCTGCTCGGCTGGACCACCGACGCCCGCACGGACGCGGAGCTGGCCGACTGCTTCGCCCTCGCCGCCGCCGGGGGCGCCGAGTTGCTCGGACTGCCGGCCGCCGACCTGACGCCGGGCTCCCCGGCCGACTTCATGCTGGTCGACGGCGAGTGCCTGCCACAGGTGGTGGTGGACCTGCCGAGGCGCGAACTCGTCGTCCGCGCCGGACGGGTGGTCGCCCGGGACGGCCGCTTCGAGGGCTGAGACCGGACGGCGGTCCCCCTCCGCGCGGAGGGGGACCGCACCGGGTCAGCCACGCTCGACATCGACCTCGGTCAACCGCGCGAACCGCTCCGGATCGGTCCGCCGGATGTGCCGCGCCACCGCGAACCCGGCCAGCGCGACCAACGGCAGCGGCACCAGCAGCAGCGCGTTCACCAAGTCCGAAGCCCCGGTCAGCAGACCGAAGTTGAAGACGGCGAGGACGGTGAGCACGGCCAGCCCGGCCGCCGCCAGCAGCGGCGCCCAGACCACCCGCAGCGCCGACATCCCGCGCCGGTCGCGCCGGAAGAACGCCCACACGGCGACCGCCGCCAGTGCCTGCATCGCCATGATGCCGAGCACACCGATGCTGTTGGACCACATCAGCACCACCAGATACGGATCCGCCGCCAGCACCGCGCCCAGCAGCACCACCAGCGCGTTGAACGAGCTCTGCACCACGACCGCCGCACCGGGCGAGCCGAACCTGCCCGACACCCGCCCGAGCCGGCGCGGCAGCAGCCCCTCCCGTCCGAGCGCGTACAGGTAGCGGGCGGCCGCGTTGTGGAAGGCGAGCGCGGAGGCGAAGGCGGAGACCACGATCAGGACGTGCATCGAGTCCGAGAGCCAGACACCGACGAAGCGCTCGGCCGCGGTGAAGGTGAGGTCCGGCCCCTCGGCGGCGCGGGCCGCCGCCACGGCCTGGTCCGTCCCGTAGGCGCCCATCACGATCCAGGTGCCGAGGGCGTAGAAGACGGCGAGGAAGCCGATCGCGATGAACGTCGCCCGGGGCACCGTCCGGCGCGGGTCACGTACCTCCTCGGCGTAGATCGCCGTCGCCTCGAAACCGGTGAAGGCGCCGATGACCAGCACGAACATCCCGGCGACCCCGCCCTGGGTGAGCAGCGAGGGGTCGAAGGAGACCGGGTCGAGCGCGGCCGTGCCCCGGTCGGCGAGCACCCCGCCCTCCATCACCAGCAGCGCCAGCACCTCCAGGACCAGCGCGACGCCGAGCACCTTGGCGCTGAGCGTCACCTTCAGCCAGCCCAGCACGCCGACCACCACGACGCAGCCGCCCGAGAGCAGCCACCACGGCACGTGCGCGCCGGTGCGCTGTTCGATGTGCCCGGCGGCGAAGTAGCCGAAGGCGGCGGCCACGCCCGGGGTGATCAGGTTGTAACAGACCACCGCCACATAGGCGGTGACGACGCCGAACGTCCGGCCCAGGCCGCGCGCGACGTACGCGTAGAAGGCGCCCGCGTTGCGCACGTAGCGGCTCATCGCGGTGAAGCCCGCCGCGAACAGGACCAGCAGCACGCCCGAGATCAGGTAGGCGGCGGGGGCAGAGGCACCGCCGACGCCGATCGCGAAGGGCGCGATGCCCGCGAGGACGGTGAGCGGCGCGGCGGCGGCGACCACGAAGAAGACCAGGTCGGTGGTGCCGATCAGGCCGCCCGCGAGCCGTTGCGGCGACTGCGAGGCCGACTGCCGGGCCGACTGCGGGCCGGCCGGCGGGGCGATGGCCTGGGATCTTTCTGCGGAGACATTCACGGTGGGGGCGTCCTTCCGGCAGGGGCGGGGGGTGCGGGGTCCGCCGACCGGGGTGGGGCCCGGCCAACGGATGGAAGGGGGAAGAGGGGAAGAGGGGAAGGCGAGAAAGGAAAGGTCAGGTCCGCGGCGTGCGGTCGAGGACGACCCGGCCGCCGTGCAGGACGAGCAGCCGCTCGGGGTGCGCCGCGACGGCCTCGGGGACGGATCCGGCCGCGATCGCCACCAGGTCGGCACGGACGCCGACGGCGAGCCCGTAGTCGGCCAGCCCGAGCGCCACCGCGGCGTTCTCTGTCACCAAGTCCGCTGCTAGGAAGAGCTCCTGATCGGTCATCAGTTCACCCTGGAGGCCGATGACGGTGGCGCGTTCGAGCATGTCCCCGGTGCCGTACGGCCACCACGCGTCACGGATGTTGTCGGAGCCGGCGAAGACCCGGACGCCGGCCTCGTGCAGCAGCTTCACGGGCGGCATCGAGCGGCTCGGGCCGTTGGTCATCACGGCCACCCCGGCGTCCGCCAGCTTCTGTACGGTGAGCATGAGTTCAGAGGAGTCGAGACCGCTCCCGAGCGCGTACGCGTGGCTGACCGCGACCCGCCCGCCGAGCCCGAGGGCGGCCGTCCGGTCGGCGATGTCACGCAGCTGGGAGGCACCGACCGGGCCACCGTCGTGCAGATGGATGTCCACGCCGGCGCCGTGCCGCTCGGCGAGGCCGAAGACGATGTCGAGCTGGCCGTCCACGTCGCCGTCGAAACCGGCCGGGTCGAGGCCGCCGATCAGCTCGGCGCCCTCGCGCAGTGCCGCGTCCAGCAGGTCGGCGACGCCGGGGGCGGTCACCACCCCGCTCTGCGGGAAGGCGACGAGCTGGATGCCGATCACGTCCCGGACGCGCTCGCGCACCTCCAGCAGGGCGTGCAGGTGGTCGAGCCCGGTGTCCGGATCCACGTCGACGTGCGAGCGGACGTACCCGGTGCCGAGCGCCGCCATCCGCCGGGCCAGCGCCTCGGCCCGGTCGGCGACGGGCACGGCCGCCGCGACCTCGCGGCGCAGCTCCCGCTCGGAGGCGATCTGGGTCCGGAGACCGGCGGTGGCACGATGGGGCTGCCAGGGCGCACCGAGGAAGGTCTTGTCCAGGTGCGCGTGCCCGTCCACCAGGGCGGGCAGCAGCAGCGCGCCGTCCAGCCGCAGGCCCCGGCCGGCGGCCTCGGGCGCACGCCGGGCGGGCGCGGTCAGGGCGGCGATCCGGCCGTCGGCGAGGTGGACGTCGGCCGCGGTGCCGTCGGGCAGGGTGGCGTCCAGGAGGAGGGCGGGGTGAAGGGGCGAGGTGGGGGTCACACGGGCACGCTAGCTGGTATACCGAATACCAAACAAGAGGTGTCCGCCAACGGATCCGAAACGAGACCGGAAGCGAGATGGAGCCAGCCGGAGCCGGCTGCCGACCGGCATCCCGGGTCGGATCCCGAGCAGGCCCCGGCACGGGATCCGCACCGGTACCGCACCGACACCGCGGACCAGATCCGGCACCGGGCCCGGCGAACGGATCTGAAATGATCTGCACTGCCCCCACCGCCCGCGCGGTCCCCCACCCGACTGGAGCCCCGATGCCCGACACCCCCGGCGACGCCCACCAGTCGCTCCGGGACCTCGTCTACGTCCAGCTCCGCGAACGGATCATCGAGGGCGAGTACCCGGCCGGCCGACGGCTCGTGGAGCGCGAGCTGGCGGAGACGATGAACGTCTCCCGCGTCCCCGTCCGCGAGGCCATGCAGCGGCTGGAGCAGGAGGGCTTCCTCACCGTCCAGGCCCGCCGGGGCGCGGTGGTCGCCGAGTTCGGCCCCGCCGAGGCCGAACACTTCTTCGCCGTACGGGAGTCCCTGGAGGCCCTCGCCGCCCAACTGGCCGCCCAGCACGCCACCCCGGCGGGCCTCAAGTCCCTCGAACGCATCCTGACCCGGACCAGGAAGGCCGCCGAGGCGGGGCGGCTGCGCGAGACCGTGAGCCTCAACGCCGACTTCCACCGGGCGATCGTCGAGCTCTCCGGCAACCCGCTGCTCCAGGACATGATGGCCCCGCTCGACGGCCGGCTGCGCCGCCTCTTCCGGCTCACCTCCGGCCCCGAGAGCACCACCCCGATGTGCACCGAGCACGAGCAGTTGCTCGCCGCCATCCGCTCCCGCGACCCGCAGGCCGCCGCCGACCTCGCCCGCCGCCACGTCGCGGGCACCCGGGCCTTCGCGCTCAGCGCGCTCGGAAGCTGACCGCGCTCGAAAGCCGGCCGCGGCCGAAACAGGCACGTGGCCGGAACAGGCGCGCGGCCGGAGCAGACACGTGGTCGAGGGGGCGGACAGCCCGGTGGGGAAGGCGGCCGCCCCGGCCCGGTCACCCCCGGCTGTGGTCTCCGGTCCGCCCGTCGATCAGCTCCCGCAGGATGTCCATGTGGCCCGTGTGCCGGGCGGTCTCCGTCGTCATGTGGATCAGCACCCAGCGCAGCGACACCTCGTCCCCGAACCAGGCCCGGCCGACGTCGTCCAACTCCAGCTCCCCGATGACGAGATCGGCCGCCGCCCGGGCACGGGCGTAGAAGGTCAGCACGTCCGCGGTGGACTCGTCCGGCCGCACCCGGAGATCGGACTCCTCGTCCTCGGTCAGGTCGAACGGCAGCGGCCCGGTCGCACGGCCGAACGTCTCGCAGAACCAGCCGAGTTCGACCCCGCCCAGGTGCTTCACCAGGCCCAGCAGATTCGTCCCCGACGCCGTCACCGGCCGCCGCAACTGCTCGTCGTCCAGCCCCTCCAGCTTCCACAGCACCGCGTCGCGATGCCGGTCGAGAGCCGTGAACAGGCTCTCCTTCTCCCCGCCCCGGAAGGGCACACGCTTCGTCATGCGCGGACCCTAACAGGCCCCCGGGCCGGGCGGACCCCCACCGACCCTGGGCCGGTGGGAGATCCAACCTCCCACCGGCCCAGGGCTGTTCAGCGAGCCGCCCGCTCGACCGGGACCCAGAGCTGGGCCTGCGCCCCGCCGCCGTCCGGCAGGAAGCGGGTGCGCAGGATCTCCGGTCCCGAGCAGGACTCGTACGGGTTGGACGGGAACCACTGGGTGTAGACGTCCCGCCACATCTCCTGCAGGGCCTGCGGGAACGGGCCGGTGCTGGTGAACACGGCCCAGCTGCCGGCCGGCACCACCCGGACGTCCAGGTCGTCCGGGACGACGGCCTCCGAGGACGCCACCACCGCGTGGTAGTAGTCGAGTTCGGACCCTTCCTCGCGGCTCTCCGAGAGGTGCTCGGTGACCGAGACGATGCCGTCCGGCTCCGGGCCGGAGAGCGCCGAGATCCGGGCGACGGTCTCCTGGTCGAGACCCTGGATGAACGCGGCGATGGCCGGGTTCACCCCCTCGCAGACCAGCGGCACCCGGGTCCGCCTGCCCACCACCCGGAACTCGGGCTTCTCCACGATGCGGTACTCCATACTGCTACTCCCTTCCACGACGAGTCGGAAGGACATCCGGGGCTGGGACCGCAGCGCCGCACCACCGCGCCGGGCCTCCCCGGGCCCGACGCCGTGCATCGCCCGGAACGCCCGGGCGAACGCCTCCCCCGAGGTGTAGCCGCAGCGGACCGCCACCTCCAGCAACGTCCGTTCGCCGGACAGCACTTCGGCCCCGGCAACGGTCAGCCGCCGACGCCGGACGTACTCCGACAGCGGCATCCCGGCCAGCGCGGAGAACAACCGCCGGAAGTGGTACTCCGACGTCATCGCGATCCGCGCCAGTTCGGCCACCTCGACCGGCTGGTCGAGCCGGTCCTCGATGTGCTCCATGGCCCGGTTCAGCTGCTCCAGCATGCCAGCCCCCGTCCTTCCCTTACTGCTCACCACCGTAGAAAGGACCCACCCTGCCGCACCCGACATCCTGTGCCCGCTCCGGTCGGGTCCGGCAGACGGCACGGCACCACCGTTCCGGCCCAGCCCCCGACGAACGACGAACGGCAAGCATCGAGCGGCCAACGGCGAACGGCCCGGGCCCCCGGCCGGTCACGAAGGACCGACCGGGGGCCCGGGTCAGCAGAGCCGCGGGAGGACCCGCGGAAGGGTGCGCAGGATCAGATCAGGCCCTGCGCCAGCATCGCGTCCGCGACCAGCTCGAAGCCCGCGATGTTCGCGCCCACCACGTAGTTGCCCGGGCTGCCGTAGCGCTCGGCCGTGGTGAAGCAGGAGTCGTGGATGTGCCGCATGATCTCGGCGAGCCGCTCCTCGGTGTGGGCGAAGGTCCAGGAGTCGCGCGAGGCGTTCTGCTGCATCTCCAGCGCGCTGGTGGCGACGCCACCCGCGTTGGCCGCCTTGCCCGGCGCGAAGGCCACGCCCGCCTCCTGGAGGACCCGGACGGCCTCCGGGGTGGTGGGCATGTTGGCGCCCTCGGCGACCGCCTTGACGCCGCCCCGGACGAGCGCGAGCGCGTCCGTCTCGTCCAGCTCGTTCTGGGTGGCACAGGGCAGCGCGACGTCGCACGGCACGCTCCAGACGCCCGGACCGGCGACGAACTTGACGTGGCCGCCGCGCAGTTCGGCGTACTCGGAGATCCGGCCGCGGCGGACCTCCTTGACCTCCTTGAGCAGGGCGAGGTCGATGCCCTTCTCGTCCACGACGTAGCCGGAGGAGTCGGAGCAGGTGACCACGGTCGCGCCGAGCTGCTGCGCCTTCTCGATCGCGTAGATGGCGACGTTGCCCGAGCCGGAGACGACCACCCGCTGGCCCTCCAGGCTCTCGCCCCGGCTGCGCAGCATCTCGGCGGTGAAGAGCACGCAGCCGTAGCCGGTGGCCTCGGTGCGGGCCTGCGCGCCGCCCCAGCCGAGGCCCTTGCCGGTGAGGACGCCGGACTCGTAGCGGTTGGTGATCCGCTTGTACTGGCCGAAGAGGTAGCCGATCTCGCGGCCGCCGACGCCGATGTCACCGGCCGGGACGTCGGTGTACTCGCCCAGGTGGCGGTGGAGCTCGGTCATGAAGGACTGGCAGAACCGCATGATCTCGGCGTCCGAGCGGCCCTTCGGGTCGAAGTCGGCACCGCCCTTGCCGCCGCCGATCGGCATCCCGGTGAGCGCGTTCTTGAAGATCTGCTCGAAGCCGAGGAACTTGACGATGCCCAGGTTGACGGACGGGTGGAAGCGCAGGCCGCCCTTGTAGGGGCCGAGCACGCTGCTGAACTCGACCCGGAAGCCGCGGTTGACGTGGATGCCACCCTTGTCGTCCGACCACGGCACCCGGAAGATCAGCTGGCGCTCGGGCTCGCAGATCCGCTCGATGATCCGGGCGTCGACGAACTCGGGCCGCCTGGCCAGCACCGGGCCGAGGGTCTCCAGGACCTCCCGGACAGCCTGGTGGAACTCCAGCTCGCCCTGGTTGCGGCGCAGAACCTCGGCGTAGAGGGACTCGATGACACGGTTCTCGGCGTCGTGGGACGCGGAGGAACGAGAGGTGACCGGCATCAGATTCAGGACCTTCCGTGGTCGTCAGTCGCGCGCGAGACGTCCCGTATCGGGGAACGCCGGCGGTCCCCCTCGCCATTGAGGGCATCGCGCTGTCCTTGCGCGCCGAAGCGGCATACAGGACCGCTGTTATCCGGGTAGTGTCCCAGTGTTAACACCCCATGTACGACCCCATCCACATGGTGGAACCGCTCTGCCACGATGCGGCCCGCGCCCAACTCTCCGAATAGCGGACATTCCCCGGCGCCACGCCCCCTCGACCGACCGCTCGCCCCGCCACACCCCGCCCGACCGTGAGCAAGCTCACAGCCGGCGGGCGCCCCGGGTGCCGGTTCCCGGGGGAGCGCCCCCGGTGCGTTTGACGGAGCGGTGTCCGGGGCCGCATTGTTCCGACCCGAACATCCGTCCGGGCATCCGGGCGGCCGTCCGGGAGGAATCGCCACCGCGCCATGCCGAACAACGACGCCGACACCACCGGCAGCACAGCCGAACCCGCGCCCGCACCCGAGACCTCCGCCGACCGGTTGAAGTCCCGCTGGGCGGAGCCGGAGGGGCCGGTGCCGCCGTGGTACCGGCGGGTGTCACGGCGGACCTGGAAGGTGTCGGGCGGCGTACTGGCTGCACTGGTGGCGGCCGGACTGCTGGCCACCGTGCTCGGTCCGGACGACCCGGTGCGGAACCGGCTGGACCCGGTGCAGAGCATCGGCGACCTGGCCAGGGAGCCGGACACCTCGGGCTCGTACGCCGCCCGGAACGCGGAGATCTTCCCCGACACCCTCGCCTACCTCCGCTTCCGCGAGCACTTCGTCACCGGCTACCGCCGACCCGGTTCCACCGGGACCGATTTCATCGTGATCGGCGCCACCGGCAACTTCTCCAGCCCGGTCCGCGAACTGGACGACCTGCTCGGCGGGCCGGACCCGTCGCTCGCCCCGGTCACCGTCGGCGGCCACGCCCCGCAGGCCCCCACCGCCCCGTACACCGCCTTCCCGGCCGGCCCGCTCGGCGGCGCCCTCAAGTGCTCCGCCACCCCGAACGGGCACGGTGACGTCCTCGCCGTCTGCGCCTGGGCCGACTTCACCACCGTCGGCAGCGTCACCGACCTCACCCAGAACGCCGCCGACCTCGACCTCCCCGGCCTCGCCGAGCGCACCCGCACCATCCGCGCCGCGATGACCAGCCGGGTGAAGTAGCGTCCACCGCCGCGCCCTGGCGCCGGCGCCGGCCCCAGCGGTCGGCGCCGGCGCCGTTTCCTTTCCCGCCCCGTCCCGCTTCCCGCTCCCCGCCGCTGCCGCTGCCATTGCCACGGCGGGGGAAGGACTCGCGGAAGCTTGTTGTTCAAATTGGAACTACCTAGTACGGTCGACTACCGGAACACCACCCCAGTAACGGAGGCCCCACCCATGCCGCAGCCCGCCACGCCGCAGCCCGGCCCCGCCACCGTGCGTTCGCGTGTGCGCATCCCGCTGACCTTCCCGGACGGCTACCGCGCCGAGGCCGAGGTCTTCACCTTCCACGGCCTGGCCGACGGCGCCGAGCACCTGGCGCTGGCCTTCGGCGAGGTGTCGCAGGGCGGGACGCCGCTGGTCCGGCTGCACTCGGAGTGCCTGACCGGCGACGTGTTCGGCTCGGACCGGTGCGACTGCGGACCGCAGCTGCGCGAGTCGGTGGAGCGGATCAGCGAGGCGGGCGGCTACCTGCTCTACCTGCGGCAGGAGGGCCGGGGCATCGGCCTCTACAACAAGCTGGACGCCTACGCCCTGCAGGACTCCGGCCTGGACACCTACGACGCCAACACCGCGCTCGGCCTGCCCGAGGACGGGCGCGACTACACCGCCGCCGCCCAGATGCTCGCCGCGCTCGGCGCCACCGGCATCGACCTGCTGAGCAACAACCCGGACAAGGCGGCGCAGCTGGCCGGCCTCGGCATCGCCGTCGAGCGCCGGGTGCCGACGGGCGTGCACCTGTCGGCGAGCAACGTCCGCTACCTGCGGGCGAAGGTGGAGCGCACCGGCCACTCGATCGAGCTGTCCCGCCTGGTCGGCTGAGCGGCGGACGCGCGGACGGTCCGGCGCGGGAGGGCCGGCCGGCTCAGTCCTCGACCGGTCGTCCCTTCGGCTCCTCGGTGATCCGGCGGGCGATCTCGCCCGGCCGCACCGGGCGGCCGAAGTGCCAGCCCTGGGCCCAGTCGCAGCCGATGGTGCGCAGCCGCTCGGCGTCCCGCCGGGTCTCCACGCCCTCGGCCGTGACGGTCAGGCTCAGCGCGTGCGCCATCGACACCAGGCCGCTGACGATCCGCCAGCCGGTGGACTCGTCCTTGCCCGGGTCGTGCAGGTCGCCGACGAAGGAGCCGGCGATCTTCAGGCCGGAGACCGGCAGGTCGCGCAGGTAGGCGAGGTTGGACCAGCCGGTGCCGAAGTCGTCCACGGCGAGCGAGACGCCGAGGTCGACCAGCCCGTGCAGGGTGCGCAGCGCCTCGTCCTCGGGGCCGACCACGGTGGACTCGGTGATCTCCAGCTGGAGCCGGGCCGGGTCCAGGCCGGTGGAGTCGAGGATCCGGCCGAGGTCGGTGACCAGAGCGGCGCTGCGGGCCTGGCGGACCGCCAGGTTGACGTTGAGCTGGGGCGCGTCGTCGCCGAACCGCTTGATCCAGTCGGCGGCCTGGCCGCAGGCCTGCTCCAGCACCCACCGGCCGAGCGGCATGATCAGGCCGGTCTCCTCGGCGGTGGTCACGAACTCGTCCGGTCCGAGCACGCCGAGCTGCGGGTGACGCCAGCGCACCAGCGCCTCCACGGCGGCGAGCCGGCCGTCGGCCAGCGCGTAGAGCGGCTGGTAGTCGATGAAGAACTCGCCCCGGTCGAGGGCGGCCGGCATCCGCACCGAGACGGCGTAGCGGCTGACGGCGCGGGCGTTCTCCTTGGGGTCGAACAGCGTCCAGCGGCCGCGGCCGGCCTCCTTGGCCCGGTACAGCGTCAGGTCGGCGGCGCGGACGGCGGCGCCGGGGGTGGTGGTGGAGACCCGGCGCTCCAGCACGCCCACGCTGGCGCCGACGGCGAGCTTGTGGTCCCCGATCAGCACTGGCCCGGCCAGCGCCTTGAGGACGGTCTTGGCGGCGGCGACCGCCTCCTGTTCGCCCCGGCAGTTCTCCAGCAGCACCACGAACTCGTCGCCGCCGAGCCGGGCGACCAGATGGCCGAGCGGGGTGAGGGCGGCCTTGAGCCGGTCGGCGACGGCGGAGAGCAGTTGGTCGCCGGTGTCGTGGCCGAGGCTGTCGTTGACCACCTTGAACCCGTCGAGGTCCACGTAGCAGAGGCCGAACCGGGCGCCCGGGTCCGGCTCCTCGAAGAGCTTCTCCAGCCGTTCGAAGAAGGCCGCCCGGTTGGGCAGACCGGTCAGCGGGTCGTGGGTGGCCTGGTGGCGCAGTCGCTCCTGGAGCCGGTAGCGGTCGGTGACGTCCTCCAGCATGGCGACCTGGTACACCGGGCGGCCGTCGTCGTCGCGGATCAGCGAGACCGTGAGGTGGGTCCAGACCACCTCGCCGTCCTGCCGGTAGTACGGCTTGTCGAACTGGAAGTAGTCCCGTTTGCCGCTGATCAGCTCCTCGTACGCCTCCCAGACGCCGGGGGTGTCCTCGGGGTGGACGAGGTCGCCGACCCGACGGCCCTGCATGTCCTCCGGGCCGGCGCCGAACAGCTCCTGGAGGGCGCGGTTGACGGCCAGGATGTTGCCGTCGGTGTCGCCGATGCCGATGCCGATGGCCGCGCTCTCGAAGAGCGCGCGAAAGCGGGCCTCGGAGGCGCGCAGGGCCCGTTCGGCCTCCTTGCGGGCCACGTCGGCGGCGGTCATGATCGCCTCCTGCTCGCGCAGGGTGCGCTCGCGCAGGGCGTCGGCCCAGCCGGCCGCGAACGCGCCGCAGAGGACGGGCCCGCGGCCGTCGGCGACCGGCTGTTCCTGCAGCAGTTCGACCGCCCGGGCCAGCACCACCGGGTCGGTGAAGTGCGCGTCGACGAGCTCGGCGCCGGCCCGGGCGGCCAGGTGCGGTTCGAACGGCTCGTCCAGCTGGGCCCGGTGGAGCAGCGCGGCGGTCCGGGAGATCAGCCGGCCGAGCAGGCCGGGGTGGACCGCCGTGCCGTGGTCGCCGGAGAGCAGCCGCGCCCAGTCCTCGTGGAACCGTTCGGGGCTGCTCGGCACCGGCGCTCCGCTCACGGACGGAACCCCACGCCCGCCACCCCGGTCATCCGCTCGGGGTGCTGCCCGACCGCCTCCGGCTGGTCGGGCCGCCACTGCGGCAGGTAGACCACGCCCGGCTCGACCAGCTCGAAGCCGGTGAACATGGCGGTGATCTGCTCGTGGGTGCGCATGGTCAGCGGGGTGGGGGTCCGCTGGTAGAGCTTCTGGTGGTCCTCCGCCTGGTCGGGGCGGCCCTCCAGGGAGGCGTGCGAGAGGACCAGCGCGCTGCCGGGCGGGAGGGCGTCATGCAGCACCGAGAGCAGCTTCCGCGGCTCCTCGGCGTCGCTGACGAAGTGCATGACGGCGACCAGCAGGACGCCCACCGGTTCGCCGGCCGCCAGCAGGGCCTTCACCTCGGGGCGGCTCAGCAGGTCGTCGATGTCCCGGAGGTCGGCCTGGACGACGGCGCTCTGCGGGTCGTTCTCCAGCAGCAGCCGGCTGTGCGCGACGGCGACCGGGTCGCGGTCGATGTAGACGACCTCGGTCTCGGGGCGGATCGCGCGGGCGTGCTCGTGCACGGCGCCGAAGGTCGGGATGCCGGAGCCGATGTCCAGGAAGCGGGTGATGCCCCGCTCGGCGAGGAACTGCACGGCCCGGCGGAGGAAGGCCCGGTTGGAACGCATGATCTGGGGCAGCTCCGGCCAGAGGGCGATCGCCTTGCGGGCCATCTCCCGGTCCACCTCGAAGTTGTGCGATCCCCCGAGGTAGTAGTCGTAGACCCGTGCGGCGTTCGGTTTGTCCAGGTCCGTGCCCTCCGGTACCCAGTTCGGTCGCCGCATCTTCGGGACTCCTTCACTCCGGTTCTGAGGACGCAGCGATCTGAAGAGATGGCTGCGACAGATGAGACTACAAGCACAAAAGATCCTCCTCTGCACGCTGAACGCGTGCAAGCGGAGTTCTGCCGTCCTGCCCGGGTGGCAGCGGGGGCCGGAAACGGACCTGACCGCCGGACGGAACGAGGACGGAACGAGAGCGGACGCCCTAGCCTGACGGCGGACCGGGCCGTCTCACACCCTACGGAGGCCCCCATGACGACCGCGCCGGACGACTTCGGCTTCGGACTGCCCTTCGACCGGGCCGGGACGGGCAGCAGCAAGTGGGCGCGGACGGCCGGCGGGCCGGACGGGGTGATCGCACTGGGTCTGGCCGACATGGACCTGCCCGGTCCGCCGGCCGTCGCCGAGGCGCTGGCGCGACGGGCGCGGCACCGGGCGTACGGGTACACGGCCTGCGATCCGGCCGGGCGGGCCCTGGTGGCCGACTGGTACCGGGCGCGGCACGGCGTCGCGGTGGACCCGGCATGGGTGCTGCTGCTGCCGTTCGGGCCCCGGACCGCCGTCCGGCTGCTGCTGGAGGCGGTCCGCCCGGCCGGGCCGGTGCTGTTCCCGACGCCCGAGTGGGGCGGCTTCGCCCAGCTCTGCCGGGCCGCCCGGCTGCCGTACCGGGAGATCCCGCTGGTCCACGACGGTAACGACGGCACCGGCGACCGCACCGGCACCGGCTACCGGCTGCCGCTGGACGCCTTCGCCCGGCACCGGCCCGGGGCGGTGCTGTTGAGCAGCCCGCACAACCCGTCCGGCCGGGTCTGGACGGCGGCGGAGATCCACGGGCTCGCCGAGGCCGCGGCGCGGGCGGGCGGGGTGCTGCTCTCCGACGAGGTGCACGGCGACCTCACCCACCCCGGCCACCGCCACCCCGTCGCGGTGGCCGTGGCGGGCCCGCTGCGCGACCGGACGGTCACCCTCAACTCGGTCGGCAAGACCTTCAACACCTCCGGCATCCCCAGCTGCTTCGCACTCGTCCCGGACCCGGCGCTGCGCGGGCGGCTCGGCGAGGTGATGGCCGGGTACGGCCTCTGGGAGGGCGGGCTGCTGGAGCAGGTGGTGCAGCGGGCGGCGCTGCGGCACGGCGGGCCGTGGCTGGACGCCCTGCTGCGTCATCTCGCCACCGCCCGGGACGAGTTGACCGCTGTGCTCGGTGACGCCGTCCGCTCCGCGCCACAGGCCTCGTACCTGCTCTGGCTGGACGCCGCCGCGCTCGGCCTGCCGGCCGCGGACGCCCGGGCGGCGCTGCTGGAGCGCTGCGCCCTGGAGGTCTCGGACGGCGCCGACTTCGGGCCCGGCGGGCGCGGCGGACTCCGGCTCAACTACGCCCTGCCCGGCCCGGAGCTGGCGCGGGCACTGGCCCGGCTGGCCCGGCTGCGAAAGCCCTGATTCACCCGATTGCACCACCTCTGACCTGCGGATACATCTCTTCACGAGATGTTTGCGGAGCAGGCCCGCATGGTCCGTAGCAGACTGGGCAGAGTAGACCGGGCCGCAATCGTGATCCCGAGGATGGTGAGTCCGGTGATACCCGTTCGCCCGACCAGCCCACCCACCAGCCCACCCGACCGGCAGAGCGCGGAACCGCCCCCGGGCGGGGTGACGCCACTGACCGAGTCGGCGGCGCGCAGCCACATGTCAGGTGTCTGCTTCAAGATCGGACCTCCCCGGCTGGTCGGCATCGAAGTCGAGTGGTTCGTCCACGACAACCGATGTCCGACCGGCCCCGTCCTACCGGAGCGGCTGCACGCCGCGTTGGACTCACTGCCACTCGGCGGCCCGGACGGGACCTCACTTCCCTCCGGCGCCCGTCTCACCCTCGAACCCGGCGGTCAGGTCGAGCTCAGCTCCCCGCCCGCCCCCGGCCTCACGGCCTGCGTCGACGAAACCCGGCGCGATCTCGCCGCCCTGCGGGCCGCCTTCGCGGCGCAGGGCCTGCGTCTCACGGGTACCGGTACCGATCCGCTGGCCCGCCCCCGTCTGATGGTCCTGGACCACCCTCGCTATCTGGCGATGGAACGATTCTTCGACTCGGCCGGGCCCTGGGGCCGGATCATGATGACCGGCACCGCCTCCGTCCAGGTCTGCCTGGACGCCGGGGCCGAGGAGGGCCCGCAGGCGCTGGACCGGCGCTGGCGGCTGGCCCACCGGCTGGGCCCCGTCCTGGTCGCGGCCTTCGCCAACTCCCCTTTACTCGACGGGAAGCCGACCGGCCACCGGTCCACCCGGCAGACCGTCTGGTCCAGGATGGACCCCTCCCGCACCCTCGCCCCCGGCCCGGACCACGGCGACCCGCGCGAGGCCTGGTCCCGCTACGTGCTGGACGCCGAGGTGCTCTGCATCCGCCGACCGGGCGGGCTGCCCTGGACGGCCCCGGCCGGACTGACCTTCCGCGACTGGCTGGCCGGCGCCGGCGAACGCCCGCCCACCCTGGCCGACCTGGACTACCACCGCACCACGCTCTTCCCTCCGGTACGGCCGCAGGGCCACCTGGAGCTGCGGATGATCGACGCCCAGCCCGGTGACGGCTGGATCGTCCCGACCGCCCTGGTCACCGCGCTGCTGGAGGACCCGCCGGCCGCCGACGCCGCGCTGGCCGCGCTGGAGCCGCTGGGGTGCGCCGACGGCCCGCTGCCACCGCGCAGCGACGTCTGGCGCCGGGCCGCCACCCTGGCCGTCGCCGACCCGGGGCTGCGCCGCGCCGCCCTCGCCTGCTTCGCCGCCGCCGACGCCGCGCTGGGCCGTCTGCCCGGCGCCGAGCGGCTGCGCGCCGTCGTCGCCGAGTACGCCGAGCGCTACCCCGCGCGCGGCCGCTGCCCCGCCGACGACCAGTTGGACGCCCTGCGCGCCGGCACCCGCCCCACTCCCCCGGAGGAGGCCGCACCATGATCGACGACGCCCGCCCGACCGACGCCCCCGCCGACGCCCCCGCCACCCCGGAGGCGCTGCGCGAGACGATCGCGAACGAGCTGCTGGCCGCCCGGGCCCGGACCGCCGCGCTGACCGACTGCGTCGGGGAGCGCGACCTCACCGCCCAGCACTCCCCGCTGATGTCCCCGCTGGTCTGGGACCTCGCCCACATCGGCAACCAGGAGGAGCTCTGGCTGCTGCGCAACGTCGGCGGCCGCGACCCGATGCACCCCGAGATCGACCCGCTCTACGACGCCTTCGAGCACCCGCGCGCCGAGCGCCCCAGCCTGCCGCTGCTGCCGCCCGGCGAGGCCCGCGCGTACGCCCACGAGGTCCGCGGCCGGGTGCTCGACCTGCTGGCCGCCAGCCCGCTGGAGGGCGCACCGCTGCTGGACGCCGGATTCGCCTTCGGCATGATCGCCCAGCACGAACAGCAGCACGACGAGACCATGCTGATCACCCATCAGCTGCGGTCGGGCGAGCCCGTCCTGGCCGCTCCCCCGCCGCCGCCCGCACCCGCCGACGCGGCCACGCTGCCGGCCGAAGTCCTCGTCCCCGCCGGGCCGTTCACCATGGGCACCGACACCGAGCCGTGGGCGCTGGACAACGAGCGCCCGGCGCACCGGGTCGAACTGCCCGCCTTCCTGCTGGACACCACGCCCGTCACCAACGGCGCCTATCAGCGGTTCATCGCCGATGGCGGCTACGACGAGCCGCGCTGGTGGACCGCCGAGGGCTGGGAGCACCGGCAGCGGGCAGGGCTGACCGCCCCGCTGTTCTGGCACCGCGAGGACGGCCAGTGGCTGCGCAGGCGGTTCGGCCTGCTGGAGCCGGTGCCCGGGGACGAGCCGGTGCTGCACGTCAGCTGGTACGAGGCGGACGCGTACGCGCGGTGGGCCGGCCGGCGGCTGCCGACCGAGGCGGAGTGGGAGAAGGCCGCCCGGCACGACCCGGCCACCGGCCGCTCCCGCCGCTACCCGTGGGGTGACGGCGCACCCTCCCCCGGGCACGCCAACCTCGGCCAGCGGCATCTGCGCCCGGCCCCGGCCGGCAGCTACCCGGGCGGCGAATCCCCTTATGGGGTACGTCAGTTGATGGGCGACGTCTGGGAGTGGACGGCCAGCGACTTCCGGCCGTACCCGGGCTTCCGGGCCTGGCCGTACCGGGAGTACTCGGAGGTCTTCTTCGGGCCCGAGTACAAGGTGCTGCGCGGCGGCTGCTTCGCCGTCGCGCCGGTCGCCTGCCGGGGCACCTTCCGCAACTGGGACTATCCGGTCCGGCGGCAGATCTTCGCCGGGTTCCGCACCGCCGCCGACCCGGCGGCCGGCTGATGTGCCGCCATCTCGCCTATCTGGGCGAGCCGGTGGCGCCCCGGGAACTGCTGGTGGAGCCGCCGTTCGGGCTCTACCGGCAGTCCTGGGCGCCCCGGGTGCAGCAGTACGGCACGGTCAACGCGGACGGCTTCGGCCTCGGCTGGTACGCGGACGGCGACGAGGTGCCCGCCCGCTACCGGCGGGCCGGGCCGATCTGGGCGGACGCCTCGTTCGCGGACCTCGCCCGGGTGATCCGCACCCGGGCGCTGCTGGCGGCCGTCCGCTCGGCCACCGAGGGCTGCGCGCCGGGCGAGGCGGCGGCGGCGCCGTTCGCCGCCGGGCGCTGGCTGTTCAGCCACAACGGCGCGGTGACGGGCTGGCCGGAGAAGCTGGACGCGCTGGCCGGACTGCTGCCGCCCGCCGAACTGCTGGACCTGGAGGCCCGGACGGACTCGGCGCTGCTCTGGGGCCTGGCGCTGCACCGGCTGCGGGCGGGCGCCGAGCTCGGCGCGGCGCTGGCCGGCACCGTCGCGGACGTGGCCGCGCACACCACCGGCCGGCTCAACCTGCTGCTCACCGACGGCCGGACGCTCGCCGCGACCGCCTGGGGCGACACCCTGCACCACCGGACCCTGCCGGGGCGCGGCGTGCTGGTCGCCTCCGAGCCGTACGACGACGACCCGGCCTGGACCGCCGTCCCGGACCGCTCGCTGCTGCTGGCCGGCCCCGAGGGCGTCACCATACGCCCGCTCCCGGCCGGCTGAGGCCCGGCCGCGCGAACGTCACACTCCCCCTCTCCTTCACCTTTTGAATAGAGGATCGACCTGTCATGAGCACATTTGATCTCACCCGCCTGCTGCCCGCCGACCACTTCAGCACCGCCCTGCGGCACGACGTGCGGCGGGGCCTGACCGCCGAGCCCAAATGGCTGCCGCCGAAGTGGTTCTACGACGCCCGGGGCAGCGAACTGTTCGAGGAGATCACCCGGCTGCCGGAGTACTACCCCACCCGGGCCGAGCGGGCCATCCTGACCGCCCGGGCCGGCGAGATCGCCGCGGCCACCCGGGCCCGCACCCTGGTGGAACTGGGCTCGGGCTCCTCCGAGAAGACCAGGCTGCTGCTGAGCGCGCTGCGCGACCTCGGCACCCTGCACACCTACGTGCCGGTGGACGTCAGCGAGAGCGCGCTGGCCTCGGCCGGCGAAGCGCTCGCGGCCGAGTACCCGGGGCTGGCCGTGCACGGCGTACTGGCCGACTTCACCGCCCGGCTCGGGCTGCCCCCGGACGGCGGACCCCGCCTGGTCGCCTTCCTCGGCGGCACCCTGGGCAACCTGCTGCCCGCCGAACGGGCGACCTTCCTGCGCGGGCTGCGCGCCGCGCTCGACCCCGGCGACTTCCTGCTGCTCGGCACCGACCTGGTCAAGGACCCGCGGGTGCTGGTCGCCGCCTACGACGACGCGGCCGGGGTGACCGCCGAGTTCAACCGCAATGTGCTCAACGTGCTGAACCGGGAGCTGGAGGCGGACTTCGACCCGGACGCCTTCGAGCACGTGGCGGTCTGGGACGCCGGGCAGGAGTGGATCGAGATGCGGCTGCGCTCACTGCGCGCGCAGACCGTGAAGATCCCGGCCCTGAACCTGCCGGTCCACTTCGACCGGGGCGAGGAGCTGCGGACCGAGGTCTCGGCCAAGTTCCGCCGGGAGCGGGTCACCGAGGAACTGGCCGCGGCCGGGCTGCGGCTGGACCACTGGTGGACGGACGACGAGGGCCGGTTCGGGCTGTCGCTGGCCACCCCGGCCTGATCTGCCCGCACCCCGGCCGCCCGCACCCCGCCTGCCCTTACCCGGCCGAGTTTGATCGTTCACTTTACTAATACTCAGAGCAAAATCTGAGCTTCCCGATGTACAACACTTGAACATTGAGGGGTTACGATCTCGGCTACCGAACTCAGCGTTGAGTACCAGGAGTCAAGATCGTGAGCGTCACCAAGCAGCCCTTGGAGTCCGCCGGGTCTCCGTCTCCGAGGCCCGCCGGGCCCTCGGGGACGGAGACCGCGTCCTCCGGCCGCCTCGGCTTCGTCGTCTTCATCACCGCCGTCGCGGCCCTCGGCGGGTTCCTGTTCGGCTACGACAGCTCCGTGATCAACGGCGCCGTCTCCGGCATCCAGGAGAAGTTCGGCGTCGGCGACGGCGTGACCGGTCTGATCGTCTCCTCGGCACTGCTCGGCTCCGCCGTGGGCGCCGCGCTGGCCGGGCGGTTCGCCGACCGGCACGGCCGGATCACGGTGATGAAGGCGGGCGCGCTGCTCTTCGCGGTGAGCGCCGTCGGCTCGATGCTGCCGTTCTCGGCCTGGGACCTCGCCTGCTGGCGGGTCCTCGGCGGGGCGGCCATCGGCATCGCCTCGGTGATCGCCCCGACCTACATCGCCGAGGTCGCGCCGACCAGGTACCGGGGCCGGCTGGCCTCCTTCCAGCAGGCCGCGATCGTGCTCGGCATCGCGATATCCCAGCTGGTCAACTGGATGCTGGCGAACGCCGCCGGCGGTGAGACCCGCGGCCACCTGCTCGGTCTGGAGGCCTGGCAGTGGATGCTCGGCATCTGCGTCGTGCCGGCCGCCGTCTACTTCGTGCTCGCCTCGACCATCCCCGAGTCCCCCCGCTATCTGATCTCGGCCGGCCGGCTGGACGAGGCCCGCGCCGTACTCGCCGAGGTCGAGGGCGAGGGCTCCGACACCGGGGCCCGGATCGCCGAGATCAGGGCACTGATCGACTCCGACCACCGGCCGCGCTTCCGCGACCTGCTGGGCGGCCGGTTCGGCCTGCTGCCGATCGTCTGGGTCGGCATCGGCCTCTCGGTCTTCCAGCAGCTGGTCGGCATCAACGTGATCTTCTACTACTCGTCGATCCTCTGGCAGTCGGTCGGCATCGACCAGAGCAACTCGCTGCTGATCAGCTTCATCGGCTCGGTCATCAACATCCTGGGCACCGTGGTCGCGATCCTGCTGGTGGACCGGATCGGCCGCAAGCCGCTCGCCCTGATCGGCTCCGCCGGGATGGCCCTCGCGCTCGGCGCCTGCGGCTGGGCGTTCTCCGCCGCCACCGGCAGCGGCGACAACGTCACCCTCCCCGACCTCCAGGGCACCGTCGCGCTGATCGCCGCCAACGCCTTCGTGCTGTTCTTCGCGATGTCCTGGGGTGTGGTCGTCTGGGTGATGCTCGGCGAGATGTTCCCGAACCGGATCCGGGCCGCCGCGCTCTCCGTCGCCGCCTCCGCGCAGTGGATCGCCAACTGGGCGATCACCGTGTCGTTCCCGTCGCTCTCGCGCTGGAACCTCTCGGCGACCTACCTGGTGTACGCGGCCTTCGCCGCGTTGTCCGTCCTCTTCGTGGCGCGGTTCGTGAAGGAGACCAAGGGCATCCGACTGGAGGACATGGGCTGATCCGACAGTCGGACCGGCCCAAACCCTATCGCCAATCGCCCGGGTGCGGGGCCGAATCGTTCACTCCCTGCGGTGGGCCGCACACCTCCGGTACTCCTGTCCGGCAGGAGGGATGTGTCCTTGATCTTCAACCGGCTCCGTACCCGCAGACCCGTGACGGCCCCGGCCGACGGCTGCCCGTTCGCCCATGCGCACCCCGCGCCCGGGCCGCCGCTCGTTCCCGAACCCCCGCCCCGGGCGGGGCACTTCACCGACCCCGGCCAGGCCGCCGCCTTCGTCCGGCAGTTCCACCGCGAGCAGCCCGGCACCGGTGACCCGGCCGCGCGGGTCCGGGCCGTCCTCGACGAGATCGACCGCACCGGGACCTACCGGCAGACGTCCGCCGAACTCACCTACGGCGCCCGGCTCGCCTGGCGCAACGCGGCCCGCTGCATCGGCCGGCTGTACTGGCGCAGCCTGGTGGTGCGCGACCTGCGGCAGCTGTCCTCCGCCGACGACATCGCCACCGAGTGCTTCGAGCACCTGCGGCTGGCCGGCAACGGCGGCCGGATCCGCCCGGTGATCTCGGTGTTCGCCCCCGACCGGCCCGGCCGGCCGGCCGCCCGCGTCCTCAACCAGCAGCTGGTCCGCTACGCCGGCCACCCGGCCGGGGACGGCGGCTGGATCGGGGACCCGGCCGGCGCCCAGCTGACCGCCCGCGCCCGGGACCTCGGCTGGAAGTGCGGCGGGGAGCGGTTCGAGGTGCTGCCGCTGCTGGTCCAGGAGCGGCCCGGCGCCCGGCCCCGCTGGTACGGACTGCCGGACGACACCACGCTGGAGGTCCGGCTCACCCACCCCGACCACGCCTGGTTCGCGGAGCTCGGCCTGCGCTGGTACGCGGTGCCCGCGATCAGCGACATGACGCTGGAGATCGGGGGCGTCCACTACCCCACCGCGCCGTTCAACGGCTGGTACATGGGCACCGAGATCGGCGCCCGCGACCTGGCCGACGCCGACCGGTACGACATGCTGGCGACGGTCGCCGGCCGGCTCGGCCTGGACACCTCCAGCGCGCGCACCCTCTGGCGCGACCGGGCGCTGGTGGAGCTCAACATCGCGGTGCTGCACTCGTTCCAGGAGGCCGGGGTGACCATCGCCGACCACCACACCGAGTCGGAGCGGTTCCTGCGGCACATCGCCCAGGAGCAGCGGCTGGGGCGGCCCACCCCCGCCGACTGGAGCTGGATCGTGCCCCCGGTCTCCGGTGGGCTCACCCCCGTCTACCACCGGTACTACGACCCGGTGGACCCCTCGCTGCGGCCGGCCTTCGTGGCCCGCGAGCCCTGGTGATCCGGGTGCTCCGGCTGGTCCGGGTGGCCCGGGTGGCCCGGGCGCCCCTGCCGGACGGTCCGTTCGTAGCGTAGGGCGAGGCCGTCGAGGAGCGCCTCCAGCCCGGTCTCGAAGGCGCCCTCGTCGACCGCCCCCCGGTGCTCCGCGAGCCGGTGGGCCTCGCCCAGGTGCGGGTAGTCGGCCGCGTCGTACAGCCCGGCGTCCTCGGGAAAACCGGCCGCGAAGGAGGCCAGCGCCGAGCCGGTGACGAAGTACCGCATCAGCGCGCCGATCCGGGTGGCCTGCCCGCGCGGCCAGCCCGCCTCGACCAGGCAGCCGAAGACCGCGTCGGCCAGCCGCAGCGCGTTCGGCCGGCGCCCGGGGCCCTGGGCGAGCACCGGGACGATGTTGGGGTGCGCGGCGAGGGCGGCCCGGTAGGAGCGGGCCCAGTCGCGCAGGGCGGCGGGCCAGGGCACCCCGGCGGTGAACATCGACAGGTCGACCTCGCCCATCACGCTGTCCACCACCGCGTCCAGCAGGTCGTCCTTGGTGGCGACGTGGTTGTAGAGGGACGGCCCGCTGACCGACAGCTCGGTGGCGAGGCGGCGGGTGGAGAGCGCGTCCAGGCCCTCGGTGTCGATGAGCAGCAGAGCGGCGGTGACGATGCGCTCGCGGCTGAGCAGGGGGGTGCGCGGGCGGGCCATCGTCGCGGTTCCTCCGGTCGAGTGGGGTGGGGACCGATTCTGGCAGGCGCCTCTTCCCAGCGCGGCCCGGTCGGCGTTACAGTCCCGGTAAAACTTGCAGCGCTAGTTTAACGAGGCCGCGATGAATCTGGAGCTGTCCGAGGAGCAGGCCGCCGTCCGCGACCTGGCGGCGGCCTTCACCGACCGCGAGATCGCGCCGTACGCCGCCGCGTGGGACCGCGCCGAGTCCGTGGACCGCGCGATCGTCGGCAAGCTGGGGAGGCTCGGCTTCCTCGGCCTCACCCTCCCCGAGGAGCACGGCGGCAGCGGCGGCGACCACCTCGCCTACTGCCTGGTCCTGGAGGAGCTGGGCCGGGGCGACTCCGCCGTGCGCGGGATCGTCTCGGTCTCGCTCGGCCTGGTCGCCAAGTCGGTCGAGGCCTACGGCAGCACGGAGCAGAAACGGCACTGGCTGCCCCGGCTCACCTCCGGCGAGGCGCTCGGCTGCTTCGCGCTCACCGAGCCCGGCACCGGCTCCGACGCCGCCGCCCTCACCACCCGGGCCGTCCGGGACGGCGGGGACTGGCTGATCACCGGCACCAAGACGTTCATCACCAACGGGACGTGGGCGGACGTCGCCCTGCTCTTCGCCCGCACCGGGGAGGCCGGCCACCGCGGCATCACCGCCTTCCTCGTCCCGACCGGCCTGCCCGGCTTCGCCCGCACCGAGATCCACGGCAAGCTCGGCCTGCGCGGCCAGGCCACCGCGGAACTCGCCCTCGATGCCGTCCGCGTGCCCGACAGCGCCCGGCTCGGCCCCGAGGGCAAGGGCTTCACCGTGGCGATGGCCGCCCTCGCCAAGGGCCGGATGTCCGTCGCGGCCGGCTGCGTCGGCATCGCCCGGGCCTGCCTGGAGGCCGCCGTCCGGTACGCGGGCGAGCGCGAGCAGTTCGGCCGGCCGATCGCCGCGCACCAACTGGTGCAGGAGCTGCTCTCCGACATCGCGGTGGACGTCGAGGCCGCCCGGCTGCTCACCTGGAAGGCCGCCGACCACATCGACCGCGGCCTGCCGTTCGCCACCGAGTCCTCCGTCGCCAAGCTCTACGCGAGCGAGGCCGCCGTCCGGGCCGCCAACAACGCGCTCCAGGTGTTCGGCGGCTACGGCTTCACCGACGAGTACCCCGTCGGCCGGTACCTGCGCGACGCGCGGGTGATGACCCTCTACGAGGGCACCAGCCAGATCCACAAGCTGCTCATCGGGCGGGCGCTCACCGGCGTCAACGCCTTCTGAGCCGGGGAGAACCCCCCGCCCGGGGAGAACCCCCGCCGCACCGACACCGCGACCGACACCGCGATCGAGATCGAGATCGAGATCGACACCATGATCGACAAAGCGATATCGACAAAACGATAAGGAGCCCGACGACGTGCGTCCTGTCTACTTCGCCGCAGCCCGCCGCACACCCATCGGCCGGCTGCGCGGAGCGCTCGCCACGGTCCGCCCCGACGACCTCTCGGCCACCGTGCTGCGCGCCCTGCTCGCCGACGTACCCGCCCTCGACCCGGCCCGGATCGACGACGTCTACTGGGGCGCCGCCAACCAGGCCGGCGAGGACAACCGCAACGCCGCGCGGATGGCCGTCCTGCTGGCCGGCCTCCCCGACACCGTGCCCGGCGCCACCGTCAACCGGCTCTGCGCCTCCGGCCTGGAGGCCGTCACCATGGCCGCCCGGGCGATCGGCTCCGGCGAGGCCGACGTGGTGCTGGCCGGCGGCTGCGAGTCGATGACCCGAGCGCCCTTCGTCCTCCCCCGCCCCGACGAGGCGCTGCCGCACCGGATCGAGACCTACGACACCCGGCTCGGCTGGCGGCTCACCAACCCCCGGATGGCCGACCTGCACGGCGTGCTCAGCATGGGCGAGACGGCCGAGGAGGTCGCCGTCCGCCACGGCATCGGCCGGGAGCGCCAGGACGCCTTCGCGCTGCGCAGCCACCAGCGGGCCGCCGCCGCCCGCAAGGACGGACACTTCGACGCCGAGCTGATCCCGGTCGAACGCCCGGACGGGGTGACGGTCCACCAGGACGAGGGCATCCGCGAGGACACCAGTCTGGAGAAGCTGGCCCGGCTGAAGCCGGCCTTCCGCCCGGGCGGCACGGTGACGGCGGGCAACGCCTCGCCGATGAACGACGGCGCGGCCGGGCTGGTGCTGGTCAGCGAGGAGGCCCTGGCCGGGCTGGGCCTCCGGCCGCTCGGCCGGTACGTCGCGGGCGCCTCGGCCGGGGTGCACCCGGACGTGATGGGCATCGGCCCGGTGCCGGCCACCCGGAAGGCGCTCGGGCGGGCCGGCTGGTCGATCGACTCGCTGGAGGAGGCCGAGCTCAACGAGGCGTTCGCCGCCCAGGTGCTGGCCGGCACCGACCAGCTGGGCCTCGACCCGGAGCTGGTCAACCCGACCGGTGGGGCGATCGCGCTCGGCCACCCGCTGGGCGGCTCCGGCGCCCGCATCCTCACCACCCTGCTGCACCGGATGCGCCGCACCGGCGCCGGGCGCGGGCTGGCCACCATGTGTGTGGGCGTCGGTCAGGGCACCGCCGTCCTCGTCGAGAACGTCTCTTGAGGGAGTTGCTGTGACTCGTTTCGCAGGCAGGGTCGCCGTCGTCACCGGTGCGGCGCAGGGCATCGGCGCGGCCACCGCGCGGCTGCTGGCGGAGGAGGGCGCGGCCGTGGCCGTGGTCGACCTGAGCGCCGAGCGGGCCGCCGGGACGGCCGGGGAGATCACCGCCAAGGGCGGCACCGCGCGGGCGTACGGCTGCGACGTGGCCGACTACGAGGCGGTGGAGGCCGTCTTCGCCGAGATCGCCCGGGACCTCGGCGGGGTGCACATCCTGGTGAACAACGCCGGGATCACCCGGGACAACCTGTTCTTCAGGATGCCCAAGGCCGACTGGGACGCGGTGCTGACGGTCAACCTGACCAGCGCCTACAACTGCTGCCACGTCGCCCAGACCTACATGGTGGCGCAGAAGTACGGCAAGATCGTCTCGCTCAGCTCGCGCTCGGCCCTCGGCAACCGGGGCCAGGCCAACTACGCCGCCGCCAAGGCCGGGATCCAGGGGCTGACCGCCACCCTGGCGATCGAGCTGGGCCCGTTCAACATCAACGTCAACGCCGTCGCCCCCGGCTACATCGCCACCCCCATGACGGCCGCCACGGCCGAACGGGTCGGCGCCACCGCGGAGGAGCACCAGGCGGACGCCTCCGCCCGGACGCCGCTGCGGCGGGTCGGGCGCCCCGAGGAGGTCGCCTCGGTGGTGGCCTTCCTGGCGAGCGAGGACGCCTCGTACGTCAGCGGGCAGACGCTGTACGTCAATGGTGGAGCTCGGTGAGATGATCTGACGTTTCATCAGCATGCCGTCCCCGGTGCCGGGTTACCTTCACCTGGGACGGCCTTTACCTTTTCCCGTGGTCAGGCATGACCATGCCGACGGTTCCAAATGACTATGGCATGATCATGCGGCTCTCGATGGGATGGCCGGACCGACCCGACCGGACCAGGTCGGGCCCTGCGTCCCAAGGAGTCCCATGGGCAGCCCCGCCACCCTCCGCCGCGCCCTGGCCCTGTTCGCCGCCGGGGCCACCGCCCTCACGGCCGCCAGTGTCTCCGTGCCGGCGCTCGGCGCCGCCTCCGCCGCGTCCCCCGCCTCCGCGCACCCGGCGTCCGGCGTCCACGTCCGCCCCGCCTCCAGCGGCCACACCAGCGCCGTCGGGCGGCCGGCCCCGCTGTCCACCTCGCAGTGCGTCAGCCAGATCGGCATCCACTGCTACTCCCCGCTCCAGTACCGGACCGCCTACAACCTGGGCCCGCTGTACCAGGAGGGTGTCACCGGCAAGGGCCGCACCATCGTCATCGTCGACTCCTTCGGCTCGCCGACCATCCAGCACGACCTGGAGGTCTTCGACAAGCAGTGGGGCATCCCGGACACCCAGGTCGAGGTGGTCAAGTGGGGCAACGTCCCGGTCTTCGACCCCACCAACCCCGACCACACCGGCTGGGCCGGCGAGACCACCCTGGACGTCGAGTACGCCCACGCCATCGCCCCCGACGCGCACATCGTCCTGGTGGAGACCGGCGTCGCCGAGACCGAGGGAACGACCGGTCTGCCCGAGATGATGGACGCCGAGCGGGCCCTCATCAAGTCCGGCCGGGCCGACGTGATCTCGCAGAGCTTCGGCGCCACCGAGAACACCTTCCCCGGCTACGACAAGGGCGACTTCAAGTCCCTGACCGACCTGCGCTACGCCTTCAAGGAGGCCGCCGCCCGCGACGTCACCGTGCTCGCCGCCTCCGGCGACAACGGCGCGACCGACGCCCAGGAGAACGGCACCGACCTCTACCCGTACCGGGTCAACTCCTGGCCGTCCTCCGACCCGCTGGTCACCTCGATCGGCGGCACCCAGCTCAGCCTGGATGACGCCGGCAAGCGGACCGCGCCCGACAAGGTCTGGCACGACAAGTACGGCGCGGGCGGCGGCGGGGTCTCCGGCGTCTTCGAGCGCCCCTTGTACCAGGCCGGCGTCGCCAACGTCACCGGCAACCACCGCGGCACCCCCGACATCAGCATGAGCGCGGCCGTGGACGGCGGCGCCTGGACGTACGAGTCGTACGACCCGACCTCGGTCGGCTGGCACCTCACCGGCGGCACCAGCGAGGCGACCCCGATCTTCTCCGGCGTCGTCGCCCTCGCCGACCAGCTCGCCGGGCACCGCCTCGGCCAGCTCAACTGGCGCCTCTACGGCCTCGACCTGCTCCCGCAGCAGTGGAGCGGCCTGGTCGACGTGACCACGGGCGACAACTCCTGGGACACCGTGACGGGCTACCAGGCCGCGAAGGGCTACGACCTCGCCAGCGGCCTCGGCACCATCGACGGGGCGAAGTTCGTCCACGCGATCGCCGGGCGGTAACCGCTCGACCGGCTCTTGACAGGACGGAGTGGGAAGTCGGCCGGCCGACTTCCCACTCCGTCGTCATGTCCGGGGCGGGCCGGTTCGGGGGCGCCGGCCCCTCAGACGCGGTCGGCCGCGGCGAGCTGGGCCAGGTGGCGTTCGGCCGCGCGGAGCTTGCGGCCGTCCGGGCCCGGCAGGCAGGCGCGGAGCTCGATGATCCCGGGGGCGATCCGGATGGCCTCCGCCCGGTCCTGGATCGCCCGCCAGCAGGCCTCGGCGTTGGTGGCCGCCTGCTGGGTCTCCGGGTGGTCCGGGCCCTGGGAGCGGAGCAGCGTCAGGGCCACCTCGCGGTAGATGTCCGCCGCCTCGGCCGTCTTCCCGGCGAGCCGGCACACATGCGCCCGGACCTGCCGCACCTGGAGCACGGGCGCGGAGACGGCGCCGTGCTCGGCGGTCGCCTCCAGTTCGAGGGCGAGGGCGAGATCGGTGGCGGCGGCGTGCTCCCCCGCGTCGGCGCTGCGGACGATCCGGCCGATCACCTCGCGGTAGTCGGCGCGGGGTGCGGGGGCGAGCCGGGGCTCGGGCTGAGGCTCGTGATCAGGCGCGGGCGCGGGTGTGGCGTCCCCGGGCTCGGCGTCCACCGGCGCGACCCCGGCCGGTTCGGCGTCACCGGGCCGGCCGTCGGCCGGCACCTCGGCAGCGGGCTCGATGGCCGGCACGGCGCCGGCCGGTTCCGGGGCGGTCGGCGGCGCGGCGTCGGCGGGCACGGCGTCGGCAGGCACGGCGTCGGCAGGCACGGCGTCCGACGGTTCGGCGTCCGACGGCAGCGGGTCCGAAGGCACGTCGTCCGAAGGCACCGCATCCGCCGGGAGCGCCTTGTCCAGCGTCACCCCGACCGGGGCCGGCGGCTGCCAGGCGTACGGCTTCAGCAGGCTGACGGGCCGGGCCGGCCGCGGAGGGGTGGGGACGATGTGGGCCTTCAGCAGGTTCACCGGCCCCTCGGTCGGCGTCCCGGCCCCGGCTGCGGCCGTCACGACAGCCACCGGGGCCACCGGGGCAGCCACGGACACGGCCACCGGGGTACCCGCGGCGGCGCCCGGCCCGAACGCGGCCGCGGCGGGCTTGTCCAGGGTGACGGGCGGCCGCGGCGCGGGGGTGTCGTGCGGGGCGGCCGGGCGGGGCAGGACGGCGGCCGGGCCCGGGCCGTCGTACGGGACGGCGTCCGGCAGGGGGCCGTCGGCGCGGCGGGCGGTGTTGCGGAAGATCGGGCGGTCGGGCGCGTGGGTGGCCAGGATGACGACGTCCGGGCGGAGCACCGAGTACACCTGCTGGCGCAGCTGTTCGGGCGCCAGGACGGCATCGGCGCCGGGGCGGCCGCCGTGCAGCGCCTCGATCAGGGCGCGGGTGAAGGTGCCGATCTGCTCCGGGTCCGGGCTGACCACCGCCCAGAGCGGGAGGCCGTCGGCGAGCGGCGAGACGGTGCCCTGGAGGAACGGCCAGGCCTGCTGGTCCGCGCTCAGGTCGGCGATGACGAGGGTCTGCCACTCCGCCGGGCGGTGGCGCAGCTCGGCGGCGATGGACTGCCAGGCGAGGCCGTCCTGCCGGACGCTGCCGGGCTTGGAGTCGCGCAGGGTGAGGTGGAGCTGACCGCCGCGCTTGTCGGCGAGCAGGTGGCCGCCGAGATGGACGAGCAGCGGTCCGGGGTGGCGGGCGGCGGCGCGCAGGTGGGCCAGCACGGTGTGCGGGTCGCTGGCGCCGGGGAGGTGGACGGCGTCCACGGCGTCCGCCGCGAGCAGCACCTGCGGTTGCACGGCGGCGAGCATCGCGGACAGCACGGGCGCCTGCGCGGGCCCGCCGCGGCCCCAGGTGCGGCGGCCGGAGGTGCCGTAGCCGCCTTCGACCACCAGGATCCGCCCGCGCGGCGCGGTGCCGAAGCCGTTGGCGCCGGCCAGACCGACCACGCCGTGGGCGGGGGTGGCGCCGGGCAGGCCGACCGGCGGCGGCGTCGCCGAGGGCGGTGGGACCACGGCGGGCATCCCGGTGACGGTCCATCCGGTGGGCGGCGCGGGCGGCGGGGCGGGGACCGGCGCCGGGGGTTCGTAGAGGGCGGCCGGGCCGGGTGGATGCTCCTCGTACGGGTTGCGCGGCGCACCGGGCGGTACGGCGTCCCAGGGCCCCGCGTCCGCCAGCGGATCGGGACCTCCCGGGACAGCTGTCGTTTCCGCCATCTCTGGTCACCGCCCACCCCGCCGCTCAGCGGCGTCTGATGCCCTTGCCCCGTGGTGCCTGCCACCACGCCGTTTTCCGCCACCCTACGAGATCCCGGCTCACCCGAGCCAGGCCGGGTGGGCGGTCGGCGGACCGTCAGGGTCCTTCGGGTACACCCGGTCCGACTGTCCGTCCGTCGGAGGCGCGCGGAGGCGTCGCCGCGCGGGGGCGCACTCCGGTGACCACGAGGTCGAGCAGGTGCCGGGCCTGTCGCTCCCGGTCCTGACCGTGGGCGGTGGCGATCGCGTTGGCCAGGCCGAGCAGTTCGGAGACCGTGACGTCCGCCCTTGCCGCACCCGCCCGCTGGGCCCGGCGCAGGAGTTCGGCACCGGTCGCGCGCACCCGGTCGTGTCGTGCTTCGACCCGGTCGCCGGGCTCGGCGAGCTCCTCCGACAGGAGCACGGCCAGCCCGCGGAAGGTGCCGCTGTGCCGGACGACGGCCAGCAGCCAGGCTTCCAGGGCCGGGCCCGGCGGGAGTTCGGCCGACAGCCGGTCCGCCCGGGCACACAGGCCGCGGACCTGATCGTCCAGGACGGCCGCGGCCAGTGCTTGGCGCCCCCGGAAGTGGCGGTGCAGCGTCGCCGAGCCGACCCCGGCGTGCCGGGCGATCCGCTCCAGGGAGACCAGCACCCCCTCGTCGGCGAACATCAGCCTGCTGTTCAGCGGACCGGAGGAGGCGGTCCAGCGGGTCGCCGCCGTGGCGGCCACCCTGGCGGTCTCCGACCTGGCGGCCGCGGTCGAGCGGGGGGGTGGCGGCCGGTGCCGTCGTGGTGATGCCCGCCCAGCCCACGCCCAACGGCCACCGCGCGGTCCTGCGCCACCCCGGCGGCGGTGTGTACGAGTACGTCGGCCCCTGAACCGACCGAGCACCCGGGCCTTGTCCATCGGCCCGGGAGATCCGGGGCCGTGCGCACCGGGCGCCCGGCTCGGCCCGCCCGTCGTGCTCACGGAATCGTGGGTTTCCGTGAGCACGGCGGTGGTCACGAGCCCGAGAGGAGGTCGCGCAGGAGGGCGACGGTGTCGGCGTCGAGGTCGCGGCCGGTGCGGCGGCTGAGGGCGTCGAGCCGGTTGACCGCGCGGACGAGCTGGTCGCGGGCGCCGGCGGAGGCGTAGGCGTAGAACAGGTCGCGGTGCAGGAGTTCGACGTCCGGGGCGACGGCGAGGCCGCGGAAGACGGCGGCCTCGGCGCTGCGGTGGTCGCCGTACTGGAGGCGGCGGGCGGCGAGTTCGTGGGCGGTGTCGACGATCGCGGCGATCATGTCCTGCCGCTCGGCCTCGGCCCAGCCGTACGCGGCGGGCGGGGCCTCGGCGAACGGGGCTCCCCGGACCAGGGCGAGGGCGTGGGCGAGGGCCGCGTCCGCCGTGGCGCTGGTGCTGCGCATACCCCGGCGGTAGAGGCTGCGGAACTCGTCCCAGTCGCAGGTGACGGTCGGGGCGAAGGCGTAGCCCTCGGTGGTGTCGATGGGCAGGAAGGCGCGCCCCTCGGTCGAGTTGCCGAACCAGGCGGCCAGGTCGGCGAGTTTGCCGGGCAGCGGGCTCTTGGCGTCGGCGACGGTGGGGTGCGGGTCGAGGTGGGCCGCGCCGGGGTGCAGGTCGTGGTCGAGCGCGGCGTGGTCGGCGCCGGGGCGCAGCGCCAGGTAGGCGGCGAGCTCGGTGAGCCGCAGCAGGGCGGTCGGGTCGGCCGTGCCGCTCGTGCACGCCACGTCGACGGGGCCGAGGAGGCGGATCCGGGGGGCGGTGCGGACGGCGTGCGCCTCCGGGGAGCGGAGGATGGCGAGCAGGTCGTCGCTGTCGGAGCGGCCGGAGGAGGTGCGGGCCACCGGGGCGACGGCGGCCGGACCGGGCTCGGCGGCCGAACCGGCAGCCGACTCGGTGGCAGGCTCGGGCTCGGCTGCGGCTGCGGCTGCGGGGGACGGTTCGGGGGACGGTTCCGGGCGGGCCGGGACGCGCGGGTCGGTGCCGGTGGGCGCGGGCGCGGGATCGTGGGTCGGCAGGGGTTCGGCGGGCGGCTGCGGCGGCACCGGCCGGGCGGGGTCCACGGGCTCGACCGGCGACACCGGGGCCACCGGGACGACCGCCTCGACGGCGGCGGGCAGTCGGAGGTTCTGCGTGGTCTCGTCGATGTCCGGCTCGGCATCCGGCGCGACGTCGAACCCGGCGGCCGGTCCCGCGTCCGGCCCGGCGTCGCCCGTCCGGGCGGGCGGCACGGCGGGGGTGCCGGCCCGCCGGCCGAGGCCGTTGACGATGTAGCGGGGCCCCGGCGCGGCGGGCGCGGCCGGGTCGGTGCCCGCGAAGGGGCTGGCGCCGGTGCCGATGACCCGGGCGATCAGCCGCGGACCGGCCGCCTCGGTGCCGCCGTCCACCTCGCCGGAGGTCTCCGTGCGCGCGCCGACGGCGGCCAGCACCGGTACCCCGGAGGGGAGTTCGGCCGGTTCGAGGTCGGTGCCGGGGCCGTCCAGGGTCCAGGCGGGGGCGGGGTGCTGGGTGGTGTCGTCGGCGGCCCTGAGCAGTTCGGAGACCTGCTCGTACTGCCGGGTGGTCAGGCGCTGGAGCTCCAGGGTGAGGTGCAGCCCGGGGATGGTGGCCTGGCCGGTGGAGGGCAGGGTCCAGCGGGCGACCGGGCCGGTGCCGCGCTCGGGCGCGCGGGTGACCACGGCGACGCACGTCCGGGGGCGGGCGTCGAGCAGGCGGCCGAGTTCGGCCGGGATCTCGCCACCGGGCTGCTGGGCGCAGAGCACGATCTCCGGGACCCAGGACTCGTCGGCCTGGCCGCGGCTGCGCGCGTCCCGGGGGCTGGCGGCCTCGGCGGCGACCAGCGTGGCGCGGGCCTTGGCGGTGCGCGGGCCGAGCGCGGTGAGGGCGGCCTCCAGGGTGGGGTGGCGGTGGACGCGCTCGGCGGCCGGGCCGCTGATCGGCAGTTCCTCGACGAGGTCCACCAGGTGCAGGTGGAGGCGGTCGGCGAGCGGGCTGTGGGCCAGCTCGATGGCGAGGGTGCGCAGCACGTCCCGGGCGTCGTCCGGGTGGCCGGACAGGTGGAGCAGCCGGACGGTCTCCAGGTCGGCGAGGACCACCGAACCGTCCGGCGAGGAGCCGAGGGTGACCAGGGCCGGGTAGGGCGCGGCGGTCTTGCGGGCCTGGGCGGGCGAGAGCAGTTCGCCGGAGTCGGCGGCGCACCACCAGATGTTGGGTGTGTGGGCGGCGCGGAACGGGGCGATCGGGGCGGCCGGGCCGGCGAGGTGCAGCTCGACCGTGCGGCCCGCGGTGATCCGGGCGGCGACGATGGCGGGCAGCCGCTTGCCGCCGCGCACGGTGTTGCGGGCCATGGTGCGCAGGGCGCGGTCGAGCAGGTCGAGGCCGCTGTCGTCCTGGCGGGCCTTGAGTTCGGCCTCGAAGGCGGCGGCCGGGGCGGCGGGCATGGCGATGCGGTGCCGGGGACGGCGGGCGCGCAGCTGGGCGCCGCGCTTGCGGGCGACGGCACCGACCATGACGGCGGCGAGCAGGACGCCGACGGTGGAGGCGGCGAGGGCGACGGTGTAGTCGTCGCTCGTGGCGTCCTCGGCGTCGGCGGCGGGGGCCTGGCCCGGTGCCTGGCCGGGGGCCTGCGTCGCGGGCGCGGGGGCCGGGGCGGGCGCCTGGGTGGCGGGGGCGGACGGCGCGGGGGCCGGAGCCTGGTCGGCGGGAGCCGGGGCCGGAGCGGGTGCGGGCGCGGGCGCGGGAGCAGGCGTGGCCGCCCCCGGGACGGTCAGCACCATCCCCGGCACCACCACGTCCGGGTCCGTCAGCCGCTCGCCGTCCGGCGCCTGGGCGCCCTTGTTCGCCTCGAACAGCTGCGGCCAGGCCTCGGCGTCGCCCAGCTCCCGCTGCGCGATGCCCGACAGACTGTCCCCGGTGGCGACCGTCACCGTGGCGTGCCCGGCGCCGGTGGTCCCGGACTGCGGTGCGGTCGGAGCCGGCGGCGCGGGGGCCGGGGCGGGCGCCGGTGCCGGGGCCTTGGCGTCGCCCGGCATCAGCAGCTCCCAGCCGGGCTGGATCGGCCGGTCCGCGTCGAAGCGGATTCCCGAACCGTCCATCACCCGGCCGTCGTTGAGCTTGGCGATCTCCACCCAGCGCTCCCCCGAGCCGAGTTGACGCTCGGCGATGGACCAGAGGCTGTCGGCCGGGCGGCTGTCGCGCACGGTGTAGGTGGGGTTCTGCTCGGCGGCGGGCGTCAGCGCGGGCGCCGCCTGCGCGGCGGTCAGCGCGGCCCGCTGCACGCCGGCGGTCAACTGGGCCGGGGCCGAGGCGGCCGGGGCCCGGTCGGGGGCGGCGGCGAAGGCCGAACCGGCGACCGGCAGCAGGGCGATCACCGAACCGACCAGCCCGGCCGCGACCCGCTGGCTCCAGCCGAACGCCGGGATCCGCCGGGCGATCCGGCCGCGCAGCTGGGCCGGGATCTCCAGCAGGACGGAGAGCGCGAAGCAGAGCCACCCCAGCCAGCCGATCGCGACCAGCAGCCAGAGGAAGAGCCGCCCGTCGTCCGGGCTGGTCAGCGCCTGGCCGAGGCCGTCCGGCGCGACCTCGCCCATCGCGGCCACCGCCTGGGTGCCGTAGAGCAGCAGGGCGGGGACGCCGACCAGCAGGCCGAGCAGGGCGACCAGCGCGGCGAGCGCGGTGAGTACGGATCCACCGCGGCCGCGGCGGGGCGGCAGCGGCGCCGGCCGGCGGCCGGGCGCCGGGGAGGCTGGCCCGCCACGGGCCGAACGTCCGGCTCGGGCTTGGTCCTTGGCACGTGGCGCGGCCATCAGTCGGTCTCCGCTTTCTCGACTCCGTGGACGAGGGTCGCACTGCCCTTGCCCGTCACCTTCTGTTTGCCGAGTTCGCCCAGCAGGGCCGGCCGGTAGTCCGCCTGCACCGTGATGGTGACGACCGAACCGTCGCCGGAGAACTCGACGTTGTGGACGGCGAGGCCGTACAGGCCGAGGTAGCTGTTGGCGGCCTCTTTGACGTACTCCTGCTTGACCCGGTACCCCTCGCCCTGGAGCACGGCGGCCTCGTCGAGCTGCTGGCCGCCCACCCGGGCGGCCTCCTGGGCGTAGCCGTCGGTCCGCTCGGCGACCCGCAGCCGGCCGCCTGCGTCGATGACCAGGGCGATCACCAGGACCAGGAACGCGGCGCAGATCGCCACGAAGATCGCGATCGCACCCTGGTCCGACCGGCCGCGCCGGGCACCCAGGGCACGCAGGAAGCCCCGGCCACGCGGGACACCCGAGTCACCCGGGCCACGCAGGCCGTCCCGCCCGCCCGGGGCACCCCGGCCAGCCGGGCCGTCTCCCACGGGTGTGCGCACCATCACGCCCCCTCCCGCACGTTCGTCTCCCCACCGGCTCCCTCGGGAACCGTTCCGCTTCGTACCGTCATCCCCCGGGCGCTCTCCGCTTGCGTCTCCCCCGCGCGGGCCGTTCCCAATCCCCGGGCTGTCACCAATCCCCGGCGGGGGTATCCCGCCGGGCCCCGCCCGGGCCCACTCCCGGTCACTCGCCGCGGTACCGGTCGAGGACGGAGGTGAACTCCCCGACGAGGTGCTTCGTCAGCGGCATCCTCGGCCCGAACAGCAGGTCGTCCAGGCCGACGTCGCAGCGCACCGTCACCTTGACGGTCCTGATCGCCCTGCCCCGGACCTCGATCTGGCCGTCCGTGGCCTGGACGTCCAGGCCGCGGCAGTCGACGCCCTGCTGGCGCAGGGTGTCCACGGCCGTCGTCCGGGCCAGGTCCCTCGTGCTCTCCACGCCGCGCGCCATCGAGACCGTCCGGGCCGCCGAGCGGGCCGCCGCCTCCACCGTGCCGGCCGTGGTCTGCACCCGGCCGGCGGCGATGGCCACCAGGATCAGGCCGACGACGCCCGGGGCGACGATCGCCGCCTCGATCGCCACCCCGCCGCCGTCCCGCCCGCAGGCCGACCGCCGCGCGCGGGTGGTCCGCCACCACCGGGCCGAGCGCCTCACGGCACCGCCTTCGGGGGGACGAACCGCTCGCGCGGCGCCTCGGCGTGCTGGGTGATGGTCGGCGGAGTGACGCCGGGTATCAGGATCGGCGGCGTCACTTCGACGGTGACCCTGATCAGCACCGGCGTACTCCCGTCCGTGCTCACGCGGTAGTCGCGTTCGCCCTGCCGGCCGAGGAAGTCCTCGGCCTGCCGCCTCGCCGCGGCGTCCTTCACCGCGTCGCTCGCGTTCCCCTGCACCCGGCCGGCGTCCACACCCTCGCGGGCGGCGGTGAGCGCGAGTTGGCGGTTGTACCACCACATCGAGCCCTGGACGACGATCAGGACGAGCAGGAGCACCACGGGGAAGACGATGGCCAGGCTCAGGCTCATCGCCCCGCGGTCGGTGCGGCGACGGGGTCGGCGAATCACCCGGTCGCACCTCCCCCGCCCGCGCCCGGCAGGTTCGGGTCCTCCTTGACCTTGTTCACGACCTTGTCCTTCAGCGCGTACAGGGCCACCGCGACGGCCCCGGCGACGAAGACCAACGCGATGATCGCCAGGGCGAGTTCGATGCTGATGGCACCGCGGTCGCCACGGGCCCGGGCGGCGCGCAGCCGGCCCACCCGGAAGTGGAAGAGCAGCAGGGCGAACTGGACGGGTAGCAGGGCCGGCCGGATCAACCGGCCTGCCAGGTTCTTCAGTTGGACGTTCATCGGGACTCCCGGGGTGTGGTGTGGTGACTGCTGATCACAACTGCCTGTGTACTGATCTCAGTTGAGCATCTGGTGCAGCGCGGGGAAGACGATCAGGACGGTCATCAGCAGGGTCAGCGCGGCCCCGGGAGCGACCATCCGCTCACTGTCGGCGTTGGCGCGGGCCAGGTCCTCGGCGAGCAGTTCGCCGCGCAGGCCCTTGGCCCGGGCCCGCAGCGTGTCGTAGACGGCGGCGCCGTCGGTGCCGGAGATCCGCATGATGTCCGCGACGTCCTGCAGCGGGGTCAGCCCGAGCTCGACGGCGAGCGCGTCCAGGCCGGCCCAGGGCGGCAGCCGGTCGGTGGCGGCCCGGTCCAGGGCCTCCCGGATCCGGCGGAAGACCGGGCCGCGCCCGACCGAGGCGGCCCGGCGCAGCGCCTCGGCGGGCCCGCAGTCGGCGGCCCGTTCGAGCGCGACGAGCTCCAGGTAGGCGGCGATGCCGTGCAGGTACTCGGTCCGCGCCTCCTTGGCCTCGCCGCGCACGATGGCGTCCGGGACGAACCAGAGCAGCCCGGCCAGCAGCGGCCCGAGCAGCAGCGGCAGGGCGAACGGCAGGCCCATGTCCAGCAGCACCGCCATCGCCGCCAGATAGGCCGGGAGGACCAGGCCGATCAGGGCGAAGAGCAGCTTGTGCGCCATGAACCGGGCGGGGGCGCGGCCGATCAGCGACAGCTCGCGCTGCGGGATCCGCACGCCGCGCAGGCCGATCGAGCGCTCGCCGATCCGGTCGAACCAGCGAGGCCGCTCGTCCGGGTCGGGCACCCGGTCGGCGGGGGTGCGGTGCAGCCGGTCCAGCGCCTGGCCCAGGTCGGGCGGGGCGGGGCGGAGTTCGGACACCAGCAGGGCGACGCCGCCGGCCGCGATCGCGCCGGCCAGCACGGACCAGGGGGAGATCACCGCACCTCCCCGAGGTGTCGTTCGCCGTCGGTGGCGTCGGTCTGTTCCGCGCCCGGTCCGGACCGCCGGCCGGCCCGGCTGCGCCGGTCGGCCTCCAGCAGCCGGGGCACCGGCGGGTGCGAGGCGAGCGCGCGCATCCAGGCGATCACCGCCACGAACAGCGCGGCCACCACGCCGAGCACCACCTGCCCCAGCAGGGAGCTGTACGGCCTGGTGTAGTCGGTGTTGAACGAGCCGAGGGTGACGACCAGCACGATGATGCCGACCAGCCAGCGGATGGTGGTGCGGTGCTTGGCCCGGTCGGCCTCGATGACGCGGCGCTGGCGGACCTCCTCGCGGACCGAGTCGGCCATGTCGGAGAGGGCCCGGGCGAGGCCGGGACCGCTGTCCCCGGCCCGCAGCAGCAGGGCGGCTAGCACCTTGTCCGCGGTGGCGTCGGCGATGCTGTCGGCGAAGGCGCGCAGCGCCTCCTCGGGCCGCCAGCGGGCCTGCAGCCGGGCGGCCAGCTCACCCACCTCCTCCTCCAGCGCGGCCGGGGCGGTCCGGCGGCTGGTGACGATGGCCTGGTTGAGGCCGACGCCGAGCAGCAGCACGTCCGCGATGCGCTGGGTCCACTCGGAGAGCGCCTCCAGCCGTTCGATCCGGTGGGTGTCGGGTCGGGTGGTGTCGAACAGCCAGGGCAGCCCGAAGACGGCCAGCGGCACCAGCAGCGCGGTCAGCGGGATGCCGGTGAACAGCCAGGCCAGGGCCGCGCCGATCAGTGCCAGCGGCAGCTGGACCCGGCGCAGCCGCGCCACCCGGGCGGGGGCGGTGCCGGGGGCGCCGTACCAGAAGACGTGGGCGCGGCCGGCCAGCGGGTTGGCCGGCGTGCGGTCGCCGTCCCCCTCCTCGCCGGCCCCCGCGCTGCCACGGGCCCAGGCCACCAGGGCGACCAGGCCGGTGGCGACCAGCAGTCCGCACAGGGCGAAGAGCAGCATCATCGCGCGCCACCGCCGATCCGCAGCTGGAGCGGCGCGGTCCAGCTCCCGTACCGGGAGCCGAGCAGCGAGGCGTCGAAGCCGGCCCGGCGCAGGTCGTCCAGGCAGTTCGGCGGGGTGTGCGGGACGGCGCGCGGCTCGCCCAGGTCGGGGCGCGGGCCGAACACCGTGTTCAGCGCGGGCCGGCCGCTCTCGCCGAGGCCGGTGACCTCCATGACGTGCGAGACGAAGCGGTGGCGGCGGCCGCCGACGGCCGTCTCGTCGACCATCGCGACGTGCACGATGAGGTCCACGGCGTTGGCGGTGAGGCGGTAGGCGAGCATGTCGGTCATGTGCGAGCCGTACTCCAGGCAGAGTTCGGCGATCCGGTCGACCACCATGTGCGGGCCGCGCGCGTGCAGGGTGCACATCGAGCCGCCCTCGCCGTTGGTCATCACGCGCAGCATCGGGACGACCTCGCCGGAGCGGACCTCGCCGACGATGATCCGGGAGAGGGTCATCCGCAGCGCGGCCGGGATGAGGTCGCCGATCGTCAGCTCGCCCGCCATCCGGCCCTCGACGCGCTCGCCGTTGCCCTCGCGGGCCTCCATCGGGACGACCTGGCGCAGATGGCCGAGGGTGTGCAGCCAGAGCTCGAACTCCGACTCCAGGGTGCCGATCCGTTCGTCCGGCGGGATCTCGGCGGCCATCGCGCGCAGCAGGCTGGTCTTGCCGACGCCCTGGGTGCCGGTGATCATCACGTTCTTCCTGGCCCGGATCGCCGAGCCCAGGAAGGCGGCCAGGGTGGAGTCCAGGGTGCCGAGCTGGACCATCTCGGTGAGCGTCGCCGAGGCCACCCGGTGACGGCGGATCGCCACGTACGGGCGCGGCGTCACCTCGGTGAGCGCCTGGAGGCGCATGCCGCCCTCCAGCCGCAGCGCGAGCGTCGGGCTGGCGGTCGAGAGGCTGCGCTCGCCGCCGCCGTGCTGCCGGGCGAGGTCCTGGAGCAGTTCGACGAGTTCGGCGTCGCTGTCGGCCACCGGCGGTACCTGGCGCAGGGGTTGGTGCACCCGGGAGACCCAGACGTCGTCGCAGCCGTTGATCAGGATGTTCTCGATGTCCGGGTCGTCCAGGTAGGGCTGGAGCCGGCCGGCCCGGAAGAGCAGGTCGAAGACGGCCTCGGCGAGGGCGCGGTCCTGCTCCCGGGTCGGCGGGATGCCGTGGGTCTGCGCGTAGGCGTCGGACCAGCGGGCGACGGCCTCCTCGATCAGCGCCCGGCCGCGCTGGCGGCGGGTGGCGCGGTCCGGCTCGGCACCGGAGGTGGTGGTCAACCGGGTGATCTGCTGGTGCAGTTCGGCCGCCACCTGGCGCTTGAGCTCGCGCGCCACCTGCGGGTCGACGGCCGGCCGGGTGCCGGCGCCGCGCCGGTCGAGCGCGGGCAGCTGGGAGGGGACGGCGGTGGGCGTCGCGGCGCCGCCCTGGTGGGCGCCCGGGTACCCGCCCCCGTGCGGTGGCTGGGGCGCTCCGGGCGCGATCGGCCCGGGCCGGACCGGACCGGGTGCCACCGGGCCGGGGGCGACCGGACCGGCCTGGGGCACCGGCTGGGGCGCCGCCCAGGGCAGCGCGGCCGGGTCGGCCGCCGGGTGCTGATGCAGGGGGCTACCGCGCACGGAGCACCTCCCCGTAGGTGACGTGCGGCTGCTGCTGCGGCGCCTGGCCGTGGGGCTGGGGCGGCTGCGCGTACGGCTGCGGGTGGGCGGGCTGGGGGTGGGCGGGCTGCGCGTACGGCTGCGGCTGGACGGGCTGCGGCTGCCCGTACTGCTGCGGTGCGCCCGGCGACTGCTGCGGCTGGACGTACTGCTGTGGCTGGACGTGCTGTTCCGGTCGGACGTGCGGCGAGGGCGCGGCATGCTTCGGCGGCCGGGCCTGCTGCGGGGGCTGGACGTGCTGCGGTGGCTGGACATGTTGCGGCTGGACGTGTGCCGGGAACGGCGCCGGCGCGGCCGGCTGGGGCGCCAGCCCCGCGAGCGGCGCCACCGGCCCGGTGGTGATCACCGGCGGCGCGCCGTGCTGCGGCGGCTGGCCGAACGACGGGGACGACGGGGACGGCTGCTGCGGTGGCTGGGCCGCCTGCGGCGGGTACCCGGACGGCTCCCCCTCGGCCGTCGGCGCCGCCGCGACCTGCGCGGGCGCGGCCGAGGGCGCCAGCCGCTGCCGGCGGCGGCGCACCAGCAGCTGCACCTCGTCGGCCGCCGACCGGGCGGTGCGCATCAGCTCCGAGCGGATGAACCGCCGGTCGGTGATGTCCCCGCCGTCCGACAGCACCCGCGCGGTGCGCACCGCGTGCGGCAGCTGCCCGAGCACCGGCAGCCCGAACTCGCGCGCCACCTCCGCCCCCGAGTACGGCCCCTCGGTGACCAGCAGCAGCCCCAGGGCGTCCGCCCCGGTGCCGGCCGTCGCCAGGTCCTCGGCCAGCGCGGCCAGCCGGGGCCGGACCGCGCTCAGCCCGCGCAGCGTGGTCCGTACGGTGGCCGCCACCACGTCGGCCCGCCGGGCCAGCACGGCGCTGGTCCCGGTGGCGCCGGAGCGCCCGAGGTCCAGGATCACGTCGTAGCCCTGCTGTTCGAGGCCGTGCAGCACCTCCATCAGCGGCTCCCAGGTGTAGGCGAGCCCGGGCGCCTGGGTGGGGTCGGTCAGCCCGGGCAGCAGCAGCCGGTCGGCGCCGCCCTCGGGCGAGAGGTCGATCAGCTGTTCCCAGAGCGCCTGGGCGAGCAGCCCGCGCCGGTCCGCGACGGCGAGGTTGCGCAGCCCGTACACGGCCTCGACCCGGCCCTCCAGCGCGCCGGCGAGCACCGCGCCGCCGTCCGGGTCGCACTCCACCAGCAGGACCCGGCGCCCCGGCTGCAGCGGCCAGGCCAGCAGCAGCGCCAGTGCCGTCGTGGTCGCGCCCGGGGCCCCCGGGCCGCCGACCACCGCGATCACGGCCATCTCAGGCCCCACCCGCCCCGGACTGCGACGCGGACGGGGCGGCCGTCCCCGGGGCGGTGCCCGACGGGGCCGTGCCCGACGGCGTGGGGGTGCCGGGAGCGCCGCCCGACGGCGCGCCGCCCGCCGCCGCGCCGCGCGGCGCCAGCACCACCTGGATCCGCCCGCTCGCCACCCAGGCGGCCAGCCGGGCGGCGTCGGCCGCCGGCACCGCCACGTCCACCACCTGGCTGCCGTCGGTGTCCACCCGCCCGATCGTGGTGACCACCGCGGCCAGCGAGTCCGGACGGCCGGTGTCCGGGGTGAAGACCACGACGATCTGCGCGCCCGGCTGGAGCCTGGTGGCCGGCAGCTGGGTGCGCTTGGCCGAGACCCCGACCACCAGTTGCCCCGGCTGCACCGTCAGCGCCTGTGCGAGGTCCGCCTTCAGCAGCAGCGCGCCGCGCCTCAGGTCCGTGGCGGCCCGCATCCCGACCGCGTCCTTCCGGTCGACGGCCCCCAGCGGCTTGAGCGCCGGATCGCTCGCGATCCGCGCCACCACCAGGTCGGCGTCGGTCACCACCTGCCCGTACGGCACGTCCCGGGCGAGCGCCAGCACGGCGACCCGCTGCCCGGTGCTGTTGTAGAGCACCGCGCCGCCCAGCCCACCGGCGGCTATCAGCGCCACCGCCATCGCCAGCACGGCCGGCCGCCGCCGCCTCGCCCGCAGCGTCCGCCCCGGTGAGTGCGGTGTGGCGCGCCCCTGCTCCGGCTCCACCACGGACACCCCCGCCGCCCCGGACGCGCCGGATCCCGGCGTCGCAAATGTACGGTTCTCCACCGGGTTCCGGCCTTCCCACGTCGTTGAGGACTGTGCAGCGTTGAGGACAGTGCTGTGTTCGGACAGTGCCACGCTCGGGAGGCGCCGCGCCCGCCCCGCACCGGACGGCTACTCCCTTCGCCCGGCGGTCAGTTGAGGACCTGCACCTCGGCCACCCGCAGTTCGAGGTCGGTCATCCGGGTCATCTGGAGCGGGTCGATCTTCTGGTTGCTGCCGGTGACGGTGACATAGGCCGTCCAGTGCGCCGTGACGCTCCCGAAGAACGTGCCGGTCGGCAAGGTGGCCGAGCCCTTGGCGAACACGTGCCCGCAGGTGGGCGACGCGGCGGCACCGTACGCGGGGTCGTACGGCGTCCCAGGGGCGGCCTGTCCCTCGCACGTCTCGACCCTGCCGTCACCGAGGTCCCAGACCACCCGGTCCAGCTTGGGGGTGACCGTCACCGAGAGGGTGTTGCCGTGCACCGTCACCGGGGCCGGCACCGCGGAACCCTTCGACTGGTCCAGCCAGAGCCAGACCGGCACGCCCACGACCGCCGTGCCCTGGGGCGCGATGCCCGGCACCGGGGCGGGGAAGGTGATGCGGTCGGCCGCCTGCCTGGCGAGCGCGGCCGGGTTGTCCGGCGGCGGGCCGGCCGGCGCCTGGGCGAAGAACGTGGGTTGGGGCGCGCTCTGCCCGCCGTCGGACGAGCGGCAGGTCTTGTCGTAGACCGCCCCGTCCGAGGGCTTGTGGCCCTCCCAGTCGGGCGAGTCCGCCGGGGGCTGCGGGTTGGTGAGCTGGTAGTAGCAGCCGGTCGAGTTGCTGAACCAGCCCAGCTCCGGGTCGTGGCAGGGCCACTCCACGTCGTGGTAGCTGCAGAGCTCGGGACCGCCGCCGCCCCCGCCGCCCCCGCCGCCGGTACCGGGGGTGGGCTTGGTGCCCGGTTCGTTGGTGCCCGCACAGATCACGTTCACCGTGCAGTGGTTGACCTCCCCACCGGGCGTCGGGTCCGCCGCCGCGGGGACCACGGGGGATAACAGCAAAGCGGCGAACACCATCGCGCGGATCGCGAATCGCCGTACGGGTTTCAGCATGTTCGGTCCACCTCCCGCTTGAACTCGTAGATCAGCCACCGGGCATCGAACTTCCGTAGGGAAACCGTCGCGATGTACCGCGTCAGCCGTTCCCGCGGATCCTTTGTCGCACGGGTGGTGGCATCGGCCTGATGCCAGCCCGTCACATCGAGGCAGTCCTCGATCACGGCGGTCTGTGGAGCGGCCGTCAGATCAAGGGTCTTCACCACGGGGGAATTCCGCGGGCTGCCGATCATCACCATTTTGGCGTCGTGGAGCTGACGGAGATTGACGAGGGCTCCGCCCAGCGCGCTCCCCGAGGAGTAGGCCTCCAGCGTGGAACCGTCCGAATCGGAACGGCCGAAAGCCTCCGTCTGCGCCGTCCACCAGTCCTGATAGGTCCTCAGCACCGCACGGCCCGCCGCCCCTTCGGGGCCTTCGGTCGGCGCGATCCGGTCGTTTGCGGGACCACCCGAAGGAGCTACCGGGGTCACCGCCGCGACACTGGGCGCAGTCGTCCCCAGGCGGTCGACGGAACCGGCGTCACCGCTGGCCGCACACGCGCTCAGCAGCATCGCCAAAACCACCCCACTGGCCCCAACAACCCCAGGGCGCACCACAATTCCGCGCTGCCGCATCGCCCCACCTCATCGCGACCGACCCCGTTCGTGCTCCGTGGCCGCCAGAAGAATTCCGCCGTCCCGCCGGTGTTGCTGCGAGTGCGTCGATTCTTCGCCAACCCGGCCCTTCACGGCAACACCTCGGGCCCCCTGACCTTACGCGGAAGGCGGATCCGTCGGAGCACTTTCTCGCCACAGAACGGCCAACAGTTCCTCGGAAAGCGACAATCCGGCCAATGCGCCCCGAACCGCGGCCCGATTGCGCATCAACAGGCGCCCGCTCTGCGGCGGTACGAGCAGGCGTGCGCCCGGCGCGCCGCTTCCGGCGGCGGGCCCGCCCCCGTCGAGCAGCGCGGCGACGGCCGGCTGGAGGTCCAGCGGGGCGACGGCGGCCGGCGCGCCCGGGACCCCTTGCCGGAGGACGTCGGTGAGCACCTGGCTGAACGATCCTTCACCGCCGGGCAGGACGGCGTCCCGGCCACGCCGGCCGGGGGTGAAGCGGCCGACCCGGCCCCAGAGCGGGACGCGCGGATAGCTGAGCAGTTCACCGGCCCCGTCCTCGCCGCCCCCGCGTTCGAGTGCCGCCCAGGTGTCCCGGTCCGCGACGGCGTCCACCAGCAGCAGCGCCTCCTCCTGGTCGCCGTGGACCATCGCGCTCACCACCCAGTCCCAGGCCAGCCCGCGCCGGTAGGCGTTGTCGGCGGTGCTGCCACCGGTGACCAGGGCGAGCCGCCGCCCGCGCGGATCGGCGGCCAACTGGCCGACCAGACAGACCACCAGCCACCGGCCGGGGCGCTGGGCCGCCTCCCGGACGGCGGTGAGCATGGTGTTGGCGTCCGCGCCCGGGTCCACCACGGCGACCCGGCAGCCGGCCGAGCCGGCGTCGAAGCACATCCCGGGCAGGACCTCGGCGAGCAGCCGGGCGCCGTCCGCCGCGCGCGCCGAGCCCCCGAAGCCGCGGTCGGGCCCGCCGTCCGCCCCGATCACCACCAGATCGACTCCGCCGACCATCCGCACGCCCCCTCCTCGCCGGCCCCGGGACACCCGGAACCGCCTGTCGCGCCCGCACTCCCGTACGACCGCGCTCTCCCGTACCGCCGCCGGACAAGCTACCGCCCGGGCGCCCGCGAACGGGGCTCCCGTCCTGCCCGCTCAGGGACCATGGGCCCTATCGGCCACCGCACCGACAGGAGGACGATCGGACACATGGACCGTGACGACCGTGTGGAGTCCCTGAGCGAGGCCGAGTGCCTGCGGCTGCTCAGCACCGTGCCCGTCGGGCGCGTGGTGTACACCGAGCACGCGCTGCCGGCGGTCCTGCCGGTCTCCTTCGAGGTCGCGCCGGACGGACGGCTGCTGCTGGCGGTGCGCCGGGGCAGTACGACCGCGCGGGGGCTGGACGGCACGGTCGTGGCCTTCCAGGCGGACCAGCTGGACCCGGTCACCCGGACCGGCTGGAGCGTGCTGGTGCACGGCCGGGCGGACGTGGTGCGCGATCCGGAGCAGTACCGGCGTGCGCTGCGCTCCGGTCTGCGGCCCTGGGTCGGCGACCCGGACCCGATGTTCGTCTCGCTGGTACCGGAGCTGGTCAGCGGCCGGCGGCTGCTGCCGGTCGGCCGCAGCGTCCAGCGGTCCTGAACTCCCGCGCTCCTGCTCCCGGCGCCGCGCTCCCGGGCCCGCGCCTTCCCGAACCCCCCGCCCTCCGACAGGCGTTCGGCGGCCGTCCGGCGGTGCGACCCCGATCGGGACCGGCTCCTGACAGGTGACCGGCGACTGGGCATACTCTGCCGGAGTCCTCACCCTCACCCAGGAGCACCCGTGACGTCCTTCGCCTCCCTCGCCGAGCTGACCGCCGCCGTCGGCACCGAGCTGGGCACCAGCCAGTGGCACACCGTCGAGCAGGAGCGGATCGACCTGTTCGCCGAGGCCACCGGTGACCACCAGTGGATCCACGTGGATCCGGAGCGGGCGAAGGAGAGCCGGTTCGGCTCGACGATCGCGCACGGTTACCTCACGCTGTCGCTCGTCCCGATGCTGGCCAAGGAGTGCTACAGCGTCGGGGGCGTCCGGATGGCGCTGAACTACGGCTCGGAGAAGGTCCGTTTCCCGGCGCCGCTGCCGGTCGGCACGGCGGTCCGGGCGACGGCCGAGCTGGTCTCCGCCACCGAGGTGCCCGGCGGCGTCCGGACGGTGGTCCGGTTCACCATCAGCAGCGCGGAGAGCGCCAAGCCGCACTGCGTCGCGGAGGCGATCACCCTCTTCTACGCGTAGGTCCCGGCGTAGGTCCCGCCCCGGCCCCCGCTACGCCGAACGGCGTGCGCGGGGCCGCTCACCAGGTCCGGACGGCCCACGGCGAGTAACCTCCGACGAGATGGTTGTCGTATCGCAGAGGCCCCACCGCCCTCGGTACGCGCCCCGGCATGCCCGGTAGCCGTAACCGTCCTTGGAGGTGCCGTGCCCCGCCCCGTCCCGTGGTTCACCCGCGTCGCCGGTCTCACCCCACAGCTCGCCACTCCCCCGGGTCTGGCCGGACTGTCCCGCGCGGCCTGGCACCGGGTCCGGACGGACGCCTTCGGGGCCGAGCCGCGGGGCGAGCGGCTGTCCAGGATCCACCGCTCACCGCAGTTCGCCGACGGCGCCTTCCGCAACCCGCTGCCCACCCGCCGGCTGGTGTACGAGCGCACCCCGCTGGAGATCACCCGGGCCCAGCTCACCGGCGACAGGACCCGCCGGGCGCCCGGCGCCGCCGTGCCGGTGCACCGGCTGCTCCCCGCCGACCTGGCCCGGCCGCCCGCCTCGGGCCTGCGGCTCACCTGGCTCGGCCACGCCACCGTGCTGGCCGAGATCGGCGGCCGCCGGGTGCTGTTCGACCCGGTCTGGGGTGACCGCTGCTCCCCGTTCGGCTGGACCGGCCCCAAGCGGCTGCACCCGGTGCCGCTGCCGCTCGCCGAACTCGGCCCGGTGGACGTGGTGGTGGTCTCGCACGACCACTACGACCACCTGGACATGGCCACCATCCGCGAGCTGACCGGCACCGGCGCGGTGTTCGCCGTGCCGCTCGGGGTCGGCGCGCACCTGGAGCACTGGGGGGTGCCGGCCGACCGGCTGGTCGAGCTGGACTGGTGGGAGTCGGCCGAGGTCGCCGGGCTGACCCTGACCGCCACCCCGGCCCGGCACTACTGCAGCCGCGGCCCGCGCACCAGCGCGCTGTTCCTCTGGGCGTCCTGGGTGGTGGCCGGCGGCGGGCACCGGCTGTTCCACAGCGGGGACACCGGCTACTTCCCGGGCTTCGCCGAGGTCGGCCGCCGGCTCGGCCCGTTCGACGCGACGATGATGCAGGTCGGCGCGTACAGCGACTTCTGGCCCGAGGTGCACATGACGCCCGAGGAGGGCGTCCGGGCGCACCTGGACCTCGGCGGCGAACTGCTGCTGCCGATCCACTGGTGCACCTTCAACCTGGCGCTGCACCCCTGGGACGAACCCGCCGAGCGGGTGGTCGCGGCGGCCCAGTCGCTCGGCGCCCGGCTGGCGGTGCCCCGGCCGGGCAAGCCCTTCGAGCCGGTGGAGGCCCCGGCCCTGCGTCTCTGGTGGCGGGCGGTCACGACGCGGCCGGCGGAGGAGCAGCCGTCCGAACCGCAGCCGACGGGCCCACGGCCACCGGTCCCGGACGGCGCGGACCCGGCCGGCGCGAACGGGTCGGCGCGGTCGAAGGCCTCGGCCGAGGACGACGGCGTCCCCGTCTGACCGGGCCCGCCGGGGCGGCGGCACTCGGGCCGCCGCCCGAACGCGGGGCCGGTCCCCTGCCGTTCTCCCGCCCTCCTACCGCTCCGCCGCCACCGGCCCGGCCGGCGGCGCGCCCTTCCGCCGCTCGACCAGGTCCACGGTGGCGTGCGGGTCGTCGACCTCGACGATCAGCCGGCTGTACCGCTCGTCGGCGAGTTCGATCACCACGGCCCTGGCCGGGTTCTTGACGTCCCAGAAGACCCATTCGCCGCCCGACCGGAACGTCCCGGCCGTGATCAGCCCGGGGAAGTACGTGCCGCCGACCTTGACGCCCTTGGGCTCACGGAGGATCCCCGGGTCGAGCGTGGCGCCCCGGACGTTGCCGAGCGGGATCTCGATCCTGCTCTTGACCGCCCAGAGCCGGTCGAGCCCTTCGATCTCGACGACGAGCAGGCCGTTGCTGACACTCACGTGAGCCATGGAGCGTTCCCCAGTTCTGTTGCCGGTGACGGTGCGGTGGTGACGGTGCGGTGGTGGTGGTGCGGTGGTGACGGTGCAGTGGTGGTGGTGTGGCGGCGCCCGGCGGGTCAGCCCGTGAGGCGGCCGGCGAGCGCCGCCACGGCGACGGGCGACGGCCCGCCGACCCCGGCGCGGGCCCGCAGGCGCAGACCGAGCACGGTGGCGGCCAGCACCCCGGCCGGCCCGTCGGGCGAGCCGCCCGCGGGATCGCCGGAGGCGGACAGGACCCGTCCGATCGCCCGGTCGAGCGCGGCGAACCCCTCCTCGACGAGCGCGGCGACGTCCGGGTCGGACGGCGCCCGCTCGGCCGCCGCGAACAGCAGCAGCCCGGCGGCCCGGCCGCCGTCGTACCCGGCGGCGGCCTGGGCCAGCACGGCGGGCAGGTCGCGGGCCTCGCCGAGGGCCGCCGCGAGCGGCAGCACCTCCTGGTCCAGGTGGCGGCGCAGCGCGGTCAGATAGAGGCCGCGTTTACTGCCGAACACCTTGTAGAGGCTGCCCCGGTGCACGCCGAGGCCGGTGACCAGATCGTCCACCGAGGTGCCTTCGTAGCCCCGGGTGGCGAACAGCTCGGCTGCCGCCTGAACGGCCTCGTCCTCGTCGAAGGCGCGTGGTCTTCCCATGCCCAGGACTCTACGAGTTTAAGAACACTCAGTCAAGAACGAGTGTTCTCAAACTCCCGGCCGCCCCCACCGCCGCCCGGGATCAGCCCGCCAGCACCTCCCGCAGCGCCCGCGCCTCCTTGACCAGCCGGCTCGAACCGGAGCGCTGCGCCACCGCGCTCACCTGCTCGATCGGCCCGCGCGCCGAACACCGGCGCGCACAGTCCGCCGCCACCGCGACCACGTCCCCCGCGCCCCGCGCCGGCTCGCCGGCCAGCAGGCCCGGCAGGGCGGCCGCCAGGACCGACCAGACCGTGGCGGCGTACGCGCCGGTCTCGGCGGCCGCCGCCACCGCCTGGCCCAGCCGGACCGGCTTGACCGCGCCGATGGCGACCAGTTCGGCCAGCTCCCGGCCGAGCAGCCCGGCGTCCAGGTCCCCGCGCGCGGCGAGCACCAGCAGCGCGTCCACCGCCGCCGTCCGGTCCTCGGGGAACCGCGCGCCCAGGCCGTACGCCACCGCGAGGTGCACCGCGAGCCCGGCCGGGCCGCCGGCCTCGGCGAGCGGGGGCAGCATCCGGGCCGGGCCGCGGATCTCACGGTCCGCGACCCCGGCGAACCAGTCCAGCCAGCGGGCGGCCAGCTCCTCGCGGTGGTGCGGGAGGAGCGCGGCCCAGTGCGCGGTCGGCTGCCACTGCCACTCGGCCTGCTTCCTGACCCGCGCCACGCTCGGCTCGGTGCCCTCCAGCAGCGCCCGGAAGTCGGCGCCCAGCCGCTCGCCCGCCGGGCCCTCGGGGCCGGCACCGATGCCGGGCTGGGCCACGACGACCCGCTTCAGCTCCTCCCACCAGCGCTCCCAGTAGCGGTGGACCGGCTTGGCCCCCGCCATGGGCGCGAAGACCACCCGCTCGGAGCGCCGGCGGGGCAGCCCGCCCTCGCGCAGCCACCGGGCCACCCAGCGCCCGGCCGGTGAGGCCAGCCGCCCGGCGGCGGCCGGCACCTCGCCGTCCGGGGCCGGGGTCAGCCGCAGCAGCGCGGTGTGCAGGTCCGCCGGCCCCGGTTCGACGCCCGCCGCCTCGTACCCGGCCACCCGCTCGACCAGCACCGCCGCCGCCAGCGCACCGGTCGCGTCGGTGGGCGTGGCCAGCAGCAGCGGCGGCCGGTCCGCCGTCACCCGCTGGGCCGCCTCCGTCAGCCGGGCGGCGAGGACGTTCCCGTGGACGGTGTTGTGCTCACCGCGCAGCGGGGACCGCGTCTGCCGGCGCCAGAACGAGTCCCGGCGGTGCGGATCGACCTCCCCGGTGATCGCGAGCGCGACGTACAGGACGTCCCGCGGCGAGCAGTCGGCCCACCGTCCGGGGCCGTTCCACGGGTGCACCCGCAGCACCGGCCCGAGCGCCTCGGCCAGCGCCGCCCGGTCCCGGTGGGCGTGCCGGACCAGGCCGTCCAGGGTCCGTTCGAAGACGGCGACCTCCGGCTGCTCCGCCGCCAGCAGGGCCGACAGTTCCTCGGCCACCTCGGCCGGGGTGGCGATCGGCTCCCCCAGCGGACGCGGCACCGGGACGGGGGGCAGCAGCTCGGTCCACCCGGTGTCCGGGTCGTCGCCGCCCACCGGCGCGCCGAGCAGCACGCCGGCCCGGGCGTGGTGGGCCGGGCTGAGCCCCTCGGCGGCGAACCGCAGCTCGGGCAGAACGGCCTCGCCGGCCGCCTTGAGGTGGCGGGCCACCACGTTGAGCGCCCGCTCCTGGAGGGCCGTGTCGGGGTGGCCGAAGGCCTCGGCCGCCGCCAGCACCACCGGGCCGGCCCGCTCCGGCGAACGCCGGGCCGCCTTCTCCAGCCAGCCCAGCTGGGCCCGGACGAGCTTCTTCTCGGTCCGGAACAGCACCACCGCCGAGGCCTCGGTCAGCACCTCCGCCTCGACCAGGCCCGCCTCGTCGAGCTCGGTCAGCACCTGCTGGGCGTGGCCGGCCACCGCCGAGAGGCCGTCCAGCAGCGCCACCAGGCTGCGCACCTGCCCCGCGTACTCCCCGGGGGTGGGCGCGAGGGCCTGCAAGGTCACCAGGAAGAGCCGCTGGTCGCCCGGCCTGCCACCGCGCACCAGCCGGGCCAGGCAGCGGTCGGTCAGCCCGGCGCGGTCCAGCACGCCCTCGGCCGCCAGCCCGGCGACCGCCTCCGGCCAGAAGTCCCCCGGCCGGTCGCTGCGCCGGTGGTCCAGCATCGAGCCGATGTCGGCGAGTTCGAACACCTTGGGCAGCAGCACCGGCAGGTACGGGTCGCGGCGCAGCCGTTCCAGCAGCGTGGTGGACTCGCCGCGGCGGCCGCCTCCGCCGGAGGAGACCTGGCGCAGCCACTCGGTGGTGAAGGCCTCGGAGTCGGGCACCGGGCAGCCGGTGCGCCGCACCACCCGCTCGATCAGCGGGTAGAGGTCCCAGCCCCACTGCTGGACGGGCCGCGCCGAGAGCCGGGTGACCACCTCGATCTGCCACTCCACCGGCTGCGCCTCGACCACGTCGGCGAGCGCGGGGTGGCGGGCCCAGGACCGGCCGGCGAAGTCCCGCCCGCCGATCCAGGTGGCGGCGGCGGCCGGCCCCGCGTGGCAGCCGGCGCCCGCGAACAGCAGCGCCCCGGACCGCGCGCTCGCCTCCTTGGACCACTCGCCCCGGACCTGCTTGCGCAGCGCCTTCAGCTCCGGCAGGCAGGCCCGCCGTTCGGCCGGGTCCAGTGCGGCCACCAGGGCCGGGATCTGCGGTCCCCGCCCCTCCCGCACCGCCCGCAGCAGCTCCTCGACCCGGCTCCCCGGCTCCGTGACCCCGCTCATCGGGCCACCTCCGCGCCCGTCGCCGGAACCGCGCCGGCCGCGGCCGCCTCGCGGACCATCCCGACCGCCAGCGCGTGCTTGCACGGCCCGCGCCCGCCCCGGTACTTGGCCCACCAGAGGCAGGTGCAGCTCGCCCGGCCCGCCTCGTCCGTCCGTACCCGCTGGAGGTGGTCGTCCACCGTCACCGTGGCGAGCGCACCGCCCGCCTCCAGCCGCACCGCGCCCGCCGCGACCAGGGCCTGCGCGGCCCGCAGCCGCGGGTTGCGCGCCTCCGCCCGGCCGGCGTCGTACGGCAGCTGCCGGTGGAAGTACGCGGCCTCCGCCGTGTCGTAGCCGATCTGCCCGGCGGTGCCCAGCCGGGTGAGGGCGGCCCGCACCCGGGCGGGGGTGAGCCCGGACTGCTCGGCCAGCTCGGCCACCTCGATCCGCGGCTCCCAGGCGAGCAGCACCGCGACCAGCTCGGCGTCCTGCTCGGCGGTGCCGGTGGCCAGCGCGCCCAGCACCCCGCCCTCGCCGGAGAAGCCCCGGGAGGCGTCGGGCGAGAGGGTGAGCGTGAGGCGCATCCCCGGCAGCACCGCCTCCCAGGCCGAGGCCACCGGTCCGTCGGCCGCCACCGGCCCGTACACCCGCAGCGCCAGCGCGTGCCGGAGTACGCGCTGCAGGGCCACCAGCCGCTCCGGGCCGGGCAGGCAGACCGCGCCGGGCACCGGGCGGGTGGTCGGCCGCAGCGTCCGGCCGGCCGGGACCACCCACTGGGCGGTGCGGGCCGCGGCCCGGCCGCCACTGCCGGCGCGCGGCAGCGAGCGCAGGAAGCGGACCGCCTCGGCGGCGGGCAGCTCGGCCCGCAGGTCGAAGCCGGCGGCGGTCACCTGGGTCTCGGCGAAGCCGCGCAGCCAGCGCTCGGGCAGCGGGACCTTCTTCTCCACGACCGGCCCGTCGAAGGTGGTCACCTCCAGCGCGTCCGGTCCGACGGCGAGGTGCAGCGGGTCGGCCGGGCCGATCCGGGTGAGCGCCTCCCGCAGCGGGTTGTTGACGTCCACGTTGGTGGTGCCGTGGCCGATGTCGTCCCCGTCGAGGCCGGCCTCCAGCACGTCGAGACGGGCGTAGACGCCGCAGCAGCCCGAGAAGGACTCGAAGCGCAGCCGGTCCCCGTTGGCGGTGACCACCGGGTCCAGCGAGGCGCGCAGCTGCGGCTGGTAGTAGCGGGCGGCGGCGACATCGGCGACGGCGAGCAGCGCGGCGGCGGCCGGTGCCGGATCGGCGAGGAAGCCCGCGAAGAAGCGCGGGTTGGCGACCGCCCCGAGCGGGGTGGCGCCGCCGGAGGTCTCCAGGGCGAGGCGCGGGCCGTCGGCTCCGTCGAGGACGGCGGACGGGCGCAGATAGGCGTACGCGTGTGCGGCTTGCGACATGGCGAGCACGTTAGGCGGCGGCACTGACAGCCCGTCGGGCCCGGCCAATACTGAAACAGGTTCTATACCTACCGCCCTTTCGAACTGGCCGATCGGCTCACGTCCCCCATAGTGCGGGCTTCTGTCACTATGGGCCTGTGACTGAAGTGACCGAACAGGAGAGACGGGCCACCGACAGCGCCGGATCGTTCGCCGAGCTGCTACGGATCGAACGGCTGGACGAGAACACGTTCCGGGGCCGCTGCCACGCCGGAGCCCCGATGCGGGCCTTCGGCGGCCAGGTCGCCGCACAGGCACTGACCGCCGCCGGGCACACCGTCGAGGCCGGCCGCGTGGCGCACTCGCTGCACGGCTACTTCCTGCTCCCCGGCGACCCGACCCGCCCGATCCACTACGAGGTCGACCGGGTCCGCGAGGGCCTGTCGTACGCCACCCGCCAGGTGACGGCGGTCCAGAACGGGGACGCGGTCTTCACCCTCTCCGCCTCCTTCAAGCGGCCCGAGCCGGCGGACGACCGCCGCCGCGCGATGCCCCCGCTGCCCGGCCCCGAGGAGGTGCCGGACGCGTTCTCGCTCTGGGACGAGGCCGCCCGCCGGGACTTCGACCGCACGGCCGGCTTCCGCACCATGGAACTGCGGTTCGTCCCGCCGGACGCGCCCGGGGTGCCGCCGGCCGCCCCGGGCATGCAGCAGCAGTTCGTCTGGCTGCGCACCGGCTCCCCGCTGCCCGCCGACGACCCGCTGCTGCACGTCGGCGCGCTCACCTACCTCTCGGACCTCACGCTGGGGTCCACGGCCGGACTGCACGTGCAGCCGAGCTATTTCCAGCTGACCGAGCCGCCCCGGCTGATCCTCGCCTCGCTGGACCACTCGATGTGGTTCCACCGGCCGTTCCGGGCCGACGAGTGGCTGCTGTTCGACCAGCGCAGCCCGTCCGCCTCGGACGGCCGGGGCCTGTCGCACGGCGATTTCTACGACCGGAGCGGGCGGCTGGTGGCCTCCGCCACCCAGGAGGCCCTGGTCCGGGAGAGGTCGGCCCGGCTCCGCTGACCACCGGCCGGCCGCCCCTCACGCCCTCACCCGGGCCGGTGTCCGGGGGGCGAACTCCGGGCGGCCGGTCGGCGTCATACTCCTGAGCGGTCCTGAGCCGTATCATGGTGCGGGTGACCAAGGTTGACCTGTCACCACGACCGGTGGAGGCGATGTCTCCGCGTCAGCTCGAACGCCGCGAAAGCCTGATCGCGGCCGCGCTTGCCCTGGTGAACGAGATCGGCGTCGAGCGGCTGCAGATGAAACAGGTCTGCGAGCGGTCCGGAGTCGCCCTGGGGACGGCGTACCGCTACTTCTCCTCCAAGGACCATCTGCTGGCGGCGGCGATCGCCGAGTGGCATCGGCTGCTGCTGGCCGACCTGGTGGCGGAGCTGCGCGGGCCGCGCGCCGGGCTGGGGGCCACCGACCGGGTGGTGCGCTTCGTCCGCGGCGGCATGCGGGCCTACCAGCGCCAGCCCGAGCTGGCCCGGCTCCGGGTGGCCGTCGCCGCCTCCACGGATCCCTTCGCCAGCGAGGCCCTGCAGGGCATGGCCCGGGCCGACAGCGCCGCGCTCCAGGCGGTGATGGCGGAGGTCCCGGCCGCCGCGAGCGATCTGGTGCGGCACATCGTCGGGCACGCCTGGCAGGGCGAGCTGACCGCCTGGGTGACCGGCCGCACCACGCTCGGGGACGCCCGGCGGCGGCTGGAGGACGTGGTGCGGCTGGTGCTGACCCCGTACGAGACGCCGTACCCCGCCCCGTACGAGGTCCAGCCGACCGTCTGACCGGGCCCGGCCGGACCGGTCGCCGGCGGACCGGCCTGCGGCCGAACTCGCCTGCGGCCAGCTGGCGGTGACCGAGCGGCTGCCCGAACTGCGCCGACTGCTGCTGGACTTCGCGACCGGCCAGGCGGCCCGAGGGCCCGTTCGCACGGCCCGGGGCCGGGGCCCGCGCACCCCGCCCGACGGCCCCTTCCCCGGCGTGCCCTCCCCGCCCTCCCGGCACGAACTGGACATAGTACGACATGTAGCCAATTTCTGATCATGTCGCCGAGCCCCAGTACGCCACGAGAGGCACCCCGATGAGCAGTCATCCGCCGACCCCCGAGCCCGATCCGACGGAACCGGACCAACCGGCCTCGACCCTCCCCACCGACCGGGCGGTGTTCGGGATCAGCGCCGTCCTGGTGCTCGGGGTGGTCGCCTGGGGCGTCTTCGCCGAGGACTCCCTCGGCCGGACCTCCAGCACCGCGCTGGGCTGGGTCCTGCACAACTTCGGCTGGCTGTTCGTGGTCGCCGCCGATGTCTTCCTGGTGCTCGCCGTCCTGCTCGCGTTCAGCCGCTTCGGCCGGATCCGGCTCGGGCGCGACGACGACGAACCGGAGTTCAGCACCATCGCCTGGATCGCCATGATGTTCAGCGCCGGCATGGGCATCGGCCTGATGTTCTACGGCGTCGGCGAGCCGCTCCAGCTCTTCGCCGCCCCGCAGCCGGGCTCCGGCCTGGAACCGCGGAGCGCCGCCGCCGCCCAGCAGGCGCTGGAGTTCTCGCTGTTCCACTGGACCCTGCACCCGTGGGCGATCTACGCGGTCGGCGGCCTCGCGCTCGCCTACACCACCTTCCGCAAGGGCCGGGGCAACCGGATCTCCGCCGCCTTCGTCCCGCTGATCGGACAGCGCGGCGCGGACGGCTGGGCCGGCCGGGGAATCGACATGCTCGCCGTCTTCGCCACCGTCTTCGGCTCCGCCACCAGCCTCGGCCTCGGCGCCCTCCAGGTCGCGGACGGCCTCGGCTACATCTCCTCGGTGCGCAACACCCAGCACGCCCAGCTGATCATCATCGGCTCGCTGACCGCGGCCTTCGTCCTCTCCGCCTTCTCCGGCGTCCACAAGGGCGTCAAGTGGCTCTCCACCGCGAACGTCGTACTGGCCTCGCTGATCATGGTCTTCGTCTTCGTGTTCGGCCCCTCGGTGTTCGTCCTGGACTCGATCCCCTCCAGCGTCGGCGGCTACCTCTCCGACCTGCTCACCATGTCCACCCAGACCGGGGCCTTCACCGACGAGAGCTGGCTCGGCACCTGGACGATCTTCTACTGGGCCTGGTGGCTCTCCTGGGCGCCGTTCGTCGGCACCTTCATCGCCCGGATCTCGCGCGGCCGCACCGTCCGGCAGTTCCTGCTCGGCGTACTGCTGGTGCCCAGCGGGGCGACGGTGATCTGGTTCTGCGTGATGGGCGGGACGGCGATCCGGCTGGACTCCACCGGCGCGGCCGACCTGGTCGCCACCATCCCGCAGGGCGCCGAGGCGTCGCTGTTCGAGATGCTGCGCTCGCTCCCGCTCGGCTCGGTGACCAGCGTGGTCGCGGTGCTGCTGGTGATGACCTTCTTCGTCACCAGCGCCGACTCCGCCTCGCTGGTCCTCGGCTCGCTCTCCAGCCGGGGCTCCCTGCACCCCCGCACCTGGCTGGTGGTGGTCTGGGGCGTCCTGATGGGCGGGGTGGCCGCCGCGCTGCTGCTGGCGGGCGGGCTCACCGCGCTGCAGAACGCCACCATCCTGGTCGCGCTGCCGTTCGTCGTGGTGATGCTGCTGCTCTGCGTCTCCCTCGTGAAGGAGCTGCGGGAGGACCCGGCGGCCGGCCCGTCCCGGTTCCACCCGGCCCACGGCCTACGGGATGCCGTCCGGGTCGCCGTGGGCGAGGCGATGGCCGACGCCCGCCGGCGCGACCGTCCCCCGTTCAGGTGAATTCGCACCGCCCCGCCCCCGCTCGGGGTGGGGCGGTGCGGGGTGGGGCATATCGGGCCCAATCCGACGCCCGCCCCCCATCCGGACTTCACCCGTGCGTAGCGACCGTTCACACCGCCCTGGAAACCTCCGTGCCATGAACGCCAACCCTCCGGCAGCCCTCCAGGAACCGCGCTTCCCGCTCCCCCAGCGGCACCGCCGCTTCCTCGCGTGCACCGCCGTTCTCGCCTCCGTCATCCTCGGCGCCTGCGGCGTGGCCGTCACCGTCGAGACCGTCCAGCACGGCACCGTGGCCACCGCCACCGCCAGACCGTGAGCCCCGCCGCCCCGGGCCCGCCGGTACGGCCGGGGGTTCAGGCCGCGGGGAGCTTCGCGGCCAGCACGTCGACCGGGCTGACCTCCACCCGGGCGGCCAGCAGGCGCGGGCCCTCGGTGCGGAGGAGGTCGGCGATCCGGCCGTCGATGTGGGCCTGGCGGGCCCCGTCGTCCGGGAAGGCGTCGACGATGGCGAAGGAGGCCGGACCGAGGCGCAGCACGAACCAGACCGTGGTGCCGGTCTCCTCCCGGGCGAGGTCGAGGGCGCCGGTGAGGAGTTCCTGGAGCTCCTGGGCGTGTTCCGGTCTGGCCTCCAGGCGGACGATCAGTCCGACGCGGGTGGTCGCGGAGACGGCGGGCTCGGTCATCGGCATTCCTTCCTGAGTGGCTGTCGGGGCCGCTGGCTGCCCACCGTAGGGGCGGGGCCACCGGCCCCTCCAGTGGCGGATCCGACACATCCCTTACCGTTTCCGACATGAGAGTCTCGGTCCTGGTCGCCGACGGGGTCTTCGATTCCGGCCTCGCCGCGGTGCTCGACGTGCTGCGGACCGCCAACGAACTGCGCCGGGAGCTCCCGCAGCCCCCGCCCGCCTGGCAGGTGCGGTGTGTCAGCCCGTACGGCCCGGTGCGGACGGCCGCCGGGCACCTGGTGGACACCGCCACGCCGGAGGCCGCCGGAGCCCCGGACGTCCTGGTGGTGCCCGGGGCCTGGCGGAAACAGCCGGAACCGCTCACCGCGTGGGTCACCGCCCCCGGGCAGCGGCCCGTCCTCGAAACGGTCCGGCAGGCCCGCGCGGACGGGATCGCCCTGGCGGCGGCCTGCACCGGCACCTTCGTGCTCGCCGAGAGCGGCGTGCTCGACGGGCTGCCCGCCACCACCAGCTGGTGGCTCGCGCCCGAGTTCCGCCGCCGCTACCCGCGGGTGGCTCTGGACGAGAGCCTGATGGTCGCCCGGGCGCCTGGTGTCACCACGGCCGGGGCCGCCATGGCCCACCTCGACCTGGCGCTCTGCCTGGTACGGGACGGCAGTCCGGCGCTGGCCGACCTCGCCGCGCGCTACCTCGTCGCCGACTCCCGCCCCACCCAGGCCGGTTACGCCGTCCCCGGCCACCTCGCCCGCGCCGACCCGACGGTCGGCGCCTTCGAGCGCTGGGTCCGCGAGCACCTCGACCGGCCGCTGCGCATCGCGGACGCCGCCCGGGCCATCGGCACGAGCGAGCGCACGCTGCAGCGCGCCCTCGCCCGGGTGGTGGGCGTCTCCCCGCTTCGCTTCGCCCAGCGGATCCGCCTCGACCACGCGGTGCACCTCCTGCGCACCACCACCCTGCCGACCGAGGCGGTGGCCCGGCGGGTGGGCTACGAGAACGCCACGACCCTCACCACCCTCCTGCGCGAGCGGCTGGGGACCACCCCGGGCCGGCTGCGGCGGCTCGGGTGAGAAGGCACGGGTGAGCACGCGGCAACCGGGCGGCGCACCGGCAGGGGGTACCTCGGCCTCGGCCTCAGCCTCGGCCGGGCGCTACGCCCGCTGCTCCGCCCGCGGGGCCGTGGGCGCCGGGATCGCCGGTGCGTCCGGTGCGTCCGGTGCGTCCGGTCGGGAGTGGCGGCCGCTGCCGGGCGCGGGGAGCAGGTCGGCCGCCGGGGCGTAGCGGGCGGCGGGGGCGCGGAGGAGCCAGCCCGGGGGCCGGGTGCCGCGCGGGGCGGGGGTGATCAGGCCCATCCGGTGGAGCAGGTCCAGCGCGTCGCGGCGCAGGGCGGTGCGGTCGGCGAGGTAGTCGCGGCGCCAGCCGGCCGGGAGGCCGTACTCGTCGGCGAGGTCGCCCAGGACACCGTCTATCAGCGCGTCGGGGATCGGCACCTCGGGGATCGGCAGATCGAGGCCGGCGGCCGGCTCGCCGGGGAGCGGGCGGACCTCCTCGACCAGGCGCTCGACCAGCAGCAGGGTGGCCTGGGCGAGGGTGCCCGCGCCGGGGAGGGCGAGGTCGGTCAGCTCGTCGGCGGGGTCGAGCAGGGCGACGCCCTCGGCGCGCAGCTCGGCCTCCAGGCCGAGGAAGTCGGCGAGGGCGGCCGGGCCGGTGTGGCGGTGGCGGTGCAGCCAGGCGCGCTGCTTCTCGGACAGGTCGGCGGCGAGCACGGCCGGGGTCTCGGCGAGGAGGCGGCGGACGGCCGTCGCGGGCTCGGCCTCGGCGGCGCGGCGGATCAGGTCGGCGGCGTCGTCGGCGAGGGCGGGCGGGCCGGCCGGGACGGCCCGGGCGAGCTCCCGGTCCACCGTCAGGACGGCGGTCCGCGCGCGCGGGTCGGCCGGGTCGGCCGGGTCGGCCGGCAGGTCGGTGAGCACCTGCCAGTCCGCCAGCGCGGCGAGGGCCATGGCCCGGTCGGCGGGGGCGGCGGCCAGCGCGGGCGCGGCCTCGTGCATCGCGGCCAGCAGCCGGTCGAGCGGCAGCCGCTCCGGAGCGTCCACCAACAGGGCCAGGGCGAGGGCGAGTTGGGCGTACCCGGCGGGGGTGAACGGGGCACCGGTGACGGGGTGTTCGAGGCGGCGGGCGGCGCCGGGGCCAAGCCCGGCCTTGCAGAGGCGGGCATGCCAGGGGCCGACGACCAGCCGGTAGCCGAGCAGGGTGGCGAAGCGTTCGGTCAGCCAGTCACGGTGACGGCGGATCAGCGGGAAGCCGTCGGCGTGCGGCCCGGAGGCGGTGACCAGCGGGTGGGCGAGCAGCAGGCGGGCGGCGATCCGGCGCTCGGCGGCGGCGGAACGATCCTGCGGTGCGGCCACCGCCCGGGACCGCTCGGGCTTGCGGTGCCTGCCGGGCCTGCCCGGCTTGGCCCCTGAGAGGACGACGGGCAGCGCGGCCGCGTCCCGCCGGGCCCGCCGCGGCCCGCGCGCCGGGCGGGCCTCGCGGGAGCGGAGCACGGCCGGGGCGTGTGCGGTGGGGCCGTGCCACCAGCTGACGTCGGCGTCCGCTCCGGCGCCGGCCGCCGGCTCGGCACAGACGCCGAAGTGGCGGGCCGGGTAGAGGCCGAAGGAGGCGGTGCAGAGGTCGTCGGCGGTGCCCGGATCGGCCGCGGCGAACCAGTGGGCGAGCCGGAGCAGTCCGGGATCGGGCGACGGTGCGGCGGCACTCCCGGCCGACCGGCCCCCCTGCGGACCGTCAGGGCGGGCTTCGCGTACGGCGACGGCGGCGTCGGTGCTGTTGCGCCCCGCCTCGCCCGTGTGCCCGTCCGCCGTGCCACCGGCCACCTGTGTGGTGCCGGTCGCGTACTCCTGCTGCTCCATGTCGTGGACCAGAGTAGACGGTGGGCGCCGCCCCCGGTGGCAGCAACCGGACCAGCCGGCGAATTGGCGGACCGCCGCCGGGACGCGGCCGGGATCCACCGCCGCGCCCTGGCAGGGCGGCCGGCCGCTACGCGCCGGTAACAAGGCTCTTCCCCCGGACGCCGCCGGTCGCCTATCGTGCCACGACGGACCAGCCCACCCCCCGCCGCCCCTTCCGGAGGTCACCGCCGCATGAGCATCCGTACGACCACCCGCGCCGTGCTCGGCGGACGCCTGCGCTCCGCCACCGGGCTGCTCAGCGGCTTCGCCGCCACCTCGGCGGCCCATCTGGGCGCGATCCTCACCGGCACGTCCGTCCTGCAGCACGCCACCAAACCGGCCCTGATGCCGCTGCTGGCCGCACACAGCCTGACCGCCGCCGGGGACCGGGCCGCCGGGGCGCCGAAGCTGCTGGCGCCCGCGCTGCTGCTGAGCGCGGGCGGGGACGTCCTGCTCCAGCTCGGCAACGACACCGCCTTCCTGGCCGGTATGGGCTCCTTCGCGGCGGCGCACGTCTGCTACGTGACGATGTTCGTCCGGCGCGGGGCGCTCAGCGACCGGCGGCGGGCGCTGGTGGTCGCCGCCGCGTACGCGACGGCCTGGGTGACCCTGGTCGGCCGGCTCTGGCCGGACCTCGGCGATCTGCGGGTGCCGGTGGCCGGCTACAGCCTGCTGCTGGCCTCCACCGCCGTCACCTCGGCCGGGCTCGGCTGGCGGACCGGACTGGGCGGGGGGCTGTTCCTGCTCTCCGACACGCTGATCGCGACCCAGCTGGCGAAGTGGCGGGAGCTGCCGGGACACCAGTTCTGGATCATGGCGACATACATCCTGGCCCAGTACCTGCTGGCCAGCGGCACCCTTCGGGCCCTCCCCGAGGAGGACCAGGAGAACGCGAAGACCGCCCCGGCCGGTCCCGCGCCCGCCTGAGCGGGGCCCGCGCACCTGAGCGCCGCCGGACCCCCGGGCCCGGCGGCGCTCACGGAGCACTCTCGAACGGAACACTCGCGAACGGCACGCTCGCGAACGGAACAGACGTCAGCGGAACAGACCCGGACGGAGCACGGCCGGGGGCCGCTCAGAGGGATCCGGCGCCGCCGCGCCGCCGCAGCAGCCAGAAGCCGCCGACCCCCCCGGCGACCAGCGCCGCGCCGCCGGCCAGCTCGATCGGATCGGCCGCGACCGAGCCGCCGAGGCCGGTCTGCACGGCGCCGTGCGGGGCGACCTGCTGGCCGCCCACGCCGGACTGGCCGAGCGAGCCGGCCCACTCCCCCGCGGCCTTGCCGAATTCGCCGAGGCCCTGGCTGGGTGCGGAGCCGCCGGCGTCCTTCACGTTGACGTTGGTGGCGAAGGCACCGCCGTCGGGGCAGTTGCCGTCCACCTTGCTGTCACCGCCGTACTTGCCCGCCAGCCGGACGGAGCCGGTGTGCTTGCCGTCCGACCCCAGCGTGAGGGTGGCCGGGCCGCCCTCGAAGGCCGGGGAGTTGGCGGTGATGGTCTTGGCGTTGGGCTTGTCGGACTTCTCGCAGGAGACCGTGACCTTCACGGTCTGGCCCGGTGCGGCCTGGGACGGGCTGACGGTGGCCGCGCCGTCCTTGGCCAGCGCGAGGGGGGCCGTAAGACCGGTCAGCACCGTCGCGCCGATCAGGGCGGCGGCGGCCGTACGCGTGGGGCGCATACCGGAACCTCCGGAATTCTCGGGCGCAGCCGGGGACTCCGAAGTCCCCGTGATCGAACAACTACACCCAGTCATTCACCGACGGTATGCAGGCCTCACCCGCTCGGCCACCGCTCTGGACCGTTCGGGCGACGGCCACTCACACAGCGTGACTCACCGAGCGTGACTCACAGGTCGAGGTCCACCACGACCGGCGCGTGGTCCGAGGTGCCCTTGCCCTTGCGGGCCTCGCGGTCCACATAACTGTCGGTGACGGCGTCGGCGAAGGGCTTGTTGGCGTAGGTGAGGTCGATCCGCATGCCCCGGTTCTTCGGGAAGGCCAGCTGGCGGTAGTCCCAGTAGGTGTAGGGCCAGTCGTACTTGAGCGGGCGGGGCACGACGTCCTGGAGACCGGCCTCGCCGAGGGCGGCGAGCGCGGCGCGCTCGGCGGGGGTGATGTGGGTCAGGCCTTCGAAGGCGGCGACGTCGAAGACGTCCTCGTCGGTGGGGGCGATGTTGAAGTCGCCGAGGACGGCGAAGGGGCGCGGGCCGGCGGCGTCCTCGACCGAGGCCTTGCGCAGGGCCTCCAGCCACTCCAGCTTGTAGCGGTAGTGGGCGTGGCCGACCTCGCGGCCGTTGGGCACGTAGACGGACCAGACCCGGACCGGCCCGCAGGTGGCGGCGACGGCCCGCGGCTCGACGTCGGGCAGCAGGGCGTCGTCGGCGAGGTAGCCGGGCTGGCCGGGGAGGTCCCGCACCACGTCGTCCAGGCCGAGCCGGGAGACGATGGCGACGCCGTTCCACCGGCCGTTGCCGTGGGCGGCCGTCTCGTAGCCGAGCTCGCGCACCGCCTCGTACGGGAAGGCGTCGGCGGCGCACTTGAGCTCCTGGAGACAGAGCACGTCCGGCTTGGCGCTCTCCAGCCACTCCAGGAGCTTGGGCAGCCGCGCGGTCACGGAGTTGATGTTCCAGGTGGCGATGCGGACGGTCACGGCGGGCGGCCTTCCCGGTGGTACGGACGAGGGGTGGGCGCCCAGCCGGACGCCCACCCCGAATCTACCGCCGCCCACTGACAGGCCGGGCCTGCCCAAGGGATCCGGCGGCCGGGCTCAGGGCGCGGGCCGGACCACCGCCGCCGCGCCGCCGCCCCGGCGCACCGGTTCGGCGGCCGCCACCCAGCGGCCGTCCGGCAGGCGCTCGACGCCGGTCGCGGCGCCGATCTCCGGGGTGCCGCTGAACACGTGCCCGAGCGCCTCCAGCCGGGCCCGCTCGGGCAGCGCGAGGAAGGCCGGTTCGGCCTGGGTGGCGGCCGTGTTGCGCTGGCTGGCGCGCGGCGCGGCGATCGCCTGCTCCAGGCTCAGACCGCGGTCGAGCCGGCCGAGCAGCACCTGGAGCGTGGTGGTGACGATGGTCGCGCCGCCGGGCGAGCCGGCCGCGAGGAGGGGCTCGCCGTCGCGCAGCACGATGGTCGGCGAGATCGAGGAGCGCGGCCGCTTGCCGGGCCCGGGCAGGTTGGGGTCGGGCACCCCGGGGGTGAGCGGGGTGAAGTCGAAGTCGGTCAGCTCGTTGTTGAGCAGGAAGCCGCGGCCGGGGACGGTGATGCCGCTGCCGCCGGTCTGCTCCAGGGTGAGGGTGTACGAGACGACGTTGCCCCAGCGGTCGGCGACGCTCAGGTGGGTGGTGCTCAGCCCCTCGTACGGCTCGGCCACCGCCGGGCCGTACGAGGCGCAGTCGGCCGGGTGGCGCGGGTCGCCGGGGGCGAGCGGGCTGGTGAGCGCCCGGTCGGGGCTGATCAGGCAGGCCCGGGAGGCGGCGTACCGCTCGGAGAGCAGTTCCCTGGTGGGCACGGACGAGAAGCGCGGGTCGCCGACCCAGCGGTTGCGGTCGGCGAAGGCGATCCGGGAGGCGTCCAGGAAGTGGTGGTAGTACTGCGTGGCGCTCAGCCGGGACAGCTCGCCGTCCTCCAGGATGCCCAGTGCCTCGCCGACGGTGGTGCCGCCGGAGCTGGACGGGGCGATGGAGTAGACGTCGTAGTCGCGGTAGGCGACGTGGGTGGGCTGCTGGCGGCGGACCTGGTAGTCGGCCAGGTCGGTGGCGTCCACCTTGCCGGGGCGGGCGTCGCGCCCGGAGGCCGGGTCCACCGGGGGGTGCTGGACGGCCCGGACGATGTCGGCGCCGAGGTCGCCCTGGTAGAGCGCCTTGGTGCCCTCCTTGGCCAACTGGCCGTAGGTGGCGGCGAGATCGGGGTTGCGCAGGGTGGAGCCGACGGCGGGGAGTCTGCCGCCGGGCAGGAAGAGCTTCGCGGTGGCGGGGAAGTCCTTGAACCGGTCCTGGTTGAGCGCGGTCTGGTCCTGGAAGGTCTGGTCGACGGTGAAGCCCTGCTCGGCGATCCGCCGGGCGGGCGCCAGCGCGTCGCCCAGCGAGTGCCGGCCCCACTCCCGGACGGCCGTCTCCCAGGTCGCGGGGGTGCCGGGCACGCCGACCGAGAGGCCACTGGTGACGGCGTCGGCGAAGGCCAGCGGCCGGCCGTCCTCCAGGAAGAGCGACTCGTCGGCGGTCCGGGAGGCGACCTCGCGGCCGTCGATGGTGGAGACCCGGCCGCTGTCGTGGTCGTAGTAGACGAAGTAGCCGCCCCCGCCGATGCCGGCCGAGTAGGGCTCGGTGACCCCGAGCGCGGCCGCGACGGCGACGGCGGCGTCCACCGCGTTGCCGCCCTTGCGCAGCACCTCGATGCCGGCCGCCGTGGCGTCGGCGTCCACGCTGGCCACCGCCCCGCCCCAGCCCACCGCCTCGGGCACCTTGGGCGGTGGCGCCGCCGCCCCGGCCGGTCCGACGGTGGACCAGACCAGGGCGGTGGCGAGCAGGAGCGGCGGGGCGATACGGGCCAGAGCTCTCATCCGGGGCCTCCTGAGTGGGCGTCAACTCCGTTGTTTCACAGGAGGCATGGCCCGGACAACAGGGCCTCGTGACTACCAACGGGTAGTTGACGTTCCGCACGGCCCGTGGCCCGCGGCGCCCGTGGCGGGAGCTACAGCACGCTGCGCTCCACCCGGCGGCGCTTGATGGTGCGGAAACGGCGGGCCACCTGGCGGGCCAGGTCGGCGGCGCCGACCAGACCGGCCTCGTTGCCGAGGGCGGCGTGCACGATGGTGGCCTCGGGGCGGAAGCCGCGGCCGGTGAGAGTGCGGCGGAAGGTGTCCCGGGCCGGGCCGATCAGCAGGTCGCCGGCCTCGGAGACACCGCCGCCGATCACGAAGCGGCCCGGGTCGAGGGCGGCGGCCAGGTTGGCGATGCCGATGCCGAGCCAGGTGCCGACCTCGTACAGCAGTTCGGTGGCGGTCGGGTCGCCGGCCCGGGCCGCCTCGGTGACCAGCGGGCCGGTGATGCCCTCGACGGTGCCGCCGGCCCTGGCCAGCAGCGGCTGCACCACCGGCGACTCCTCGGCGACCAGCTCGCGCGCGTCGCGCACCAGCGCGTTGCCGGAGGAGTACTGCTCCCAGCAGCCCCGGTTGCCGCACGGGCAGCGGTGGCCGCCGGGCACCACCTGCATGTGCCCGAACTCCCCCGCCAGCCCGTACTTGCCCCGGTCCACGTAGCCGTCGCGGACGACCGCGCCGCCGATGCCGGTGCCGAGGGTGAGCATCACCATGTGGTCCTCGCCGCGCCCGGCGCCGAACCGCCACTCGGCCCAGGCGGCGGCGTTGGCGTCGTTCTCGACGATCACCGGGAACCGCAGCCGCTCGCTGAGCGCCTGCTGGAGCGGCTCGTTGCGCCAGTTCAGGTGCGGGGCGAAGAGCACCTTGGAGCGGTCGGCGTCCACCCAGCCGGCCGCGCCGATCCCGACCGCGTGGACGTCGTGCCGGTCGGCGAGCTGGAGCACCAGCTCGACGATGACGTCCTCGACCACCCGGGGGCTCTTGCTCCGGTGCGGGGTGTCGGTGCGCAGCTTCTCCAGGATCGTGCCCTCGCCGTCCACCACGCCCGCGACCACCTTGGTGCCGCCGATGTCGACGCCGATGGTGGGCAGCCGCAGGATGCTGGCGGGCAGGGCCCGGCGGCGGCGCTCGGCGCGCGGTCCGAGGCCGAGCAGGGTGGGCAGGACGGCCGGCCGGGTGGGGCCGTTGGGGCTGGTCACGGCTGCGGACGCTCCTCACGGGAATCGGGGTCGGGGTCGGACGGGGAGCTGGGAGGGGAACCGGGGCGGGAGTCCGGGCGGGGCTCACTGCGGCCGAGCTCGTGCGAGAGCTCGGCGAGGTCGGAGCCGCCCGCCATCTCGGTGGTGAGCTGTTCGAGGCTGATCTCCGCCCGGGGGTGGCTGCCGGCCATCCGCCCCCGCTTGAGCAGGGTGAAGTGGTCGCCGACCAGGTAGGCGTGGTGCGGGTTGTGGGTGATCAGGACGACTCCGAGCCCGGCGTCGCGGGCGGCGTCGACGTACTTGAGCACCACCCCGGACTGCTTGACGCCGAGCGCGGCCGTCGGCTCGTCCAGGATCAGCACCCTGGCGCCGAAGTGGACGGCCCGGGCGATCGCCACGCACTGCCGCTGACCGCCGGAGAGGGTGCCGATCGGGCGGTCCACGTCGTACAGGTCGATGCCCATCCGGGCGAGCGCCTCGCGGGTGGTGGCGCGCATCCCGTCGGCGTCCAGGCGCAGCGGGCCGAACCGGCCCCAGCGCTTGGTGCCCTGTTCGGAGCCGAGGAAGAAGTTGCGCCAGACCGGCATCAGCGGCACCACCGCGAGGTCCTGGTAGACGGTGGCGATGCCGCGGTCCAGGGCCTGGCGCGGGGAGGCCAGGCGAACCTCCTCGCCGCCGACGGTGTAGACGCCCTCGTCGTGCTGGTGCAGCCCGGCGATGATCTTGATCAGGGTGGACTTCCCGGCGCCGTTGTCGCCGAGCACGCAGCTGATCTCGCCGGCCCGCAGGGTGAGCGAGACGTCCTGGAGCGCCCGGACCGTGCCGTACGTCTTGCCGACGCCGTCCAGGGCGAGCAGTTCGTTCGTCCCGTGGTTCGTGCTGTCGCTCATCGCGGCCCCCGTTCGGCCCGGCGCTTGACCCAGGAGTTCAGCAGGGCGGCGAGCAGCAGCATCGCGCCCAGGAAGAACTTGAACCAGTCCGGGTTCCACTGGGCGTAGATGATCCCCTTGCTGGCCATGCCGAAGATCAGCGCGCCGAGCGCCGAGCCGGCCACCGAGCCGTAGCCGCCGGTGATCAGGCAGCCGCCGATGACCGCCGCGACGATGTAGATCAGCTCGTTGCCGACGCCCTCGCCGGACTGCACGGTGTCGAAGGAGAACAGCAGGTGCTGGCCGAGCACCCAGGCGCCGAAGCCGACGCCGAGGTAGAGCAGGGTCTTGGTCCGGGCGACGGGCACGCCGACCGCGCGGGCCGCGTCCGCGTCGCCGCCGACCGCGAAGATCCAGTTGCCGAAGCGGGTCCGCAGCAGCACCCAGCTGCCGACCAGCAGCAGGCCGAGCCACCACCAGACGGTGGCCTTGATCGTCAGCCCGCCGACGGTGACCTCGGAGGCGAACAGCCAGCGGCAGGAGGCGAAGCCCCGCATGTCGGAGATCGGCTTGGTGGAGACGGTGCCGGAGACCAGCTTGGTGACGCCGAGGTTGGCACCGGTCAGCATCAGGAACGTGCCGAGGGTGACGATGAAGCTGGGCAGCTTCGTCCGGCTGAGCATCCAGCCGTTGAAGCCGCCGACGGCCAGCGCGACCAGCAGCGAGACCAGCACACCGACCCAGGTCACGGCGGTGAGCTGGTAGGAGACCATCGACGAGGTCAGGGCCGCGGTGGTGACCAGCACCCCGGCCGAGAGGTCGAACTCGCCGCCGATCATCAGCAGCGAGACCGGCACCGCCATGATCCCGATGGTGGAGGCCGCGTACAGCACCGTGCCCAGCGAGGAGACCCGCAGGAACGGCTCGGCGACGGCGGCGAAGACCAGGAACACCGCGGCGGCGGCGATCAGCGAGCCGAACTCGGGCCGGGCGAAGAGTCGGCGCAGTGCCGCCGGGCGGTCCTGGGCGAGGAGGTCGGTGCTCACCTGGTCCCCCTCGCGACGTACTCGGCGAGCGCGTCGGCGTCGTCCCGGGTGAGGATCTGCGGGCCGGTCAGGACGGGCTTGCCGCCGCCGAGCGCGTCCAGGTTGGAGCGGTACAGCCAGAGCAGGTCGACGCCCTCGTAGCCCTGGAGGTAGGGCTGCTGGTCGACGGCGAAGCCGACGCTGCCGGACTTGAGGCCGGCCACCACCTGGGCGCCCAGGTCGAAGGTGTCGAGTTCGACGTCGCGGCGGGCGTCCTGGATGGCCTGGAGGCCGGTGGCGGCCATCGGCGCGGAGAGGGTGAGCACGGTGTCGATGGCCGGGTCGGCCTGGAGCCGGGCGGAGACGGCGGCGCGGGCGTCGGGCATGTTGACGCCGTCCACGTAGAGCACCTGGAAGGGGCCGCCGGCCGTGCTCCGGGCTCCGGCGCAGCGCTGCTCCTGGCCCACGTTGCCCTGCTCGTGGATGACGCAGAGGACGTTCCTGCGGCCGCGCGCGGCCAGCTCGGTGCCGGCGGCCTGGCCGGCGGTGGACTCGTCCTGGCCGATGTGGGTGAGCGCGCCGAACCTGGCCGAGTACTCCTGGCCGGAGTTGATGGTGATCACCGGGATGCCGGCCGCCTTGGCCTTGCCGAGGACGTCGCCGAGCGCGTCGCCCTTGGCGAGGGTGACCAGCAGGCCGTCGACCTTCTGGTCGATGGCGGCCTGGACGAGCTGGACCTGGTTCTGGGTCTGCGCGTCGTTGGAGTACAGGAAGGTGATGTTGTCCTTGGCCGCGGCCTGCTCGGCACCCTTGCGCACGGTGTCCCAGAACGCGTCGCCGGCGCCCGCGTGGGTCACCATGGCGACCTTCCAGCGCGGGGTGGTGACAGCGCTGCCGGCGCCGGCCGCGGCCTTGGCGCGGGCCTGCTCTGCGCGTCTGCCCCCGGTACTGCTGCAACCGGCCACGGCGACCACCAGTGCCAGGGCGGCGCAGGCGGGCCAGAACCGGCGGTAAGGACGAAAGCGGGTATTGCTCATCCCCATAGTCTCGCTTCCCGGCGCGCGCGGTATTGCACCGCCTCGCCCGCCGGCCGGGTCCGTACGCGCGGTATCGTGCCCTGCTGAGTGGCGATCCTGGGAGTTGGCTGGCAACGCCGTCCAGGACAGGGCCGATTGGGTGGCAGACTAGGTCCGGCCCGAAAACGGAACATCCCGGAAACGTGATGTTCCTCTCAGGTTCCGCACAGATTTGAACGGCAACCGATCTCCCGTTCCCCACCGTCTGATGCCATTGGAGCGCGTTCCGGGCGAGTGGGGCCCGGAGCGGCTTGAAACCCGGATACGAGAACTTGATGCAACTGACAGGTACGCCATTCTTCGTCTGCACGGTGATCCTCGTGCCGATCTCCATCGCGGTGGCGATGCTGCTCTGGGGCAAGGTCCGCGGACCTCGACCGGTGCGGATCCTGTCCAGACTTGCCATGATCGTCTTCTGCCAGATCACCGCCGTGACGATGGTCTTCGTCATGGTCAACAACGCCAACCTGATCTACGGCACCTGGGACGACCTGCTCGGCACCGGCAACCACGTCCGGGCCGTGCCCCCCGTCCCGCCGGCCGAGCACGGCACGGGCGCCGGCCACGGCCAGGAGGGCGGGGGCGACGCCAAACCGACCAAGGTGCTGCAGCAGTTCCACGGCGTGGACGACCCGAAGGTGCCGGGCGACGTCCAGAAGACCGACCTCAAGGGCCAGGTCTCCGGGGTCGACGGCGAGGTGCTGGTCTGGCTGCCGCCGCAGTACAACGACCCGGCCTTCAAGGACAAGAAGTTCCCGGTCGTCGAGCTGATCCCGGGCTACCCGGGCTCCTCCTCCACCTGGTACGGCACGCTGAAGGTCTCCGACCAGCTGAAGCCGCTGATGCAGCAGGGCAAGGTGGCGCCGTTCATCCTGGTCTCGCCGCGCACCCTGCTGCTCGGCAACCACACCGACACCGGCTGCGCCGACGTGCCGGGCAAGGTCAACGCCGAGGCCTGGCTGACCCGCGACGTACCGCAGATGGTGCTGGACAACTTCCGGGCCGACCCCGCCCCGGACCGCTGGGCCGTCGCCGGGTACTCGGCCGGCGCGCACTGCGCCACCAAGCTGGCGGTCGCCCACCCCGACCGCTACCGGGCCGGCGTCAGCCTCTCCGGCTACAACGACCCGGCCACCGAGCCGGACTCCCTGGTCGGCAAGGACGCCAAGCTGCGCGAGGCCAACAACCCGGTCAACATCCTCAAGAGCGCCGGCCAGCCCCCGAAGGTCGCCCTCTACATGAGCGGCAACAAGGGCGACGGCTACGAAGGCGCGGTCGCGATGAAGGACGTCGCCAAGGCGCCCACCACCGTCCAGCCGGTGGAGACCACCGGCCCGCACTCCAGTGACGTCTGGAAGAACATGGTGCCCGGGGTCTTCGAGTGGCTCACCGGGGTGATCCCGGTCCAGCCGTAGCACCGCGCCGAGGGCCCGCCACGACGCCGGTTTCCGGCGGTCGTGGCGGGCCCTCGGTCCGTCCGGCCGGTACCTACCGGCTCAGGCCAGTTCCAGGGCCAGGTAGAAGTCCACCCGGTCCTCCAGGCGGGAGAGGTCCCGCCCGGTCAGCTCCTCGATCCGGCCGATCCGGTAGCGCAGGGTGTTGACGTGGACGTGCAGCTGGGCGGCGCAGCGCGTCCAGGAGCCGTCCGAGCGCAGGAACGCCTCCAGGGTGCGGACCAGGTCCGCCTGGTGCTCGAGGTCGTACCCGATCACCTTGTCCAGCAGCCGGCCGCGGAACGCCCGGCGGACCTCGTCCGGGACGGCGGCCAGCAGCAGCACGTGCGAGGCCAGCTCCTCCGGACCGGCGACGCAGACCCGGCCCACCCGGGCGGCGGCGATCCGGCGGGCGTGCCGGGCCTCCTCCAGGGCGCCGCGCAGGCCGCCCGCCTCGGAGGCGGGGGCGGAGACGCCGAGGGTGATCCGGCCCTCCGGACCGAGGCCGGCCTCCAGCGGGGCGAGCAGCTCGCGCAGGGCGTCGGCGGGCACCGGGCTGTCGAGGACCGGCAGCACCACCACCGCGTCGTCGCCGGCCCCGGCGACCAGGGCGCGGTCGGTGGTCCCGTTGAGGGCTTCCTCCAGGATCGGCCGCACCGCCCCCTCCGGCAGACCCGTCCCCTCGGCGCTGAGCACCAGCCAGGAACCCTGCGCCGTCCGGCGCCCGGGCTCGGCGCTCTCGTAGCGGGCGGCCATCGCCGAGGAGGCGTAGAGGGCGCGGCTGATCTCGGCCGGGTCGGCGTCGCGCTGGAGCAGCGTCAGCGCCTCGTCGGCGAGGCGGCGGCGCAGCCGGCGGCCCTCGTCCCGGCGGTGGCGCTCGGCGGCGACCAGCCCGGCCAGGTTCTCGGCGAGCTGCTGGCGCTTGGTGGTCCACTCGGTGATGTCACCGGCGACCGCCAGCAGCCAGTCGGCGAGCGGCGTCCCGGTGTCGGGAACGGCGGGCACGGGCAGCAGCGAGTAGGCGCCGGTGCGCAGCCGGGCCAGGTGCGGGGGGCGACGGCGCCCGCGCTGGGCGCCGAGGTGGGCGCGGACCAGCTGGTCCCGGTCGTCGGCGGAGAGCCGGTCGGCCGGACCGGCGATCACCGATCCGGTGGGGGTGAGCACCCAGCAGTCCAGGTCGAGGTCGCCGCCGAGCAGGTCGAGGACGGCGTCCAGGCCACCGCCGCCGGCCGCGGAGACCAGCAGACGGTGACGGTCCACCAGGGCGGCGAGGTCGGCGGCGCGGTCGGCGGAGACCTGGCGGCCGATGAACTCGGCGACGGTGCCGAACGCGATGTCGTCGGGGACCGCCAGCAGCGGCATCCGGTGCCGGCGACAGGCCTCGATCAGGTCCTCGGGGACGGGCCCGACCTCGGCCTCGCCGGCCGCCAGGGCGACCGCGCCGCCGGCCGCGATGGTCCGCACGAAGCGCTCGGAGTCCGCCGGGCCGGTGCGCCAGAGCATGCCGGTGAGCACCAGCTCGCCGCCGTGCAGATAGCGGCCCGGGTCGTGCAGGTCCGTGGTCATCACACCGCCGACCTGCCGGTCCAGCTCCTCCTCGGCCGCGAGCAGGCGCAGACGCGGGGCACCGGGGGCGAGCAGGTCACGGACACGCATCCGCGGACTCCTAACGGGCTGGGGGTGAGGGCGGCCCGGGCGCTCGGCCGGGCTCACAGCCTGCCCGACCGGCCGGGCTCGGGGGGACGGACCGGCCGGTGCCCGGATCACGGGCCCGCGGCTCGGGAACCGCGGCCGGGTCACGGTCGTCGGTGGTGTCCGCTCCACGGCTGGGATGCGCGATTCCCCTCCTTAGAGGAACGTACAGGATGCCGGGCGGCACCAGAGCCGGGGCTTCATGCCATCGGTGACTGCCGACGGGCCCGTCCCGGCGGTTCACTGTCCACACGCCGCCGGAACGACGCCGGTGACCGGCATCCGGCGCCGAGGCGACGAGGCGGTCCACGCGATCCGGGCACCGGGCGGCGGGCACCGGGCCCACCCGTCCTGGCGCCGACGACGTGAGGAGACCCCCGTATGGAGTTCCTTCGGCCCGCCACCTGGGACGAGGCGCTCGCGGCGAAGGCCGGGCACCCGACCGCGCTGCCCCTCTCGGGCGGTACGGACGTCATGGTCGAGCTGAACTTCGACGTGCGCCGGCCATCCGCGCTCCTCGACCTCAACCGCGTCACCGAGCTCACCACCTGGTCGAACGACGGCGATGTCGTGCGGCTCGGCGCCGCCGTCCCCTACCGCCGGATCATCGACGAGCTGTCCGGCCCGCTGCCCGGCCTGGCGCTGGCGGCCCGCACCGTCGGCTCGCCGCAGATCCGCAACCGCGGCAGCGTGGGCGGCAACCTCGGCGGTGCCTCGCCCGCCGGTGACGCGCACCCCGCGCTGCTGGCGGCCGGCCGGGACGTCCTCGTGGAGGCCGCCTCGGTGCGCGGCACCCGGTTGATCCCCATCGACGAGTTCTACGTCGGGGTGAAGCGCAACTCGCTGGAGCCGGACGAGCTGATCCGCGCCGTGCGGATCCCGGTCGCGGACGGCCCCCAGCAGTTCTCCAAGGTCGGCACCCGCAACGCCATGGTGATCGCGGTCTGCGCGTTCGGCTTCGCCCTCCACCCGGGGAGCGGCACCGTCGGCACCGGGATCGGCTCGGCCGCCCCCACGCCGCGCCGCGCCGTCGAGGCCGAGGAGTACCTCCAGGGCGTGCTCGCCGGGCGCGGCCTCTGGGAGTCCGGCGGCCCGCTGGGCGCCGGGGTGGTTCAGCGGTTCGGCGAGCTGGTGAAGGCCGCCGCCGCACCGATCGACGACGTCCGCGGCACCGCCGACTACCGGCGGCACGCGCTGGCCGTGCTGGCCCGGCGCACCCTCACCTGGACGTGGAACGACTACGGCAAGCAGATCGGGAGCGCGGCATGAGGGTCACATTCACCGCCAACGGCAGGCCGGTCGAGGCCGACGACGTGTGGGAGGGCGAGAGCCTGCTGTACGTGCTGCGCGAGCGCGTGGGCCTGCCGGGCTCGAAGAACGCCTGCGAGCAGGGCGAGTGCGGCTCCTGCACGGTCTACCTGGACGGCGTGCCGGTCTGTTCCTGCCTGGTCGCGGCCGGCCAGGTCCAGGACCGGGACGTCCGCACGGTCGAGGGCCTGACCGGCGAGAACGGTGAACTGGGCCTCGTCCAGCAGGCGTTCGTCGACGCCGGGGCCGTCCAGTGCGGCTTCTGCACCCCCGGCCTGCTGGTGCAGACCGACGCGCTGCTCGCCAGGGACGCCCGGCCGGGCGACGACGACATCCGCGAGGCGCTCTCCGGCAACCTCTGCCGCTGCACCGGCTACGGGAAGATCATGGACGCGGTGCGGCTGGCCTCCGCCCGCATGGGCGGCAAGGCGGTCGCGGAATGAGCATGCGCACCCTCCGGGGCCAGAAGAACCTCCAGGACATCCGGCAGACCGGCGGGGACGGCGTCGGCGGCTCGCCGCTGCGCCCGGACGGCGCGCTGAAGGTCAGGGGCGAGTTCGCCTACTCGTCCGACCTGTGGCACGAGGACATGCTCTGGGGTACGGCCCTGCGCTCGCCGCACCCCCGCGCCACCATCCGCTCGGTGGACGTCTCCGAGGCACTGAGGCTGCCCGGGGTGTACGCCGTGCTCACCCACGAGGACATCCCGGGCTCCAAGTACTACGGCCTGGAGATCCAGGACCAGCCGGTCCTGGCGATCGACAAGGTCCGCCACCACGGCGAGGCGATCGCGCTGGTCGCGGCCGACCACCCGGAGACGGCCCGCCGCGCGGTGGAGCGGATCAGGGTCGAGTACGAGGTGCTCACCCCGATCACCACCGAGGAGCAGTGCCTCGACCCGGAGACCCACGGCCATGTGCACGAGCCGCACGAGTACAGGTCGCACGGGCACGGCAACATCTGCCACGAGCAGCGGCTGGTCTCCGGCCTCGGGGTGACCGACGAGGTGCGGGCGATGGCGGACGTCACCGTCAGCGGCAGCTACGAGGTCGGCATGCAGGACCAGGCCTTCCTCGGCCCCGAGTCCGGCCTGGCGGTGCCCGCCGAGGACGGCGGCATCGACCTCTACATCGCCACCCAGTGGCTGCACGTGGACCGCCGGCAGATGGCCCCCGTGCTGGCCCTGCCGGAGGAGAGGATCCGGCTCACCCTGGCCGGCGTCGGCGGCGCCTTCGGCGGTCGCGAGGACCTCTCGATGCAGATCCACGCCGGTCTGCTGGCGCTGCGCACCGGCAAGCCGGTCAAGATCGTCTACTCCCGCGACGAGTCCTTCTTCGGCCATGTCCACCGCCACCCGGCCCGGATGACGTACGAGCACGGCGCCACCCGGGACGGCAGGCTGGTCTTCGCCGACTGCCGGATCGTGCTGGACGGCGGTGCGTACGCCTCCTCCTCACCCGCCGTGGTCGGCAACGCGGCCTCGCTCGGCCACGGCCCGTACGTGATCCCGAACGTGCGGATGCACGCCATCGCGCTCTACAGCAACAACCCGCCCTGCGGGGCGATGCGCGGCTTCGGCGCCGTCCAGGCCGCGTTCGGCTACGAGACGCAGATGGACAAGCTGGCCGCCGCCCTGGGCATGGACCCGGTCGAGCTGCGGCGGCTGAACGCGATGGCCGAGGGCGACCGGCTGCCCACCGGCCAGCGGATCGACTCACCCGCCCCGGTCGCCGAACTCCTGCGCCGCGTCAAGGACATGCCGCTCCCGCCACCGCTGGACCCCGACCGCCCGGACATCCGGCGGCTCCCGGGCGCGCTGTCCAACACCTCGCACGGCGAGGGCATCGTGCGCGGTGTCGGCTACTCGGTCGGCATCAAGAACGTCGGCTTCTCCGAGGGCTTCGACGACTACTCCACCGCCCGGGTGCGGCTGGAGGTGATCGGCGGCGAGCCGGTCGCCATGGTGCACACCGCGATGGCGGAGGTCGGCCAGGGCGGGGTCACCGTGCACGCCCAGATCGCCCGCACCGAGCTGGGCGTCGAGCAGGTGACCATCCAGCCGGCCAACACCGAGGTCGGCTCGGCCGGTTCGACCTCCGCCTCCCGGCAGACCTACATGACCGGCGGCGCGGTCAAGCTCGCCGCCGAGGCCGTCCGGCAGGCGCTGATCGAGAAGGGCCGCCGGCGTTACGGCTGGACCCACCACGACCTCACGCTGAGCGCCGGAACGGTGGTCTCGGCGTCGGCCGGCCCGCTGGTGGCCATGGTCGACCTGCTCGGCGACGACGCGATCGACCTCACCCGCGAGCACCACCACCGCCCGACCGTCCCGTTCGACAAGGAGACCGGGCAGGGCTCCGGCCACCTCCAGTACTCCTTCTGCGCCAACCGCGCGGTCGTCGACGTGGACGTCGAACTCGGCCTGGTCAAGGTGGTCGAGCTGACCGCCGTCCAGGACGTCGGCAAGGCGCTCAACCCGCTCTCGGTGGTCGGCCAGATCCAGGGCGGCTGCGCCCAGGCGCTCGGCCTGGCCGTGATGGAGGAGATCGTCGTCAAGGACGGGAAGGTGCGCAACGCCTCCTTCACCGACTACCTGATCCCCACCATCCTGGACACCCCGCCGATGCCGGTGGAGCTCCTCGAACTGCCCGACCCGCACGCCCCGTACGGGCTGCGCGGGGTGGGCGAGGCCCCGACCGTCTCCGCGACGCCGTCCATCGTGGCCGCCATCCGCGACGCCACCGGGCTGGCGCTGCACCGGATCCCGGTCCGGCCCGAGCACCTGACCACCGAGGCCCCCGGGGCGCGGTAGCCCGGCGGGCCGGCCCGAACGTCCCCGGGGCCGCGGCCGTCCTGGGGGCTCGGCCGTCGCCGACGAACCGCGCGCCGGCCGCACCGTCGCCGGGCCGGAATCGTTTCCCGTACGGCGGCCCTTCCGGCCCGCCCCGACTTCGTCGCGCGAGGAGTTCCCCGACATGCAGGACATCGCCGAGCAGCTGCGGGCCTGGCACGCGTCCGGGCGCTCCTTCGCCGTGGCCACCGTCGTCGGGGTCGCCGGCAGCGCGCCGCGCGACCCGGGGGCGGCCCTCGCCGTGGACGCGGCCGGCGAGGCGGTCGGCAGTGTCTCCGGCGGCTGCGTCGAGGGCGCCGTGTACGAGCTGTGCCGGGCCGCCCTCGCCTCCGGCGAACCGGTGCTGAAGCGGTTCGGCTACAACGACGAGGACGCCTTCGCGGTCGGCCTGACCTGCGGCGGCGTCCTGGACGTCTTCGTCCAGCCGGTCACCCCCGGCACCGACCCCGCCCTGGACACCGGCATCGCGGCCATCGCCGCCGGCACCCCGGTGGCCCTCGCCCGGGTGATCGCCGGCCCCGGCGGGCTGGTCGGCGCCGCCCTCGCCGTCACCGCCGACACCCGCCACGGCTCCCTCTCCCCCGCGCGCCCCGCCGCGCACCGCCTCACCGCGCTGGAGCGCGCGATCACCGCCGAGGCGCGGGCCATGCTGGACGCCGGACGCACCGGCCGGGTCGTCCTCGGCCTGGACGGGCGCCCCTGCGGCGAACGTGAACCGGCCACCGTCCGTGAGCAAGGCAGCGTCACCGTCTTCGTCGAGTCCTGCGTTCCCCCGCCCCGCATGCTGGTCTTCGGCGCCATCGACTTCGCCGCCGCCGTGGTGCGGATCGGCAAGTTCCTCGGCTACCACGTCACCGTCTGCGACGCCCGCCCGGTCTTCGCCACCGAACGCCGCTTCCCCGAGGCCGACCAGGTCGTCGTGGACTGGCCGCACCGCTACCTCGACTCCCAGCTGGCCCTCCCGGACGGCGCGGCGGCGATCGACGGGCGGACGGTGCTCTGCGTCCTCACCCACGACGCCAAGTTCGACATCCCGCTGCTGGAACGCGCCCTGCGGCTGCCGGTCGGCTACGTCGGCGCGATGGGCTCGCGCCGCACCCACCACGACCGGCTGGCCCGGCTGCGCGAGGCCGGCCTCACCGACGCCGAGATCGCCCGGCTGCGCTCCCCGATCGGCCTCGACCTCGGCGCCCGCACCCCCGAGGAGACGGCCGTCTCGGTGGCCGCCGAGATCATCGCCCACCGCCGCGGCGGCGGCAGCCGGCCGCTGAGCTCCGGCAGCGGGCCGATCCACCACGACCTGGCGCGAACGGACGGGCCGAGGCCGGGAAGCCGCGGTCGCACGCGGCCTGAACGCGCTCAGGTCACCACGTTGTAGGCCTGGCAGAGCAGCGGCGGCACGGCCGGGATGCCGACCTCCTGGAGGATCGGCATCAGCACCGCCGCATAGTGTTCGAACGCCTCCCGGGACTCCCACACGTCGGTGACCAGCCAGCCGCCGTCCGGCGTCGGGCCCGCCGTGTGCAGCACCAGCCCGCGCACCGGCCAGTCGGACGGCGCGTTGAGGCCCGCACCGCCGGTCAGCCGGTCCACGGCCTCCTCGTACTGGGCCAGACCGACCCCGGGGAACTCGAACGTCGCGATGATGGCCATGGGGCCGCTCCTGTCTCCGGCCCGCCGGGCCGGGGCCGTGTCGCCTCCAGTGCAGCCCGGACCGGCCCGGGGCGGCCATCGCTGGCCACCACCCGGGTGACGCTGCCCGGTCGCCGCCCCTGCCCCGCTCTGCGGCCCGCCACACGGCCTTACTCGGAGACCGCCAGCTTCAGCCCGAAGCCGACCACCACCGCACCGGTCACCCGGTCCAGCACCCGGCGCGCGGCGGGCCTGCGCAGCCAGCCGCGCACCACCTGGGCGAAGCCCACCAGGACCGTCGACCAGAGCACCCCCTCCACGACGTGCACGCAGGTCAGCGCCACACCGGTGGCGAAGTGCGGCGCGCCCGCCGGGATGAACTGCGGCAGCATCGCCACATAGAAGACGCCGACCTTGGGGTTCAGCAGATTGGTCAGCGTGCCGCGCCGCCAGCCGTACCCGAAACCGCCGTCCGCGGGCCCCACCGCGTCCGCCGCCGGCTCGGCGCCCCGGCTGCGCAGCATCCCCACACCCATCCAGACCAGGTACGCGGCCCCGGCCCAGCGGACGATCTCGTACGCCAGATGGGAGGCGGTCAGCAGCGCCGTCACCCCGGCCGAGGTGAGGGTGCCCCAGATCAGCGTGCCGGTCTGGATGCCGAGCACCACGCCCCACGCCTGCCGGCGGTGGCCGAGCGCGGAGGTGCGCAGGATCAGCGCGGTGTCGAGACCGGGGGTGAGGGTGAGCAGCCCCACGACGAGGGCGAAGGACCAGAGGGCGGTCGAGATCTCCATGGGCCTCGATCCTAGGCTCCCGGCTCCCGGCCCCGGCACACGGTCCCGGCACGCGGTCCCGGCGCCGGCTCACCGCGGCCGGACGCGCTCCGCGACCGGCCGGCCCTCCTGTTCGGTCGGGTCGTACTCCACCTTCTGGCCCACGGCGAGGCCGCGCGCGCCCCCGTCCTCGCGCGCGCCCAGGATCGAGTCGAAGTAGACGTACAGCGCGGGTCCCTCGTCGTCGGGGGTGATCGTGCCGTAGCCGTGGTCGGCGTTGTAGGACTTCACGGTGCCGGTGGCCATGGGTGCTCCTTCGCTCGCGCCGGGTGATGGCCCTGTGGCACCCATGATCGGTGCAGTGGGGGTGGGGCGCGCGTCCTAGGATCGGGCAGCAGGACCACGGCCGGGCGGGAAGGGCGGAGCGGATGCGGGCGGCGCGGGCGATCTCGTTGCTGTTGCTGCTGCAGGCGCGGCGGACCATGACCGGGGCCGAGCTGGCGGCCGAACTGGAGGTGTCCGAGCGCACCGTCCAGCGGGACGTGCTGGCGCTCGCCGAGGCCGGGGTGCCGGTGTACGCGGAGCGCGGGCGGGCCGGCGGCTACCGGCTGCTGGACGGCTACCGCACCCGGCTGACCGGGCTGGACCGGGCCGAGGCCGAGGTGCTGCTGCTCGCCGGACTGCCCGGCCCGCTGGGCGACATGGGGCTCGCCGACCCGGCACTGACCGCCCGGCTGAAGGTGCTGAACGAACTCGGCGAGGCGCCGGCCGCCGGGGTGCGGCGGTTCCACCTGGACGCGCCCGGCTGGTTCCGCACCGCGCCGGCTCCCCCGCTGCTCACCGAGGTCTCCCGGGCCGTCTGGGGCGAGCGGCTGCTGCGGGCCCGCTACCGGCGGCGGGCCGCCGAGCGGACGGAAACCCCCGAGCGGACGGAGACCGTGGCGCGGACGCTGCGGCCGTACGGGCTGGTGCTGAAGGCGGGCACCTGGTACCTGGTGGCCCGCCCGGAGGGTGCCACCGAGCCGCGGGTGTACCGGGTGGACCGGCTGGAGAGCGCCGAGCCGCTGCCCGAACGCTTCGAGCGGGACGAGGAGTTCGACCTCGGGGCGTTCTGGGAGGCCAGCGCGGCCGCGTTCGCCCGGTCCCTGCTGCGGGAGAGTGTCACGGTACGGCTGAGCCCGCTGGGCACCGAGCTGCTCCCCCGGCTGCTGGAGCCCGTCCCCGCCCGGCAGGCCCTCGCCACCGCCGGGGAGCCGGACGGCCACGGCTGGGTGACCGTCCGGCTCCCCGTCGAATCACTGGAGGTCGCCTACGACGAGCTGCTGCGGCTCGGACCGGAGGCCGAGGTGCTCGAACCGCCGCCGCTGCGAAGGCGGTTGGCCCAGGCGGCGGCCCGCACCGCTGCCCTGTACGGCGTTTCCGCTCAGCGGTAGCCGGCCGGGTCCAGCGGCCCTTCCGCCGTCTCCGCGTCCACCAGGTAGCGCCAGGCGTCCGGCCGGCTGCCGTCCAGATCGGTGAAGCCGTATTCCCCGGCCAGGGCGCCGCTGGAGAGGGACGTCCCGTTCCAGCGCGCCACGTCCGGGTCGGCGGCCAGCGCCACCACCGCCCGGCCGACATAGCCGGGCGACTCCGAGATGCCGAACTGCGGCTCCCGCTCGGTCGCCTCGCGCCAGGTCTCCTCGGTGACGCCGAAGTGCTCCAGCATGATCTCCGAGCGCATCCAGCCGGGCGTCAGGGCGACCGCCGTCGCCCCGCGCGGGCCGAGTTCGTGCCCCAGTGCGAACGCCATCCGCAGCACGGAGGCCTTGGCGAGGTCGTAGAAGAACGACATCCGGTAGCGGTTCGCGTTGTACTCGGCGGTGCCGTCCGTCATCTCCACCACCAGCCCGCCGGGCCTGCGCAGCAGCAACGGCAGCAGGTGGTGACTGGTGACGGCGTGCGTCTCGACCGCGAGACGCAGCAGGCGCAGCCCCTTGTCGAGGTCGTGCTCCCAGACCGGACGGTCCCAGGCGAACAGTTGCTCGCCGCCCCAGATGTCGTTGACCAGGATGTCCAGCCCGCCCTGTTCGGCGTCGATCCGCTCGGCCACCGCCGCCACCTCGGCCGGCACCAGGTGGTCCGCCCGCACCGCGATCCCCCGCCCGCCGGCCGCCGTGACCAGCTCCGCCGTCTCCTCCAGCGTCTCCGCCCGCCCGTACTCCGACCGGTGCCCCTCGGCACTTCGCCCCGTCCCGTACACCGTGGCCCCCGCGGCCCCCAGCTGGACGGCGATCGCCCGCCCCGCCCCCCGCGTCGCCCCCGCGACCAGCGCGACCCTGCCCTTCAGCGGCTGTGTCATGCCCTGCTCCTTCCCTCGTGCTCGCTCCGACCCCGCCGATGCTGCCGTGGAATCCCGACACCTCCTGTCGGGATTCCCCGCGGTAGTGCGAAGAAGCGCCGCGGGAGGCCGCGAGGCCTGCCGTCAGGTGACGTCGAGGCGGGCGGCGAGGCGGAGCAGGCCCGGGGAGAGGCGGCTGAGGAGGCGGGCGAGTTTCGCCTCGGGGGTGACGGGGACGACGGGTTTGCCGGTGCGGACGGCGTGCAGGACGGCGGCGGCGACCTTCTCGGGCGGGAAGCCGCGGCGGGCGTAGAGCTTGGCGGCGCGGGCCTGTTTGGCGGTCTGCTGGGCGGGGGTGGTGGCGGAGAAGGTGGAGGTGCGGGTGATGTTGGTGTTGACGATGCCGGGGCAGATCGTGGAGACGCCGATGCCGTGCCCGGCCAGTTCGGCGCGCAGGCAGTCGGAGAGCATGAAGACGGCGGCCTTGCTGGTGGCGTAGGCGGTCAGCGCCTTGGCGGGCAGATAGGCCGCCGCCGAGGCGAGGTTGACGATGTGGCCGCCCTCGGCACGCTCGGCCATCAGCGAGCCGAAGGCGCGGCAGCCGTGGATCACGCCCCAGAGGTTGACGTCCAGGACGCGCTGCCACTCCTTCTCGGTGGTCTGCAGGAACGTCCCGGAGTGGCCGATGCCCGCGTTGTTGACGACCACGTCGGGCACCCCGTGCTCGGCGGCGACCTGCTGGGCGAAGGCGTCCACGGCGGCGCCGTCGCTGACGTCCACCCGGTAGGCGTGGGCGGGCGGGCCGATCAGGGCGGCGAGTTCGGCGGTGCGCTCGGCGGCGGCGAGGTCGAGGTCGCAGACCACCACCCGGGCGCCGTCCTCGGCGAAGGCGAGCGCGGTGGCCCGTCCGATGCCGCTGCCGCCGCCGGTGACGACGACCAGCCGGCCGGGGTCCGGGGCCGCGCCGGGCTGTCCGGCGTCGACCCGGGCGGTGAACTCGCGGACCATGGCGGCCACGGCGGACCCCTTCTCCAGCAGGGCGGACCAGTGGGAGGCGCGCAGCGAACGGCGGGTCAGCCGCGGCACCCAGCGCTCCAGCCCCTCGGAGAGGAACTCTCCGACGTAGTGGTCCTCGGTGAGGGTGATCAGCTGGACGGGCACCTCGGTGGGCCGCTCGCGCGGGTGGCCCAGGGCGGGGCGCATATTGGCCCGGTACAGCTCGATGCCGCGCACGGCGTCCCGCCGCAGGGTGGGCTGCGGGTGGCCGGGGCGCGGGGTGACGCCCTCCAGGTCGCGCAGCACCCGGGGCCAGGCCCGGGCGAGGCCGAGCCGCCAGACGCCGGGGGCGAGGAAGGGCAGGTGGAAGGCGGTGATGTACCAGGAGTGCACGCCCTGGGAGAGCAGTTGCCGCAGGTGGCGCGGGGTGGGCCGGCGGTAGCGCTCGCGCAGCCAGTACCCCAGGTGGTCCAGGCAGGGGCCGGACATGGTGGTGTAGGAGGCGATCCGCTGCCCGGCGCCGGGCGCGGTGACGGCCTCCCAGGACTGCAGCGAGCCCCAGTCGTGGGCGACGACGTGCACCGGGCGGTCCGGGCTGACGGCGTCGGCGACGGCGAGGAGGTCGGCGGCGAGGTGCTCCAGCCGGTAGCCGTCGCGGGTGGCCGGCGCGCCCGACTCGCCGGCGCCGCGCACGTCGTAGCGGACCACGTGGTGGTCGCGGGCGAGGTCGGCGGCGATGTCGTCCCAGACCACATGGGTGTCCGGGTAGCCGTGCACCAGCAGGACGGTGGGGGCGGCCGGGTCGCCGTCCTCGAAGACGGCGAGCGGCAGCCCGCCGGAGCGGACGGTCCGGCGGCGGGTGGTCGTCGTCATCGGGTCGCCTCCTGGGCGGTCTGCTGCGGGGTCTCCCGCACGGTCCAGCGCCGGACGTGCGGCAGGTCGTCGTCGAGCCAGTACGCGTCGTCGTCCGTCACCACGAGCAGTTCCTCGAACTTGATGCCCACCTCGCGGAAGGCGATGTGCGGCTCCACCGCCCAGAGGCCCGGGGTCGGCGCGTGCCGGGAGGACCGGCCGTCCGCCCAGAGCGGTGAACGGCCGTGCAGGCGTTCGCCGATCAGCTCGCGGCCGAGCGTCTGGAGGGTCCGGACGCCGAAGCCGAGGACGTTCACCCCGGCCGGGCCGCGGGTGGTCGTCCTGGTCACCTGGTGGCCGATCACCCGGCCGGGGTAGACCTGGTGGCGGTTGTCGTAGCCGTGCGCGGCGATCTGCGCGTCCACCGCCGCGTACGCCTCGTCGAGCGGTTTGCGGGCGCGGACCTCGGCGAGGATCAGCTCGCGGTAGACCTTGAGGTCGGCGGCGAGACGGTCCCAGACCGGGTTCTCGCCGACCTTGCCGCCGTAGCCGATGTCGGCGGTGTAGCCGTCCACCACCGGTGCGCAGTCCAGCACATAGGGCATGCCCTCGGCCAGCCGCCGGCCGCCCGCGAAGAACTGGAGCGGGGTGTGGAAGTGCCGGAACGCCGTCCGGTCGCCGAACCAGGCGAACGGGATGTGGAAGAAGTCCCGCACACCGGCCGCGACCAGGCGGCGGCGCAGCTCCGCGGTGGCCTGCCGCTCGGTGACGCCCGGTTCGATCCAGGCGGCGACCTGTTCGGCGCAGTGGTAGGCGAGTTGCTGGGTCTCGCGGAAGCGGGCGAGGTCGTGCGCGGTGAACGGGAAGGACGGGGGCTCGGCCACGACGGGGCTCCTTGCTACAGATCGAGGACCAGGGTCTCGCCCTCGGCGGCCCGGGAGACGCAGGGCAGCAGGGCGCCGGCGGCACGCTGTTCGGGGGTGAGGCGGCGGTCGCGGTGGTCGGGGGTGCCGGCCAGCAGCCGGACCTCGCAGGTGCCGCAGAAGCCCTGGTGGCAGGAGTACGGCAGGTCGGGGCGGGTCTCGCGGAGGATGTCCAGGGCGGAGCGGTCGGCGGGGACGTCCAGCGCCGGGCCGGTCGCGCCGAGGCGGACGGTGAACGGTTCGCCGTCGGTGACCGGGGCGGCACCGAACCGCTCGAAGTGCAGGGCGGCGGCGGGTGATTCGTCCAGGGCGCGCTGGACGGCGGCGAGCATCGGGGCCGGTCCGCAGCAGTAGACGGCGGCCCCGCGCGGGGCGTGGGCCAGCAGTTCGGCGCCGGTGGGAACGCCGTGCTCGTCGTCGGTGCGCAGGGTGACGCGGTGCGGGTCGAGGGCGCGCAGCTCGTCCGTGTACGGGAGGGTGTCGGCGCTGCGGCCGACGTGGAGCAGCCGCCAGTCCAGGCCGTGCCGCCGTGCCTCGCGGGCCATCGGCAGCAGCGGGGTGATGCCGATGCCGCCGGCCAGCAGCAGCACGGCCGGTTCGGCGCAGAACGCGAAGCCGTTGCGCGGGCGGCGGGCCGTCAGGCGGCTGCCGGGGTGCAGTTCGTCGTGGATCTCCACCGAGCCGCCGCCGCCCGCGGGCAGCCGGCGGACGGCGATCCGGTAGGCGGCGCGGTCGGCCGGGTCGCCGCAGAGCGAGTAGTGGCGCTCGCGGCCGGAGGGCAGGGCGAGGCGCAGGTGCGCGCCGGGCTGCCAGGGCGGGAGCGCGGTGCCGGAGGGGTCGGCGAGCCGCAGCTCGACGACGTCGGCGGCGACCTGGCGGCGGCCGGTGACGACGAGTTGCAGCGGCGGGGTGGGGCGGCCGGGCGGGCGCCGGGGGTTGCGGCGCAGCAGCGGGCCGGCGAGGGCCGGGGTGTAGCGGTCGCCGAAGGCGGTGAGGCGCCGCATGAACCGGTCGGCGCGGGGGCGGCCGTAGAGGTCGGGGGGCGGGGTGCGCAGGTCCATCGGGCGGTCGGTCCCCGTTCTCGTCGGGTGGCTCGGGCGTCGGGTGGCACGGGCGGTTGGTGGCACGGGCGGCAGGCGGCCCGGCCGGTGGCGGGCTCAGTGGGCGGCGGCGCGGGCGGCCGGGGAGGTGGCGAGGTAGCCGAGCGCCTGGCTGGAGGAGCCCTCCTGGGTGGGGTGGTAGCCGGGCCGCAGGTACCGCAGGCCGGAGCGGAGCGACGCGACCGGGTCGGGCAGCAGCCCGCGCCGGGCGATCCGTCCCGCCTCGCGCCAGCTGGGCCGCAGCCGCCCGTCGAGGGTGGGGTCGGCGGCCAGCAGGAAGCGGGCGCCGCGCACCCAGAGGTGGACCAGCAGCGGTCCGGAGACGGCCATGCCGCGGATCCGGCGCAGATAGCCCGGGTCCAGGTGGACCATCAGGTCGTAGGCGACGCTGCGGTGTTCGACCTCCTCGGCGCCGTGCCAGCGGAGCAGGTCGAGCATGGTCGGGTCGGCCTTGGCGCGGTCCAGGCCCGGGGAGTTGAGCGCCCAGTTGCCCAGGAAGGCGGTGAAGTGCTCGATCGCCGCGACGAAGGCGACCCGCTCGATGACGTTCTCCCGCTGCTGGGCGGGCGTCAGGCCGGGCCGGTCGCCGAGGACGCGCCGGAACAGCCAGGCGATCTGACGGACGTAGGGGCGCGGGTCGAGGCCCTGGCCGAGCAGGTGGTCCAGGACCTCCTGGTGGGCCTCGGCGTGGATGGCCTCCTGGCCGATGAAGCCGAGCACCTCCTCGCGCAGCTGCTCGTCCCGGATCAGCGGCAGGGCCTCCTTGAACACCTTGACGAACCAGCGCTCCCCCTCGGGCAGCAGCAGGTGCAGGACGTTGATGATGTGGGTGGCCACCGGCTCGTCGGGGATCCAGTGCAGCGGCAGCCCGGACCAGTCGAAGCGCACGTCCCGGGGCTCCAGGACGAGGCTCTCGTGGACCCGGGCGGCGGGGCCGGCGAGGACGGGGACGGTCACGGCGGGGGCGGTCACGGCGGGGGCGGTAGGGACCGCGGGGACGCCGGGGACGGGGGCGGTGGAACGGGGCATGGCTGGGGCCTCCTGACCGGGGGGCGGGTGGCTCGCGCTCGGTTCCAGGGCAACCTACTCGCGGGTAGAGCCCCGCTTCAAGGGTTTCGACACTCTTATCGACATCAAGTCTAATAAGTGATGTGCGCCGGAACGGACCCCGGGAAACACCAAAGCCCCGCCTCGGCCGGCGGAGCTTCGTGGTACGGGCGACCGCTGGGCCGTCAGACGGCCATCGCGAGCATCAGCGGCGCGGCACGGGCCGCGAGCAGTTCGGCGGCGGCCTTGAGCCGGTGCACATTGCCGACCGGCATCGAGGTGGCCAGGCAGCCGACGGTGCTGCCCGCCGTCACCGGGACGGCGGCACAGACCGTGCCGAGCGCGTACTCCTGGAAGTCCAGCACCGGCACGGTGGCGGGCTGGCGCTCCAGCCGGTGCATCAACTGGTCGGCGTCGACGACCGTCCGGGAGGTCAGCCGGGCCACCGGGTGCCGGGACAGGTGGTCCCGGCGGGCGTCGTGGTCGAGCTGGCTGAGCAGGCACTTGCCGATCGCGCTGGCGTGCGCGGTGGCCCGGAAGTCCACCCACTCCTGCACCGCCGGGGCGTCGTCGGCCGCGGCGACCGCCTCCACCGACAGCTCGCCGTCGTGGTAGCGGCTGAAGTACACCGCCGCGCCCAACTCGTCACGCAGTTCGGCGAGTTTGCGGTTCAGCCGGGCCCGCACCAGCTGCTCCCGGTTGTGCTGGCCGAGCAGCGCGAAGGTGCCGCCGAGCACCCAACCGCCGTCCTGGCACTGGAGATAGCCCTCGATCTCCAGGATCTCGGCGAGCCGGCGGACGGTCGGCAGCGCCAGGGACGTCTCCCGGGCGAGAGCGACCAGGGTGGCGCCGTCGGGGTGCCGGTCGACGGCCTCCAGCAGTCTGAGGGCGTGCTGCAGGGAGGTGAACGGACCGGGCTCGCCCTGGTCCAGCGTGGCGTGACGACCCGGGGCTGGTGTCGACATGTCGTCCCCTTCCGATGTCCGCCCGCGAAACCACCCGCGAGCTTCTCCAGCCTAGCCACCCATGGGCTCCGGCAGTTGTCCTCCGCCAATATTGGTGGAGGTTGCACGAAGGACTTGACTGGCACCGGCCCGGCCGTTACGTCCGCGCCGGGGTCCGGCGGCATCCACCCGGGGTGTCGGACGGTCAGATTCCGAGCAGGCGCCGGACGGCCGCGCGGCGGCGGGCGGAGTACCCGTCGTCCGGACCGCCGTTCGCGCCGTCATCCGCGCGGTCCGCCGGCCAAAGCGCGGCGACGGCGGCGGTGGCCGCGGACCGGCCGGACAGCGGGCGGGCGGCGGTCAGCGCGGCGGCCTCCTCGCCGGCCAGGCCCGCCCCGGTCAGGGCGGCGACGGCCTCGGCGGCCGGGACGGCGTCGAACCAGCGCAGCGCGAGGGCGGCGCGGCCCGCCTCGGTGAGCCGACCGGTCAGCCGGAGCCGGGCCAGGCCGCCGTCCGGGTGGACGTTGATCCGCACATGGGTCACCGGGCGGCCGGCGTCGAGCCGGAAGCGGTGCCGGGTGTCGGGCTGGAGGCGGGTACGGGGCAGGAGCTCGAACCAGCCGGCCGCGTCCTCGGGCGGGTCGCCGCCCGCGGAGGCGTCGTAGCCGGTCAGGTCGGCCCAGCCGGGCGCGTTGGCGACGAAGTGGGTGGTGTCCACCTCGACGGCCAGGACCTCGCCGCCGGCGGCCAGGGCGATCCGCACCCAGTCGTTGGCCTTGTCGCGCCGACGCCTGGTCTCCCAGCCCTCGCCCATGACGGAGGCACGGCCGGGAGCGTTCAGGTTGTGCGGGGAGGAGAAGTAGCGGTCGGACGCCGCCTCGGCCACGCCGCCGTACTCCTGGGCGGCCAGGTCGAAGGTGAGACCGTCCAGCTCACGGGGGTCGGGCAGCACCTCGCCGTGCACCCGCAGCCGGGCGACGCCGCCGTCCGGGAAGATGTTGAGGCGGACGTGGGTGAAGCGGGCCGGGCTGTCGACGGCGAACTCGTGCGCGGTGTCACCCCGGAGCGGGGTGCGCGGCACCAGTTCGACCCACGCGGCGGCCTGGAGTTCCTCGGGCGAGGGGTGGCCGGGCACCGAGGCGGCCTCGACCGAGGCGCTCTCCGGGTGGTTGCCGGTGAAGTGGGCGGTGTCGACGATCACGCCACGGATCACGCCGCCGGCGCCGAGCCGCACGATCGTCCAGTCGTGGTCGTCGTCGGCGGGGTGCGGCTGGTCGGCGCTGACGCCGCGGCGGCGCTTGGACTCCCAGCCGTCCATGATCTGGCCCTTGTGGCCGAAGGTGTGCGGGCGGAACTCGGCGGGCCGGGCGACCAGCAGGTTCTCGGCGTCCGCGAAGGTGTCCTCGTTGGTGGCGACGACGCCGGCGCCGAGCAGCCGGGACGCCAGGTCGACCAGCTCGGTGAACGGGGCACTCGGGGTGTGGACGGTGCTCACTTCGGCTCCTGGGGTCGGGTGATCTGGCGGCCGAAGGGCTCGGCGGCGGGGTCGACCACCCGGCCGCGGAGCCAGGTGGTGCGGACGGTGCCGGTCAGCGTCCGGCCCGCGTACGGGGTGACGGGGTTGCGGTGGTGCAGTTCGGCGGCGCGCACCGCGAACGCGCCGTCGGGGTCGAAGGCGACCAGATCGGCGTCGCCACCGGCGGCGATGGCGCCCTTGGTGCCGGTCAGACCGGCCAGCGCGGCCGGGCCGGCGGCCATCCAGCGGACCACGTCGGCGAGGGTGTGGCCGCGCCGGCGGGCCTCGGTCCAGACGGCGGGCAGGCCCAGCTGGAGGGAGGCGATCCCGCCCCAGGCGGCCGCGAAGTCGCCGCTGCCGCCGAGTTCGGGCAGCAGCTTGAGGTCCGGGGTGGACGGCGAGTGGTCCGAGACGACCGCGGCGAACTCGCCGTTCGCCAGGGCCTCCCAGAGCCGGTCGCGGTTGGACTCGTCGCGGATCGGCGGGCAGCACTTGAAGGCGGTGCCGCCGTCCGGCACCTCCTCGGCCGCGAGGGTGAGGTAGTGCGGACAGGTCTCGGCGGTCACCCGGACACCGTCCTCGCGGGCCCGGCGCAGCAGCGGCAGCACGGCGGCGGCGGAGACGTGCAGGATGTGGACCCGGGCGCCGGTGCGACGGGCCGTGTCGAGCAGCCGGGCGACGGCGGCGGTCTCGGCGGCGGCCGGGCGGGAGGCGAGGAAGTCGCGGTAGTGCGCGCCGGGCCGCTGCGGCGCGGCGGCCAGGACGGCCGGGTCCTCGGCGTGGACGATCGCCAGGGCGCCGATCCGGGCCTGTTCGACCAGCGCGGCCTCCAGGGCGGCCTGCTCGACGTGCGGGAACTCGGCCACCCCGGAGGGTGCGAGGAAGCTCTTGAAGCCGAACACCCCGGCGTCGTGGAGCGGTTGGAGGTCCGGGACGTTGCCGGGGACGGCGCCGCCCCAGAAGCCGAGGTCGACCCAGGCCTGGCCCTCCGCGGTCCGCCGTTTGGCCGCCAGGCCGTCGGGGGTGGTGGTGGGCGGAACGGAGTTGAGCGGCATGTCGACGATCGTGGTGACGCCGCCGGCCGCGGCGGCCCGGGTGGCGGTGGCGAAACCCTCCCACGCCGTCCGGCCCGGCTCGTTCACGTGCACATGGGTGTCGACCAGGCCGGGGAGCAGGGCGGTGTCACCGAGGTCGGTCACCGGCCGGCCGTCGACGGGCGCCGAGCCGTGCGCGGCGACCCGCTCGATCCGTCCGTCCCGGATCAGCACATCGGCGGGGCGTTCGCCGTCCGGCAGGACCACCCTGCGGGAGCGGATCACCGCCGGGTGCGGCGGAGTCTCGCTGAGGGGCATCTGAACCTCCGAAACCTGGGAACGGGTGGAGACACCGAAGGGAACGGCGAAGCAGGTGCGGCAGGGAGCGGCGAGGGAACAGCGAAGGCGTGCACGGCAGTTGGTGCCGCGGGTCTGACCCCGACCGGGTCGGCGGCGGCAGCGTGCTGGGAGCCTAGGCCCGCCTTCAACAAAACGTCAACGCCCGATCGCGCGCGGAAGATCAAGCCGCACCGCCCCCGAGGAAGGCGACCGCCAGCCGCTCCCCCGCGACCTCGGCCAGCTCGGCCGCCCTGGTCGTACTGTCCCCGGGCCGCTCGGCCAGCTCGGTGAGCGCGTACGCCCCGGCGAACCCGGCCGCCCGCCACTCCCGCTCCGACAGCTCCAGCCGTCCCGCCACGGCGACCACCGGGACTTCCGACCGGGCAGCCGCCGCGGCCACCCCGGCGGGGGCCTTGCCGTGCAGCGTCTGCGCGTCCAGACAGCCCTCGCCGGTCACGACCAGGCGCGCGCCCCGCACCGCCTCGGCGAAGCCCAGCAGTTCGAGCATCAACGCGATGCCGGGCCGCATGGTGGCACCCAGCAGGGCGAGGGCGGCGAAGCCCACCCCGCCCGCGGCACCGGCCCCGGGGGCGTCGCGCAGGTCCCGGCCGACGGCGGCGCCGACCAGGTCGGCGAAGCGGGTCAGCCCCTCCTCCAGTACCACCAGGTCGTCGGCGCCGGCACCCTTCTGCGGGCCGTACACGGCGGCCGCGCCGCGCGGGCCGAGCAGCGGGTTGTCCACGTCGCAGGCCACCACGACGCCGGCCCCGGCGAGCACGTCGGCCGACCGGCCGAGGTCGATCCGGGCCAGCCGGCGCAGCGCGGCGCCGCCGGCCGGGAGTTCGGCGCCGTCGGCGTCCAGCAGACGGACGCCGAGCGCCTGGACCATGCCCGCGCCGCCGTCGGTGCAGGCGCTGCCGCCGAGGCCGAGCACGATCCGCCGGGCGCCCAGGGCCACCGCCCGGCCGATCAACTGGCCGACCCCGTACGAGCCGGCCGCGAGCGGGGCGGTCCGGCCGCCGGGGAGGCGGGCCAGTCCGGCGGCCTGCGCCAGTTCGACCACGGCGGTGTCGCCCCGGACGGCGAACGCGGCGGCCACCGGCAGCCCGGTCGGGCCGGTCACCTCGGCCGGGATCCTGGTGAAGCCGGCCGCCAGCGCGGCCGCCAGGGTGCCCTCGCCGCCGTCGGCGACGGGCAGTTCGCGGACCTCGGTACCGGGTGCGGCCCGGCGGATCCCGGCGGCGATCCGTGCGGCGGCCTCGGCGGCCTCCAGCGTGCCCTTGAACTTGTCGGGAGCTACGACCACATGGCCCTGGCGGGGGGTGGCGGGCATGGTGCGGGCCTCACTTCCGGACGGTCTGGCGATGGTCCGACAAGCATGTGCCCTGGGGGCGGGGCTCGGCGCCTCCGCCGCCCGGCGACCGGGTGCGGCGCCCGCCCAGGGGATCGGCGTACGGCCTGCCGGAGACCGGCCCCCGACCGGGACGCGCCCGCGCTCGTCAGGGCTTGTCCGACCATTCGCGTCACATCAACGCGCGGCGGGAATGGTCAGACAAGCCCTAAAGTGAGCAAGTGCGATTGATGGTGGAGTTCACGACAGAACCGTTCGAACTGGAGACGTTCCCGGAGCACGCCGTGGCGGCCCGGAAGGCGGTCGACGAGGCCGGCTTGACCGTCGCGGTCGGCCCGTTCGGCACCGGCGCGGAGGGCGAGGCCGACCAGGTCCTGGCCGCCGTGACCAAGCTGCTGCGGGAGACCCTGGACGCCGGCGCGACCCGGATCTCGGTCCAGGTCAGCGTGCTCGGCGAGGAGGGCGGTAGGCCGTGACCGAGCATGCGGAGCACCCGCTCGCCGCGGCGGTGAAGCCGCTGCTGGACGCGATCGGCGCGACGCCCGTCCCGCCGGCCGAGGCGAAGGGCGAGGACGTGGTGCTGGAGTGGGAGGGCGCCCCGGCCCTGGCCGTCCGGCTGCCGCACCTGAGCAGCGCGCTGGACCGGCTGCTGGCGGAGATGACCCGCCAGTTCGACGGCCGCCCGCTGGCCGAGCTGGACCGCGGGGAGAAGCAGCGGGTGGTCGCCCTCCTGGAGGAGCGCGGCGCCTTCACCGTCCGCCACGGGGTGGAGACGGTCGCCTCGGCGCTCGGGGTCAGCCGCTTCACCGTCTACAACTACCTCAACCGCCAGGACGGTTCGAAGTCCGGCTGATCGCGGCGGCACCGGGGGCCGGGAGTCGGTCCGGACCGGCCGGGACCGGCCCCCGGCGGGCGCGTTCGGCGTATCGCACAACGGAACGCCCCCGCGACCGGGACCGACTCACACCATAACCACCAACTGTTCAACAAAGTGTTGACGGCCCGGGTGGGCAGATCTAGCTTGTGCGGGTGGCGCCACTCTCCAGGAGGTCCACCCGTGACCAACCGCCCCCACGCCCTCGACGCCCTGGCCGCGGCCGACGCCGCCGACCTGACGGCAATCCTGCTGGAGATCTGTTCCAGCCCCCGCTGGGCCACCACCGTCGCGGCAGCCCGGCCGTGGCCCGACCGCGAGGCCCTGCTCGCCGCCAACGAGGCGGCCATGGCCACGCTGACCACCGAAGACCTGCGCGACGCGATGGCCGGCCACGCCCGGATCGGCACACCCATGGCGGGCGACGCCACCGCCGAGCGCGAGCAGGCCGGCATCCGGAGGGCGGACGGCGCTCTCCTCGACGCCCTGCACGAGGCCAACGCCGCCTACGAGGCGAAGTTCGGCCATGCGTTCCTGATCTGCGCGACCGGCCGCACCGCGGCCACCATGCTCGCCGCCCTGCGCGAGCGCCACCCCAACGACGCCGCCACCGAGACGGAGATCACCCGGGGCGAGCTGCGCAGAATCAACGACATCCGCATCAACCGGCTGCTCGACGGATCCTGACGTACCGTCAGATCCGACAGGTCCCACCTCTGCCATCAGTAAGGTCACTTCGCCCATGACCGGCATCTCCACCCATGTGCTCGACACCAGCCTGGGCCGCCCGGCCGCCGGCGTCCCGGTCGAGCTCGCACTGCAGACCGAGGGCGGCTGGCAGGTGCTCGGCGCCTCCGTCACGGACTCCGACGGCCGGGCCGAGGACCTGCCGGCCGCGGAGGCGGGCTCGGTCGTCCGGCTCCGCTTCGGCACCGCCGCTTACTTCGCCGCGGTGTCGGACGGGACGCCGTTCTTCCCCGAGGTCGCGATCGTCTTCACGATCGCGCCCGCGCAGCACCACTACCACGTGCCGCTGCTGCTGAACCCGTTCGGATACTCGGTCTACCGCGGAAGCTAGGCCACTTCATTGATTGGAAGCCATGCCATGGCCCATGTGCTCGGCCAGAACCAGTACGGCAAGGCGGAGAACCGCATCGTCCGGATCAGCCGCGACTCGACCCGGCACGAGATCAAGGACCTGAACGTCTCGGTCGCCCTCTCCGGCGACTTCGAGGACGTCCACCTCACCGGGTCGAACGCCAACTGCCTCCCCACCGACACCACCAAGAACACCGTCTACGCCTTCGCCAAGGAGCACGGGATCGAGTCGGCCGAGGCCTTCGGCATCGCGCTGGCCCGCCACTTCGTCGACAGCACCGACCCCGTCCACCGTGCCCGGATCCGGATCGAGGAGTACGCCTGGGACCGGATCAGGACGTCCGACGGCTCGGCCCGCTTCACCGGTCCGGAGGAGACCGGCCACTCCTTCGTCCGCAACGGGCAGGAGACCCGCACCACCGAGATCGCCTACGACGGCGAGACCGTCCGGGTCATCTCGGGCCTCAGGGACCTCGTCGTGCTGAACTCCACCGACTCGGAGTTCCGGGGCTACCTCAAGGACGGGTACACCACGCTGCGGGAGGCCTACGACCGCATCCTCGCCACCCAGGTGACGGCCCGTTGGGCGTACGGCTTCACCGGCCGGGGCGACGAGGCCCGGCCCGACTGGAACCGCTGCTACACCCAGGTCCGCCGCCATCTGCTGGAGGCGTTCGCCGGGACCTACTCCTACTCGTTGCAGCAGACCCTGCACGCGATGGGCACCCGGGTCCTCGACAACCGCGCCGAGGTGGACGAGGTCCGCCTGGAACTCCCCAACAAGCACCACTTCCTGGTCGACCTGGAGCCGTTCGGCCTGACGAACGAGAACGAGGTCTACTACGCCGCCGACCGGATGTACGGCCTGATCGAGGGCACCGTGCACCGCGAGGGCGTCACCCCGGTCATCCCGGTCGCCTGACCCGGAGCGCCCCCGTGACCGCCGCCGGGTACGCGGGGGCCGTCGCACCCCCGCTCAGCGTGCTCCCCCGTCGGCCCTCCCCCCAGGAGCCCCACCATGGCAGTCCAGCCCCCGCCCGCCGGCCGGCGGATCGTGATCGAGAACGTCGCCGTCGCGACGGTCGACGCCGACGACACCGAGTACGCCCGCGGCCACGTGGTCGTCCTCGGCAACCGGATCGAGTCGGTCGGCGACGGCCCCGCCCCGCAGTGGCCGGACAACGTGGTGCGCCGGATCGACGGCGAGGGCCACCTCCTCACCCCCGGCCTGGTCAACACCCACCACCACTTCTACCAGTGGATCACCCGCGGCCTGGCCCAGGACGCCATCCTGTTCGACTGGCTGGTGGCGCTCTACCCGACCTGGGCCCGGATCGACGACCGGCTCGTCCACGCCGCCGCCCAGGGCTCGGCCGCCGCCCTGCTCAAGTCCGGCTGCACGACGGCCGCCGACCACCACTACGTCTTCCCCCGGGACGGCGGCGACATCCTCGGCGCCGAGATCGAGGCCGTCCAGGAGCTCGGTCTGCGCTTCACCGCGCTGCGCGGCTCGATGGACCGCGGGAAGAAGGACGGCGGGCTGCCGCCGGACCACGCGGTCGAGTCGACCGAGGCCGTCCTGATCGCCTCCGAGGCCGCCGTGGACCGCTACCACGACGCCTCCTTCGACTCGATGCTGCGGATCGCCATCGCCCCCTGCTCCCCCTTCTCGGTCTCCACCGAGCTGATGCGCGAGACCGCCCTCCTGGCCCGCCGCAAGGGCGTCCGGCTGCACACCCACGGCTCGGAGACGGCCGAGGAGGAACAGTTCTGCAAGGAGCTGTTCGGCATGGGCCCGACCGACTACTTCGAGTCGGTCGGCTGGCTCGGCGAGGACGTCTGGATGGCGCACTGCGTCCACATGGACGACTCCGACCTCGTCAAGTTCGCCGAGACCGGCACCGGCGTGGCGCACTGCCCCTCCTCCAACGCCCGCCTGGCGGCCGGCATCGCCCGCGTCCCCGACATGCTGGCGGCAGGCGTCCCGGTCGGCCTCGGCGTGGACGGCACCGCCTCCAACGAGTCCGGCGAGCTGGGCACCGAGCTGCGCAACGCCCTGCTGATCAACCGGCTGCACGGCTCCCCCACCGCGCTGACCGGCCGGCAGGCGCTGCGCCTCGGCACCATGGGCGGCGCCCGGGTGCTCGGCCGGCAGAACGAGATCGGCTCCATCGAGGCCGGCAAGCTGGCCGACCTCGCCCTGTGGAAGATCGACGGCATCATGCACTCCTCGATCGCCGACCCGGTCGCCGCCCTCACCCTCGGCGCCCTGCCCCCGCTGACCGCCCTCTTCGTCAACGGCAACGCCGTGGTCGAGCGGGGCCGGCTGACCACCGTCGACGAGGACCGGATCGCCCAGGCCTGCGCCCGCGCCGCCAGGGAACTCGCCACCCGCCCCGGCTGACCCTCCCCCTTGGACTCACGACCGCGGCGCCGCCCTGCTGGAGCGGCTGGACGGACCGGGCGGAGCGCTCGTCGTCACCGGCGATCCGACCCGCACGGAGCCGCGTCGCGCCACGCACGCCGCCCGGACCGATCCGGTCTCCCGCCGGAACGCCGAGGACTGGCTGGGCATCGCGGCCGTTCTGCGGCTCACCCCGGCCCTCTTCGACCAGGCGGGCCGCCTCGCACCCGGCGGGACACTCCGGTCGCTGGACGGCCATCCATGTGGCCGCCGCGCTCAGCGTGGCACCGTCGGTGGCCTGGTTCCTCGCCTACGACAAGCGCCTGGTGGAAGCCGCCGAGGCCGTCGGCCTCCGGACGATCACCCCGGCATGACAGCGGACCGCGGACCCGGACCCACGGCAGGGGTCCGGGTCCGCGGCGTGGCGGGGCAGGCGCGCCGGCCGCCGCCACTGGGCGGGCCGGGGCTCAGTCCAGCAGGGGAAGCGCGGGGAGGGTCAGGAAGTCCACGAACTCCTCGGCCAGGGCGACCTGTTCGAAGAGCGCGGCGGCCTCGTCCCAGCGCCCGTCGGCGTAGGCGTCGGCACCCAGCCCGGCCCGGAGCCCGGCCAGCTCCTCGGCCACCAGCCGCCGCACCAGGGCCGCGGTGGCCTTCTCGCCGGTGTCGGCGAGCACGACGCCGTTGTGGATCCACTGCCAGACCTGCGAACGGGAGATCTCGGCGGTGGCGGCGTCCTCCATCAGGTGGAAGATGGCGACGGCGCCGAGGCCACGCAGCCACGCCTCGATGTAGCGCACGCCGACCTGGACGGCGTTGTGCAGCCCGGCGCGGGTGCAGCTGCCGCCGGCGCCCGCGATGTCCAGCAGCTGGGCGGCGGTGACCGGTTCGGCCGGGCCGGGGTTGTCCTTCTGGTGGGGGCGCTCACCGAGGACGGCGTCGAAGGAGGCGCGGGCGACCGGGACGAGGTCGGGGTGGGCGACCCAGGAGCCGTCGAAACCGTGGCCGGCCTCGCGGTCCTTGTCGGCCTTGACCTTCTCCAGCGCGGCGGCGGTGACCTCGGGGTCGCGGCGGCTGGGGATGAACGCGGCCATGCCGCCGATCGCGTGGGCGCCGCGCCGGTGGCAGGTCCGCACCAGCAGGCGGGTGTAGGCGGCCATGAACGGGGAGGCTATGGTGACGGTGTTGCGGTCGGGCAGGATGTAGTGCTCGCCGGCGTCGCGGAAGTTCTTGACGATCGAGAACAGGTAGTCCCAGCGGCCCGCGTTGAGCCCGGCGGCGTGGTCGCGCAGCTCGTAGAGGATCTCGTCCATCTCGAACGCGGCGGTGATGGTCTCGATCAGCACGGTGGCGCGGACGGTGCCGTACGGGATGCCGAGCGCGGCCTGGGCGTGGGTGAAGACGTCGTTCCAGAGCCGGGCCTCGAGGTGGCTCTCGGTCTTCGGCAGGTAGAAGTACGGGCCGGAGTTCGGGTCCTCGGGGCCGCGCGCGATCAGCCGGGCCGCGTTGTGGAAGAAGTAGAGGCCGAAGTCGAGAAGGGCGCCGGCCACCGGGGCACCGTCGACCAGCAGGTGCGTCTCGTCCAGGTGCCAGCCGCGCGGGCGGACCACCACGGTGGCCAGTTCGGCGGCGGGCCGCAGGGCGTACGCCCTGCCCTGCGGGCCGGTGAAGTCGATCCCGCCCTCGAAGGCGTCGATCAGGTTGATCTGGCCGCCGACCACGTTCTCCCAGGTCGGGGAGGTGGCGTCCTCGAAGTCGGCGAGCCAGACCCGGGCGCCGGAGTTGAGGGCGTTGATGACCATCTTGCGGTCGGTCGGGCCGGTGATCTCGACCCGGCGGTCCTGGAGTGCGCGGGGGGCCTCGGCCACCCTCCAGTCGCCGGCCCGGATGTGGGCCGTCCCGGGGAGGAAGTCCAGGGTGCCGGCCTCGGCGATCTCGGCGCGGCGGGCCCTGCGGCGGGCCAGGAGCTCCTGCCGACGGCCCTCGAAGGCGCGGTGGAGTCCGGCGACGAAGGCGACCGCCTCCGGGGTGAGCACCTCCTCCGCCCGGTGGACGCGCGGACCGGCGACGGTGACGGCCGGAGCGGCGGAGAGGGCGTCCGGGGGCACCCCCGGCCCGGGGCTGGGCGAGGGTCCCTGATCTGTGGCCATGGGCAGGACACTCCTAAGACGGTTGAGCCCGACGAAGGGAGCTCCGGCGGGAACTGCCTCGAACCGAACCCGGCTGCCGGAGGGCCCGATTCTGTAAGGTGGAGACTAGTTTCCGCGATACAGAATTTCAACGGTTTGTTGAAGCGATCGCGGAGGCTCTGATCCTCCCCCCACAGTGAAGGGAACGCCGGTGGTCGCCACCCCCGAGACCGCATCGACGACGGGCACGGACCGCGCGAGCGGCGGCGTGCAGTCCGTCGAGCGCGCCTTCCAGCTGCTGGAGGCGCTGGCCGACTCCGGGGGCATCGCGACGCTCAGCGAGCTCTCCACCTCCTCCGGTCTGCCCATGCCGACCATCCACCGCCTGGTTCGTACCCTCGTCCAGCAGGGCTATGTCCGCCAGGACACCACGCGCCGCTACACCCTGGGCCCCCGGCTGATCCGGCTCGGCGAGACGGCCGGCCGGCTGCTCGGCAGCTGGGCCCGCCCCTACCTGGCCGAACTGATGGAGGCCACCGGCGAGACGGCCAACCTGGCCGTGCTGGAGGGCGGTGAGGTGGTCTACGTCGGGCAGGTGCAGTCGCGGCGCTCGATGCGGATGTTCACCGAGGTCGGGCGACGGGCGCAGCCGCACTGCACGGGCGTCGGCAAGGCCCTGCTGGCGCAGCTGCCGGAGGAGGAGGCACGCGCCGTCCTCGGCCCCGACCCGCTGCCCGCGCACACCTCGTACACGCTGACCGACCCGCAGGAGCTGATGGCCCAGCTCGCCGAGGCGCGCGAGCGCGGCTATGTGGTGGACGACCAGGAGCAGGAGATCGGGGTGCGCTGCATCGCGCTCGCGGTGCCGGGCGCGCCGACCCCTGCGGCGATCTCGGTCTCCGGCCCGGAGGCGCGCATCCGGGCGCTGGAGGAGCAGGACGGCAGCTCGTCGCTGGTGCCGGTGATGCACCGGATCGCGACCCGGCTGGGACAGGTCCTCGCGCCCTGACGATCCGCCGGTCCGGCCGCCGGTGAACACCGGAAGTCGGGCCGGCCGACTTCCGGTGCGGGTTTTCCCCCGTTCGAGCGGCCGGGGGCGGGTTGCGGCAGCGGCGGGGAGCCGGTCGGCCAGGCTGTTGCGGACGCGGCCCGCGACGGCGCGGGCACCGGGAACGCAAGGGCAGGGTGAGCGGCGATGTCCCGCAGAGGATCCGTTCGTGGTTCGGTTCAGGGATCGGACGGGGGTTCGGCCCCGGGAACGTCGGCCCCGGGATCGTCGGGCCGGCGGGCCGCGGTGCGCGGCGCTGTCGCGGTGGGTTCCGCGCTGACGGCGGGTTGTGCACTAACGGCGGGTTGTGCGCTGACGGCACTGACGGCCGGGCCCGCCTGGGCCGGTCTGCAATGGCCGGCCACGGCCGCACCGTCGACCGGGCCCGGCGCCACGGCCGCGACGGCCTCCGACTCCGATCTGGAGGTCATCGGGCTGGACCCGGACCCCGCCGCACCCGGTGGCACCACCACGGTGCACGCCGTCGTCGGCAACCGCGGCCCCGACCGCACCGCCTCGCCGTTCACGGTGGTGGTCACCCTGCCGGCGGGCGTGACGCCGGAGGGCCCGTACTTCCCGGAGAACTGCGCCCCGTTCCAGGACGGCCACCGGGTGCACTGCACCTTCCCGGCCGGCCTGCCCGCGCTGCGGAGCGCGACGGCGCTGATCCCGGTCCGGCTGGCGCGCACCGTCCCGGCCCCCGGAACGCTGCTCGGGGGCTGGGTCTCGGTGCGCGGCGACGACGACCGGAACACGTCGAACGACAAGCAGCCGTTCGCGATCCCCGTCGTCGAGACGGAGATCCGCTGACGGAGATCCGCTGACGCGGACCGGCTGACGGCGAGCCGGTGACGGCGGCGGCCCGGGCGTTGTCGCGTCCGGGCCGCCGGCGCAGGCGGCCGGTCAACAGGGCTCCGGGGCCGGTCAGTCGAGCCAGGCGTCCACCTGGCTCAGCGACTCCGGCGCCCAGGCCAGTTCCAGGTGGTTGAGCCCGGCGAGCAGCCGGGTGCCGCCGACCGTACCGATCCCGGTGGTGTCCAGCGCGCTCGCGGTGAAGACGATGCCGTCGCTGGGCCCCCGGTTCTCGTTGAGGACGCCCGGGATGTCGGCCGAGCCGCCCGCGAGCAGGTAGCCGCGGACGGCGGCCGGGACCCCGGCCCGCTGGAGCGGTCCGATCAGCGAACCGGCGTCGATGGCCGCCTGGATGCCCTGGCCCGAGGTGTAGAAGCCCTGGCCGCCGTAGTACGTCGTCCACCAGTCCTGGGCGGTGCCGTCCACCCCGTAGGTGCCGTCCCAGCGGGCGAGCAGCTGCCGCTGCCCCGGGTAGCAGTCGTGGCCGCCGCTGGGCAGCACGCCGAGGCAGGGCTGCGAGGTGTACGTGCCGTAGCAGGTCATGAAGAGGTGCGGGGACGGCGCGTTGGCGCTGCCGCCGCAGGCCGGCCAGGTCGCGAGCGAGAAGGCCCAGCCGTGGGCGTACACGTAGTCGAGGCCGCCGTTCGGACCGCCGAGCGTGACCAGGCGGCGGACGTCCCCCGCGTATGCCCGGCCCCAGGAGGGGCGCACCGAGGAGACGTACGCGCGGGCCGCGACCTCGCCCTTGCTCCACGCGACCACGTCCACCTGGGGGACGCCGAGCCGGGCCCGGATCAGCGCGACGGCGTCGCCGACGGCCTGCGCCTGCATCAGGTTGTCGCCGTTCTTGTGGGCGAAGTTGATCGCGAAGACGCGGTGGCCGGTCGAGGCGAGGTACTGGGCCAGGCCGGTGGACGGACAGCCGGACGCACCGCAGCTGCCGCTCTCGCCGGGGTTGGCCCAGGCGCGGTCGGCGTTGTCGTTGGCACCGTGGACGAGCAGGACGGGGGTCTGGCGGCTGCCGGTGTCCCAGCCGGCCGCCGAGTAGAGCAGGAAGCGGCCGGAGAACGGTTGGCGGACGCCGCCGAAGTACGTGAGACGGGCGCCGTCCTGGTCGCCGCGGCCGTCGGCCGGGTACTGCTCGGCGTGGAAGCCGGCGGTGGTGTCCAGATAGCGCTCGACCTTGGCCCAGCCGTTGCCGGGTGAGGGGTAGGTCGCCTCCAGGGTGAGCGGCGCGGCGGCCGAGGCCCGGGGCGGCGCGCCCAGCAGGAGGGCGGCCAGGGTGAGCAGGACGGCGGCGAGGGCGGCGGCCGGGCGTCTGGAGTCCCTGCCGTCGCGGACGGGGCTCATGCCGCTTGCGGCGTGCGGATCTCTGGCGGGGTTCATGGGCGGCTCCCTGGTCGGGCCCACGTCCCGGTGGGCCGGAGCCTGCACGGTACGGTCGGCCCGCCGGAGCGCCCATGTGCCGGTCGCACACCCGGCGGGCGGCCGTCGTGGCGCTTCGCGCCGTGGCGTCCCCGGGCTTCGGCGCCCCGGGGCCATGGCGATCCCCGTGCCGTGGTGATCCGCGCCGTGGGGACCGGTGCCGTGGGACCGGTGCCGTGGCGGGTGTCCCCGAGTACGCCGGGAAAGGTCGCCGGGTCGGATAAGTTGGAGGTCCATCCGTACCGCTCCGCACAAGAGACGAGGACACGCCCAACCATGACCGCGCCCCTGCCCGCCTTCGCCGGCCGTACCTATCTCTTCCAGGTCGACAACGGTGCGGCCTTCCGCAACGCCTACTCGGCCGACGGCAAGCGGCTGCGCTGGGAGGGCCTCGGCGAGTCGGCGGGCCAGTGGGAGGACGTGACACTGCACGTCGCCGAGGTCGGGCCGGAGCTGTACTTCGTCAGCTGGACCGAGCAGAGCGGCATCACCGTCAGCCATGTGATGGACCTCGCCAGGCTGACGGTGCGCGCCTTCTGGACGTACGAGGGCGAGGGTGGCCGGGTCGGCGAGCTGCACACCGGGACGCTGGAGCCGGTGGCCTGAGCAGGCCTTGAGCCGAAGCCCCGGCCCCGGCCCCGACGCCCCGCCGGAACCGGCCGGGGCTGTCAGGGACCGTCAGGGGCCGGCAGGGCGGCCGGGGGCTCAGACCGGCTGGCCGGGCACCCGGAGGTGCTGGGAGAGCCACTCCAGCGAGGACGGCAGCAGCTTGCCCCAGGTCTCGAAGTTGTGGCCGCCGGTCTGCAGCATGCTGTACGACACCTTCATCGGGCTGTGCACGGCGGCCACGAACTGCTCGGTGTCGCGCCGGTATTCACCGTCGCCCTCCTTGGTGCCGGCCAGCAGCACGGACGCCTTGGGCTGGGGCAGGTTCTTCAGTCGCCAGATCAGGTCCGCCTCGTTGCGGCGCTGCTCGCTGCCCTTGAAGAGGTCACCGGTGGTCGGGTCGTCGGCCGCCTGGTAGTAACCGGAGAGCGAGACGGCGGTCGGGAAGACCTCCGGGTGGCGCATGGCCAGCTTGAGCGCGCAGTAGCCACCGGTCGAGTTGCCCATGAAGCCCCACGCCTGCGGGTCGGCGGAGACCCGGAACGACGCCTGGATCGCGGACGGGACGTCCTTGGTGAAGTACGTCTCGGACTGTGCGCCACCGGGGATGTCCTCGCACTCGGTGTCCTGCGGCAGCGCGGGCGAGGGGCGCATCAGCACCATCACGGTCGGCTGCATCTTCCCCTCCTGGAGCAGCTTCAGCGCCGCGCCCGGGTAGTTGAGGCGGGTCACCAGGTTCTTGGCGATGCCGGGGAAGCCGGTGCTGACGATCACCGCCGGGAACTGCTTCTGCGCGTACTCCGGCTGGAAGTACTGCGGCGGCAGGTAGACGTACCCCTCGGTGGAGAGCCGGGTGGTGGCCCCGTCGATCCGGACCTCGCGGATCTCCCCGGACTTTCCGGGGTCGCGGCCGAGCGCCCCGCCGCCCTGGACCTCCGCGTGCCCGATGGTCTCCACCCGCAGCCGGCCGGAGGCGTCCACCTTGTTCTGGATGACGACCGGGCCGTTGTCGCCGGTGCCGAGCAGGTCGTCCCAGCTGCTGTAGAAGGCGAAGTAGTTGTTCGCCACCAGGCCCAGCGCGGCGAGCACGGTGAGCTGGGTGGCGAGCAGCGTGCCGATCCGGCCGAGCACCGCCTGCCAGCTCCGCTTCGCCAGTCTCGGCCACAGCCAGACGGTGCCCGCCATCATCACGACGGCGATCAATACGGTCAGCGCCAGCACCTTGTGGCTCGTCAGACCCATGTCCTACTTGCTCCCACGCCTCGAACTCCCCGTCCCCGCCCCTAGGGCCTGTCCGACGGACAACCCCTAGGACATCCAGGACGGCCGCCCCGGTTCCCCCGCTCGTCGCGGAAGCCCCCGCCGAGGCGCGATCAACCACCCTAGCGGTCCGGGAGGCTGCCGCGGACCCGCCGACCAGCGGGTATGCGGGGTGACGGAGGCGACAGGAGCGGGACGGGGGCGCGGGTCGCCGAGGGCGCGCCGGTGGTCGCGGGCGCGGACCCGGCCCGCCGGATCACGAGGAACGAACGGGCCGGTCCGTCAGGGCGCGGCCCACTCGGCGGCGAAGGCGCGGGCGGGGTTGGCGGTGAGGAGCTGATGCGGGAGGGCGGGGCCGAACTCGCGGGCGAGGCGGGGTGCGAGCGCGGTCAGGAGGTGGGTCGGGCCGGGGCTGTGGCGGGCGCCACGGGTGGTGGTGTCGCCGCCGAGGAGCAGCTGGGCGGCGTGGCCGGCCTCGGCGAGGGCGGCGATGGTGTCGAACAGGTGGTGGTCGGTGGCGTGGTGGGCGCGGGAGGGGCCGTCCAGCGCGAGGTAGGCGCCGGAGGCGGCGAGGTGCCGGTGCAGCCGGAGGTCGGGGAGCCGGTTGAGGTGGCCGAGGACGATCCGCCGGGGCGGGACGCCGTACCGACCGCAGAGCAGGTCCAGGACGTCGGGCGCGGCGGTGCCGAGTTCGTGGTGGACCGCGATCGGCGCGCCGGTGGCGTGGTGCGCCTCGGCGGCGGCCGCCATCACCCGGCGGGTGTGCTCGCCGAGGCCGTGGTAGTCGCCGGCCACCTTGATCAGTCCGGCCCTGGTGCCGGCCGGCGCCCCGCGCAGGCCGGTGGTCAGCTCGGCGGTGAACAGCCCGGCCAGTCCGTCGTACAGGTCGGCGAGCCCGTCCGGGTCGTAGTGGACGGCCTGGTGCAGACCGGTGGCCGCGACGAGGTGGACGCCGGCGCCGCGCGACAGCCCGGCGAGCGCGGCGCCGCCCCGGCCCATGCCGTGCGGGGTCCACTGGACGAGCGCCCGGCCGCCGGCCGCCGCGAAGGCGCGCAGCACCTCGGCGGCGGCCCCCTGGTCGTCCAGTTCCTCGCCGGGCAGCCGGGGGCTGCGGAGGAAGAGGTGGTCGTGGGAGTCGCAGACGCCGAGTTCGGCCGGATCGAGGTCGCCGAGCACCGTCCGGACGGTGGCGGTCACGCGGCATCCGGGTCGGTGGTGTCCTCGGCCGCGGCGGCGTACCCGGCGAAGGCCGCGGTCGCGGCCCGCAGGCCCGCGAGCGCCTTGGGGACGCCGACGTAGGGCGCGAGGTGGACCAGCACCTCGGTGATCTCCTCCCGGGTGAGGCCGATCCGCAGGCTGTTGCGGACGTGGTCGGCGAGCTGCGGCTCGACGCCACCGAGGGCGGTGAGCGCGGCCAGGTTGGCGACCTGGCGGTCGCGCGGGGAGAGGCCGGGCCGCTGGTAGGTGCCGCCGAACAGGCTGGTGACGATCCAGTCGGGGAAGCCGGGTGCCACCTCGTCCAGGCCGCGCAGGGTGTCGGCCTGGGTCTGCGGTCCGGCGAGGTCGTTGAGCAGCGCGTAGCCGGCGGCGCGGTCGAGCGGGGCGGGGGTGAGGTCGGCGGGTTCCATCGGGTCGGGCGGTCCTTTCACCAGTGGCGGCCGGCGGGCAGCCGGTCGAGTTCGGGGCGGCAGAGGTGCAGTACGCGGTAGTGGACGCCGGGCTCGTCCTCGGGTGCGTCGCCGTGCCAGAGCGCGATCCGCAGCAGCTCCCAGCGGGCCGGGTCGACGGCGACGGCGGCCGTGTGCAGGCCGGGGTGGTCGGGCAGCCCGGCAAGGGCCCGCTCGACCGCCTCGGCCGGGTCCGCGCCCTCCGGGAGCCGTTCGATACGGCGGGTGGCGGCGGCCGGGCTCCCTGTCGCGGTGCCCCGGCGCAGTCCGGCTCCGAGCCAGTGCCGGACGGCCGGGCGGCCGAAGTCGGCGCTCACGCCCCGGAAGCCCGGGCCCCAGAGGAAGCTGTTCATCCCCTCGGGGGTGCGCCAGAGGTAGAACGGCGCGTACTGGTTGACCGGTGAGCCTCCTCCGGTCTCCGGCCGGGAGGCGGCCCCGTGTCGGCCGCGCTCGCGCACCAGGTACGCCTTGAGGCCGAGGCCGGGGTAGTCGTCGAGCAGGTGGCCCTTGTCGGCGACCCGCTTCCGGATGATCCCCATGTCGTAGTCGGCGGGGAGGGTGATCTCGTACTGCATGGCGTGCACGGGCGGTACCTCCGGAACGGCCGGGCGGGACGGGGCGGGGCAGGGCGGCGGGCGGTGCGGCGCGGGGACCGGGCCTCAGCGGGAGCGGTGGGCGGCGAGCAGGCCGAGGGCGCCCCGGACGGCCTGCTCGAACGGTTCGGCGGAGCCGGCCGCGCGGGCGAGGACGTAGCCGCCCTGCACGACGGCGACCACCGCGGCGGCGGTGTCGGCCGGGTCGGCACCGGGGATCAGCTCGCCGGCGGTCTGCCCCTCGGCCACCAGTTCGGCCAGCCGGCCGCGCAGCCAGTCGAAGGTCTCCTCGACGGGCGCGCGCAGCCGCGGGTCGGCGATCACCTCCGGGTCCTGGGCCATCCGGCCGATCCGGCAGCCGCGCAGCACGTCGCGTTCGCGGTGCAGATAGGCCGCGATGCGGTCGTAGGCGGTGCCGGGCCCGGCCAGGTCGGCCTCGGCGACGGCGCGCAGCTGCTCGGCGCTGCGGCGCAGGGCGGCGGCGGCCAGATCGGGTTTGCCGTCGAAGTGGTGGTACATGCTGCCCTGGCCGACGCCCGCGCGCTGCTGGATGGCCTTGGGGCTGGTGCCGACGTAGCCGCGCTCCCAGAGGAGTTCCTGGGTGCTCTCGATGAGACGGTCCTGGGTTGCCATACCGATCACTGTACATACCAGTAGGTACAGAACGCCAGGGGTGCACCGGGAACGGCCCGGCCGGGCACGACCCGACACACCCCGACAGATCCCGACAGATCCCGACAGACCTGCCGAGGGCCGTGGGCCGCCCCCCGGCGGTCCACGGCCCTCCCTGTGATCGTCGTCCCCCGGAACGGCGGGCGGCATTCCCCCGGGCCCCGCGGTCCGGGTGAGGTGTACGTCACCCCCGAGGGGCCGTCAGGGCAGCTCCCGCCGGATCACCGGGGCGACCTCGCTCGCGAACAGCTCCAGCTGCTCGTGCTGGACGTCCTCGGTGAGCGAGTCCACGCCGATCCCGACGACCTCGTTGCCGAAGGCCTCGTGGTAGCGGTGGATCTTCTCGATCACCTGCTGCGGGCTGCCGACCAGCGCCGAGCCGCGCTCCAGCGCGTCCTCCAGCGACTCGAACGGCGAGTTGTTGTGCTTGCCGGCCGCCGAGTTGAACAGCGCGTCCCAGTACGGGCGGAAGCCCTCGACGGCGTCCTGCGAGCGCCTGGCGATGAACAGGCCGCCGAAACTGGTGCCGACCCGGGCGCCCTTCGGGTCACGGCCGTAGTGCTCCCAGCGCTCGCGGTAGTGGTCCACCAGGGCCTTGTACTTGGCCAGCGGGTGGAAGGAGTTGGCGGAGAACAGCGGGTCCCCGTAGCGGGCCGCCAGGTCGGTGGACTGGGTGCTGGTGGCACTGCCGTGCCAGACCGGGATCGGGTCCTGGAACGGGCGCGGCGAGATGGTCGCGTCCTTGAGCGGCGGCCGGGTGCCGCCCTCCCAGGTCACCTTCTCCTCGCGCCAGAGCCGGCGCAGCAGAGCGTAGTTCTCGGCCAGCGCGTCCCACTGCCGTTCCTCGGGCAGGCCGAACAGGTCGAAGTGGCGCGGGTCGTTGCCCTTGCCGATGATCAGTTCGAGTCGGCCGCCGGAGAGTTGGTCGAGCAGGGCGTAGTCCTCGGCGACCCGGACCGGGTCCAGGATGCTCAGCACCGTCACGGTGGTGAACAGCCGGATCGTCGAGGTGCGGGCGGCGATGGCGCTGAGCAGCACGGGCGGCGCCGGGGAGAGGAACGGCTCGCCGTGCCGCTCCCCCACCCCGTAGCCGTCGTAGCCGAGTTCCTCGGCGGTGACGGCCTGGTCGATGACGTTGTGCAGCTTCTCGTTCGGGGTGCGCCGCACACCGGTGACGGGGTCGGGGCCGTTGGCGACGAGGGACGAGACGGTGAACCGCATGGCGGTCTCCTTGTGGGGCACTCGGTGGGAGTTCGGCGAGGACGGCGCGGCGGCCCGGGCTGAGCACTCCGGACACGGCCGCGCTCACCCGGGGGCGGCACCGGGGAGGGATCGCGCGGAATCGGCTCGGTGGCGGCGTCAGCGCGAGGTGCTGCGGGGACGACAACAGCGCAGGGGTGCGGCGTACACGGACATACCGACTCTCCCTCGCCTCGCACACACACGATCCACCGCGAGCATATGCACCGCTCAGGAACGGGGCAAGAGCTTGATCGGAGGGCCGGGGCTGGCAGGATGTCCGGCATGACCTACCTCGCGGCGGATGACCGCTATGCCTCGATGACCTACCGCCGGGCCGGCCGCAGCGGCGTACAGCTGCCCGCCGTCTCACTGGGCCTGTGGCACAACTTCGGTGACGCCCAGCCGCTGGAGGTGCAGCGGGCGGTGCTGCGCCGCGCCTTCGACCGCGGCATCACCCACTTCGACCTGGCGAACAACTACGGCCCGCCGTACGGCAGCGCCGAACGCAACTTCGGCTACCTGTTCGCGCAGGACTTCCGTCCGTACCGGGACGAGCTGTTCATCGCCACCAAGGCCGGCTGGGACATGTGGCCCGGCCCGTACGGGGACGGCGGCAGCCGCAAGTACCTGCTGGCCAGCCTGGACCAGTCGCTGGGCCGGATGGGCCTGGACTACGTCGACATCTTCTACTCGCACCGCTACGACCCGGACACTCCGCTGGAGGAGACGATGGGCGCGCTGGACTCGGCGGTGCGCGCGGGCAAGGCGCTGTACGCGGGCATCTCCAACTACCCGGCGGAGCAGCACCGGAAGGCGGTGGAGATCCTGCGGGAGCTGGGCACGCCGGTGCTGATGAACCAGTCGGCGTACTCGATTCTCAACCGCTCCGTGGAGGAGGGCGTGCTGGACGCGGTCGGCGAGACCGGGACCAGCCTGATCTCCTACTCCCCGCTCGCCCAGGGGCTGCTGACAGACCGTTACCTCTCGGGCGAGGTGCCGGCCGGATCGCGGATGTCGGTCGGGCACTTCCTGAACAAGGAGGCGCTGACCGGCCCGAAGCTGGAGCAGCTGCGGGCGCTGAACAAGGTGGCCGAGCGGCGCGGGCAGACGCTCGCGCAGCTGGCGCTCTCCTGGGTGCTGCGCGACGAGCGGGTGGTGTCGGTGATCATCGGCGCCAGCTCCGTCGCCCAGCTGGACCAGAACATCGACGCGCTGAACGGCGGTCCGCTGACGGCCGAGGAGCTGGCGGAGATCGACCGGCTGAGCCGCTGAGGACGGCGCGCGGCGCGGCCCCGGCGCCCCCGGGTGGGGCGTTCGGGCCGCGCCGCGTGACCTGGCCGGCGCCGTTCACCCTGCTGACCGGTGCGCTACCGGCGGGTGACGCCCAGCGCCGGTAGCACCGTCTCGGCCACCCGGTGGGCCTCTTCGAGCAGCGGGTTGCCGGAGAGTATGAAGGTGTCCACGCCCAGCGACTCGAACTCCTGGAGGCGTTCGATCACCTGGGCCGTCGAGCCGACCACCGCCGTACCGGGACCGGGGCGGAACAGGCTCATCCCCGGCCAGAGGTTCGGGTAGCTCTCCAGCTCCCGGGCGCGGGCCGGGACCTTGCCGCCGTGCTGGCGGAACTGGCGCTGCCAGCCGACCCCGTCCTCCCCCTTGGCACCGCCGAGCTGGCGCGCGTAGGTGGCCTCGCTGGTGACGTCGAGCAGCCGGTCCGCGGCGGCCCAGGCCTCGTCCTCGGTGTCGCGGACGATCAGGTGCAGCCGCAGCCCGATCCGCAGGGTGCGCCCGTACGCGGCGGCGCGTTCGCGGACCAGGTCCAGCTTCTCCTTGAGCAGGTGCGGCGGCTCGCCCCAGGTGAGGTAGACGTCCACGTGCTCGGCGGCCATCTCGATGCCGGCCGCCGAACTGCCGCCGAACCAGAGCGGGATGCCGCCCGGCTGGACCGGGGTGAGCTCGCGCAGGCTCGCGCCGGCGTTCTTCAGGTTGTAGAACTCGCCCTTGTGGTCGAAGACTTCGCCCGAGGTGAGGCGCTTGACGATCGACCAGTACTCGGCGCTGAGCCGGTAGCGGTCGTCGTGCTCGACGTCCAGGCCGTACTCGCGCAGCTGCGCGGTGGAGCCGTTGACCACGTTGAACCGCAGCCGGCTGCCGTGCAGATGGTCGAAGCTGAGCGCCATCTTGGCCAGCAGGGTGGGCGAGACCAGCCCGGGGTGGATCGCCAGCAACGGCTTGAACGCCGGGGTGGTGGCGGCGGCCAGCGCGTTGCCGAGGTCCCACACGTCGTAGAGGTCGGTGGCGAGCAGGGCGCCCGTGTAGCCCAACCGCTCCACACTGCCCGCGAGTTGCTGGAGGTAGCGGAGGTCCGTCGGGCGGCGCCCGGCCGGCTCCCACGGGTAGTGGCCCTCGCGCGGGATGATGTACCAGAGGAATTCGGAGGCCACGACTCAGACCGCCTTGGCCAGTGCGGCGGCCACCGGGGCCTCCAGCGCGGGCAGATGGGCGTCGGCGACGGTCAGCGCGCGGCCGATGAAGCCGACCCCGTGGAAGATGTCCGCGGCCTCCTGCTGCTCGGCCACGAAGGCGGTCGTGGCGGGCTCCAGCCGCCACGGCAGGACGGCCAGCGCACTCTGCCAGTCCTCGGCGGTGCCACCGAGGTCGTCGGCGGCGATCGCGGCGGCCTCGGCCAGGTTGGCGGCCACCCAGGCGTCGGCCCGGCGCAGCGCGGCGCCGATCGCGGCCACCACCTCGGGGCGGTCGGTGGCGAAGTCCCGGCGGGTGAAGAAGACCGAGCGGTCGGTGATGAAGTCCCCGGTGCGGATCAGCTCGCGGAACTCCCCGGTCCGGCGGGCGGCGGCCAGTTCGGCGCCCTGGGCGATCCAGCCGGCGATCTCGCCGTCACGCAGCCGCTGCGCCGGGTCCTCCCCGGCGGCCGGGCGGACCGGGGTGATGTCGTCGGCGTAGGAGAGGCCCTCGGCGTGCAGCGCCTTGGCGAGCAGGTGGGTCTGCCAGGAACCGATGCCGAGGACGACGGTGCCGCCCCTGAGGTCGGCGACGGCCCGCACCGGACCGTCGGCACGCACCAGCAGCGCGCCGTGGTCGGGGCGGGGCGCGGAGACCGCCGCGTACACCAGGTCGTACCCGGCGGCCTGGGCGGTGACCGGCGGAGTGGAGCCGGTGCCGCCGAAGTCGATGGTGCCGTCGGCGAGCAGTTCGCCGGTGCGGGTGCCGTCCGCGTAGCGGTGGAACACACCGGTCTCGCCGAGCGGGGCCAGTTCCTCGTTCAGGTAGTCCAGGCGGGAGAGGTAGTAGAGCGAGGGGTTGCTGGCGTGGACGCCGAGGGTGATGGCCATGGGGATCAACTCCATTGGTGCTGAGCGGGGTTGCTGGGCGGGATTGCCGGAAGGGTCAGGGTGGTTCGGGGCGGGTCGGATCAGTGGACGCCGAGGTCCGCGAGCAGTTGTCGGCGCAGTTCGGCGAAGGCCGGGTCGGCCGGGTCGCGGGGGCGGTCGACGGTGACCCGCTCATCGCGGACGAGGTTGCCGTCGCGCAGGACGGCGACCCGGTCGGCCAGCCGGACGGCCTCCTCCACATCGTGGGTGACCAGCAGGACGGCTGGGCGGTGGCGGCGGACCAGGTCGCCGACGAGGTCCTGCATCCGCAGCCGGGTGAGCGCGTCCAGGGCGGCGAACGGCTCGTCCAGCAAGAGCAGTTGGGGCTCGCGGACGAGCGCCCGGGCCAGCGCCGCCCGCTGTGCCTCGCCACCGGAGAGGGTGGCGGGCCAGGCGTCGGCGTGCTTCTCCAGGCCGACCTCGGCCAGCGCGGTGAGGCCGGTCTCCCGGGTGGCCGCGCCACGTGGCAGGCCGACGGTGACATTGGCGAGCACCCGCTTGGAGGGCACGAGCCTGGGCTCCTGGAAGACCACGGTGCGCACCGGCGGAACGAGGACGGTGCCGCCGTCGGCCTTGTCCAGGGCTCCCAGGATCCGCAGCAGGGTGGTCTTGCCGGTACCGCTGGCACCGAGCAGCGCGACGAACTCCCCGCGCGCGATGGACAGATCGACGCCGTCGAGGACGGCCCGGGTACCGAACACCCGGCGCAGACCGCGGATGTGCACGGCGGGGGACGCGACGGTGGTCATCGGCCTGCTCCTTGGGTGGCCTTGCGCCAGGGCATCAGGAACCGTTCCAGCACACGGACGATGCCGTCGGCGGTGAGGCCGAGGAGTCCGTAGATCAGGATGCAGACGGCGAGGATGTCGGTGCGGGAGTAGTTCTGCGCCTGGGCCATCAGATAGCCGATGCCCTCGGTGGAGTTGATCTCCTCGGCGGCGATCAGCGCGATCACACTGAGCGTCATGGACAGCCGCAGGCCGGAGAGCAGCGAGGGCAGCGCGCCGGGCAGCACGACCGTACGGACGATCGCCCAGCGGCCGAGGCCGAAGCTGCGCATCGCCTCGATCAGCTTGCGGTCGGTGTTGCGGACGCCGCCGGAGGTGGAGACGTACATCGGGAAGCTGGTGGCGACACCGATCAGGGCGATCTTCGCCGTCTCGGTGATGCCGAACCAGACCATGAAGAGCGGCACCAGGGCGAGGAAGGGCACGGTCCGCAGGACCTGGACGGCGGAGTCCAACAGTTCGTCGCCGAGCCGGAAGAACCCGGTGACCACGCCCAGCACCAGACCGGTGGCGGCTCCGAAGACCAGGCCGAGGCCGGCCCGGGTGAGCGAGACCGCGAGGGCGTCGGTGAGCTGGCCGTTGCCCCAGAGCTCGCCGACCGCCTCGGCGACCTGGGCGGGCGAGGCGAGCACGTCCTGGGTGAGCACGCCGGTGGCGGAGGCCAGGGCCCAGCCGCCGAGCAGGGCGAGCGGGCCGATGGTACGCAGGATCACGGCGAGGGCGCGCGGGCGGGGCGCGGGCAGCCTGGTCCGGGGGACGACCAGGCCGGCTTCGAGGGCGGCCGCGGTGTCGGCGGGGGTGTGGCCACCGGCGGCCACCGGTGCCGCCTCTGCCGGTGTCGTTGCGGCCGGTGTTGCCGCTGGTGTTGCCGCTGTCGAGGGGGCAGGGCTCACTTGGCACCGTCCGCGATCTTGCTGATGTCGATCAGGTACGGCTTGACGTCGACCGGCTGCTTGGTGACCTTCTGGTCGGCGAAGAACTGGGCGACGGTGCCGAAGCGGGCGATGTCGGCGTCGGCGATCACGTCGGCGGTTGCGCCCTGCTTGCCGATGTTGACCGCGATGTCCTTCTCGGCCGGGGTGACGGCGGTCGGTCCGGAGTCGGTGAAGACGTTGAGGTAGGCGGCCGGGTCGGCCTTCTCCTTGAGGCCGTTCTCGTGCAGGTAGGTGTAGAAGGCCTTGACCACGTCGGGGTGCTTCTCGGCGAAGCCGTTGCGCACCGCCCAGACCGCGTAGTTGTCGGAGCCCACCTCCTTGCCGTTGACCAGGAAGTGCGCGCCGGAGTTGGCGATCGACGGGGTGGAGAAGGTGTTCCAGGTGGCCCAGGCGTCCACCTGGCCGGAGTTGAAGACGCCCGAGGTCTGGTCGGCGCGCAGGTAGACGCGCTCGACCTTGTCGGCCGGGATGTTGTTCTTCTCCAGCGCCTTGAGCAGCAGGTACTCGCTGGTGCCGCCCTGGGAGACGGCGACCTTCCGGCCGACCAGGTCCTGGACGGACTTGATGGGCGAGTCGTTCTTCACCAGGATCCCCTCGCCGACGCCGTCGGGGGCGGTCTGGGCGAACAGCTTGAAGCCGGGCTTCTGGGCGAGCGCGGCGACGGCCGAGGTGATCGAGCCCAGCGCGACGTCCAGCTGGTCGGCGGAGAGCGCCTGGGCGGCGGGGGCGAACGGGCCGGCGCTGCCGGTCCAGGAGACCTTGGCGTGGACGGCGGCCAGGGCCCGGTCCAGCGAGCCGTCCTTCTTGCCGAGGGCGAGGAAGCCGTTGTTGCCCGGGTCGGGCAGTCGCAGGACCACCTCGGCCTTGCCCCCGCCGTCGGCGGAGGCCTTGACCCCGTCGGCGGACGAGCCGCAGGCGGCCAGGGCGGTGGTGGCGAGCAGCGCGGTGGCAGCGAGGGCGAGGCGGGGGGTCTTCACGGGTCAACTCCTGATGGATCGGCAGCTGGTCGGGGGCTGCTGATGACGGGCGGTGGCGGAGGGGTGGGCGGGCGGCGAGCGGGCGGGCGGGCGGGCGACAGGTGACGGGTAACGGAAAACAGGTAACAGAAAACGAAATCTGTTATCCGTCATCTGTTTCCTGTTTTCTGTTTTCTGTTCCCTGCCGTCCGTCAGTCGCGCACAGCCGCGCGACGACGGTCGAGCAGCTCGCGGGCCGCACGCAGCGGCTCGGGGTCGGTCCAGGCACGGATGTCGACGGCCGCGTCGAGGAAGCCCTGGCCGCGCAGGAAGCGCTCCTGCTGCTCCAGCAGACCGAGGCGCTCCTCGGAGAGGTCGAGATGCAGGGCGCGGTGGCTGCCCGCCGCGTACGCCCCGGTGACGCCCTCGGCTCCGGCGCCGGTCTCGGCCTGGAGGATCCGGACCACCTCGGCGGGGTTGTCGACGGCCCAGTCGGCGGCGTCCAGCAGGACGGCGAGGAACCGGACCACCAGGTCGGGGTGGTCGTCCAGCAGACGCTGGTGGACGGTCACCGGGCGGGGCGTGCCGTTGTTCACCCGGGTGCGGCGGTCCAGCGCGGTGTCCAGCTCGACGGCGACCTCGGCGCCGAACCGGCGGGCGGCCTCGACGGCGAGCGCACCCTTGACGTAGACCGCGTCCACCACACCGTCACGCAGCGCGGCGAGTTCGGCGGCCCACTGGCCACCTCCGGGGGCGGCCGGCACATCGACCAACTCGGCGTCGTCCAGGGTGAGTCCGGCGAGCGAGAGGGCGCCGTGCAGCCCGGCCAGGGCCATCGCCCGCCAGAAATCGATACCGATCCCATGACGTGGGACGGCCAGGCGCAGACCGCGCAACTGCCCGGGAGTGGTGATGCCGCTGCCGGCCCGGACCAGGACGACCTGGCGTTCCTCGATCCAGGTGAGGCCGATCAGCCGGGTCTGCTCACCGCGCGAACGGGCCCAGAGCGCCGGGACGTTGCCGCCCTCGCGGAACAGGCCGGTGAGGGCGTGGGTGTAGTGGTGGTCGGCGGCCACCTCCGGCGGCGCGTCCTGGAGCGAGCGGACGGTGATGCCGTCGGCGGCGAACTCCTTGGCGAGCCACCCCTGGTCGGCGGCGATGCCGGTGGCGGTGGGGACGGGGCAGCGAGTGAACCAGAGGGTGTCCGGGGCGGCTTCGGAGGTCGCCTGGGCGCTGGGGGCGTGACTGGGCACGGTGGTGGGGTTCCTCTGCAACGGGGAGTGCGCGGGCGCGGCTGGGCGCGGCACAGGGCGTGGAGCTTCAGGGAGTACGGGAGGCGCGGGGAGGCGTCAGCGACAACAGGCGCAGGGGGCGGGGCACCGGTGGGTCGTCACGGCGCTGCTCCTTCCTGCGGGTTCGGTGGTTCCTGTGGTCCTGCTCGGTAATGCTTGGTGCTGTTCGGTACTGCCCGGTACTGCTTGGTGCTGTTCGGTGTTGCTCGACACCACTCGGCCTTGCTCGGTCCTGCTCGGTGGCGATGTGCCGAGCGTTCCACGGCAAGGGAGCACGAAGCAAGCCTTTGCCACATGGTGGGATCACTTGTTCATGAACGCCATTCCATTGCAACGCCGCCGACACAATCCCGAAGCACTGGCTGCCATAGTCTGGAAGTGACTTCGGTGAACCAGCCGGAGCGTCGGACAGAACGCGAGGTGCCATGGCCGAGGCCGCCACCGCCGTCCAGAGCCCGCCGGCCGGTGCGCAGGCCGTCCAGCGGGCCCTCGGGCTGCTGCACTGTTTCCACGACAACGGCCCCGACCTGAGCGCCTCGGACCTGGCCCGCCGGATGGGCCTGTCGGTCTCCACCGCGCACCGGCTGGCCCGGACGCTGGTCAGCGCCGGCTTCCTGGAACAGGACGAGCAGACCGCCCGGTACCGGCTCGGCCCGGCCGTCGCCGAACTCGGCCAACTCAGCTTCCACCAGCGGGGACTGCACCTGGCCGCGCCGGAACTGGACCTGCTCGCCAAGCGCACCGGCGCCACCGCGGACCTGGCGATCCGCAGCGGGTCGCACGCGGTGATCCTGGTCGGCGCCTCGGTCCGCCCGGACACCGGGCTCGGGCTGCGCCGGCCGCTGCACTCCACCGCGCTCGGAAAGGTGCTGCTCGCCTGGCCGCGCCCGGGGGACGCGGGCGCGGCGGCGCTCGGCCCGCTGCACCCGTTCACCGACCGGACCATCACCGAACCGGAGCGGCTGGCCGAGGAGTTGGCGAAGGTCCGAATAGCCGGCTTCGCACTCAACGACGGCGAGTCGGCCGCCGGGGTGCGCACCGCGGCCGTCCCGGTCCTGGACCGCTCCGGGCAGGCCCGGTTCGCCCTGGCCGTGCGCTCGACACCGGCCCACCTGACGGACGACCGACTGGACTGGTTCCTCGGGCACGCGCGGACCTGCGCGAGCGCACTGGCCGTCCTGCTGCTGCCGCCCGACCAGCGGGCGTGACCGGCCGCCCGTCGAGCGAATATCCCTGACGTGCCGTCAACGGGGCCGGGCGGGCCTGACGTCCGCGATGGACGAGCGGCCCGCCCGGCCTGGTTCAGCGGCGGTTCACGCCACCGGGGTGTACTTGTAGCCGACCCGACGGACCGTCACGATGCTGTCCCGGTAGGCCGATCCGAGCTTGCGGCGCAGCCGGGCCACGTGCACGTCCACCGTGCGGCCGTCGCCGACGTGGCCGTAGCCCCAGACGGCGGAGACCAGGTGATCGCGGGTGTGCACCCGCTGCGGGTGCTCGGTCAGGTGGGCCAGCAGCTCGAACTCGAGGTAGGTGAGATCGAGCAGCCGTCCGTCGACATAGGCGTTGCGGCGCTCCACGTCGACGGCGATGCCCCGGCCGGCGGGCCGGACCGGCCGGACCGCGGCGGGTCCGGAGACGGCGGCGGCCGCCGCGGCTCCGGTCGGCCCGACGGGCGGAGTCTGGACGACGGCGGGAGCCGTGACCGGGGCCGGGGCCGGGGCCGCCACAAGCGGGTTCTCCGCGGGCACGAGCACCAGGTACCCGACCATCGGGTGCCCGGTCGCGCCGCCGAACTGCGTGCCGAACTGCGCGCCGTACTGGGCGAGCAGAGCCTGCGGCAACGCGCCCTGCGGGAGCGCGGCGACGACGGTGGCCCCCTCCGGCAGCGCGGCGAGCAGGGCCTGCGGCGCCTGCGGAGCCGGGGCGGTCTGCGGGGCCTGGACGGCGGACGGGTGCTGCGAGGCACCGGGGTGCGCGGAGGCGCCGGGGTGCTGGGGAACGGCCGCCGGGCGCTGCGGGGCGGACCCGCCGTGCCATCGTTCGGCGGTCGGGGGGAGGGAGCGGACCGCGCGCAGGTGCGGGGTCGCGGCGGGCAGGGGAAGGGTGGCCGTGGAGGAAGAAGACATGGTGCCGCTCATTTCGCGCGTGACGGACGGGGTGGAGTCGTCTGCGCGTCGACCGGGCGAACTGCCGGGGGCTGATTTGAGGTCAGCGGGCGGAGAGCCGGGACGCGCTGGGCGAACCCGGACACGTCTGGTCGAACAGGTGCGGCTGCCGGGACGGCCAGAACGGCTCGAGGTCGGAGTGACCTCGGCTGCTGTCCACGACGTTGTTCATGCACGTATTCAACCATGTGAACGGACCGTTGCAGCGCACCGGGAGTGTCGCCCCCGTCACGCGGACGGTAGCGGCGGCAGGGCTGGAGCTGGGGCAGGCGAGGTTCACTGGTGCTCTCCGCGAAGCGGGCCGGGGCAGGTGCGGCGCGCCGGACGGGGTGTCCGGTACGGCCGGGTCGACGAGTTGACGGAACGTCAGGAACGTCGGGAAGGGATGGCCCGGTCGACCCGGCGGGCTGTCGACGGACCGAGGGCGGGCTGACCGGTCACCGACAGCAGGCGCTGCAGATGAGCGCGTGGTCGATGTACCGGCGGATCGTCAGCGTCGGCGTGACGGGGGTGGGCACGGTGACGGCACGCCGGTGGTCGACGGTCACGGTGCTGCCCTCCCCCACGGTCTCGGTACGTCCCGGCGGCAGGGCCGGACGGCTTTCGCCCACTGAGCCTTCCACGCCGCGCCGGTCAAGGCAACCTTCCATGCGCCGGACGTCCGGGATTCGGACGGCCGAATGAGACGGCGCGGTCGGCTCAGGCTCCCGCCGACGCCCCTCGGCGGCGTACGGCGGCGTGCTCGACCAGCGTGACCAGCAGCTCCTTGCCGTCCTCGCGGCGCCGGGCGTCGCAGAGCAGCACCGGGATGTCCGCGTCGAGGTCGAGCGCGTCGCGGACCTCCTCGGGGGAGAACACCTCGGTACCGTCGAAGCAGTTCACCGCGACCACGAAGGGGATGCCGCGCTGCTCGAAGAAGTCCACCGACGGGAAGCAGTCCGCCAGCCGCCGGGTGTCGGCCAGCACCACCGCGCCGAGCGAGCCGCGCGCCAGCTCGTCCCAGACGAACCAGAACCGGTCCTGGCCGGGGGTGCCGAACAGGTAGAGAGCGAGCCCGGGCCGCAGGTCGATCCGGCCGAAGTCCATCGCCACCGTGGTGGTCCGCTTGGCCTCGACACCCGCGGTGTCGTCCACCGGGCGGCCCAGCTCGCTGAGCTCCTCCTCGGTGCGCAGCGGGCGGATCTCGCTGACCGAGCCGACCAGCGTCGTCTTGCCCGCGCCGAACCCGCCCGCGACGAGGATCTTCACGGCGACGGCCGGTCCGCCGCGCCAGCGCGGATCGTTGGCCCCCGGGCCGGCGGGAACGGCGGCACCGGTACTACCGGCGGCACCGGGACCGGGACCGGAAAAGGCGGCGGAAGCAGCGGCGTCAGAGCGCACGGAGTCCATTGATCACGTCTCGCAGCAGGCGCTCGTCCGGCAGCTCGGCGAGCGGAACGGGTCGGGTGACGCTGATCAGCTCGGCGTCGTAGAGGTCGCCGAGCAGCACCCGGACCACACTGACCGGCAGGTCGGTGTAGGAGCCCAGCTCGGCGACGGACAGCGGCTCCCGGCGGCACCAGGCCAGGATGGTCTGGTGCTCCGGGTCGAGCACGTGCGCGGGCACGGCCCCCGAGCCGGGTCCGGGCTCGACGGCGGTGATCAGCGAGATCAGGTCGAACAGGCCGTCCTCGACCGGTCGGGTACGGCCCCGGGTCATCGAGTACAGGCGCACCACCGGGCCGGCGTCGTCGTCGAACCAGCGCTCGTCGACCGGGGTGCGCGGCCGGAACAGGTCGACCTCGGGCTCGTCCCCGCCCGGGTCGTCCCGCTCCCGCCTCGGCTCGTCCTCCGCCATCGGACCGCTCATCTCCCCGGCGGGGCGGTCTCGGTGCGCGGCTCGGCGGCCAGATGCTCACCGACCCGCTTGACCAGCAGGGCCATCTCGTAGGCGATCTGGCCGATGTCCGCCTCGGCCTCGCTGAGCACGGCCAGGCAGCTGCCGTCGCCGGCGGCGGTGATGAAGAGGAACGCCTCGTCCAGCTCGACCATGGTCTGCCGGACGCCGCCGACCTTGAAGTGCCCGCCGGCGCCCTTGGCCAGGCTGTGGAAGCCGGCCGCGACGGCGGCCAGGTGCTCGGCGTCCTCGCGGTCGAGGTCGCGGGACGCCCCGGTGGCCAGTCCGTCGCTGGACAGGATCACCGCGTGCCGCAGGGCCGCGACGCGCCCCACCAGGTCGTCCAGAAGCCAGTTGAGGTCCCCGGACGGCTGCGTCGAAGTGGTCATGAATCTGTTCCTTCCGCTGGTGCGGGTGGTGCGGGTAGTACAGGTGGTGCGAATCGTGCCGGCGGTGCGGGTGGTACGCGGCGCGCCAGGGGGGCCGACGCGCCGCCGGACGGCGCGGGCAGAGCGGCCTGCGCGGGCGCCGGGGAGATCGCCCGGCGGGCCGGGTCGGGCGGGCTCCAGGTGGGTACGGCGGCGGGCCGGACGGACGATCGGGACGATGCGGCCGGCGTGCCCGAGGCAGGCGGGGTGCCCGTACCGCGGCCTCGGGTGAAACCGCGCTGGAAGGAGGCGAAGGTCGCCCGCGCCTCTTCCGGCGAGCGCTCGCGGGCGGATTCGGCACCGCCCGCGGCCCGCTCGGCCTCCTGGCCGGCACGTTCCTTGAGCTGCGGGGCGAGGTTGGCCTGCCGGATGCGGCGCGGCAGGGCACCGTCGGCGGGCCGCCGGTCGGCGGGGCCGGAGTCCGCTGGTCGGGAGCCCCCGACACCGGGGTCCACCGGGCCGGCGTCGGCAGGGCCGACGTCAGCAGGACCGGAGCCCGCCTGCGGCACACCCGTCCGGCGGTGTCGGCCGGTGCCGGACACGGTCTCTCCGTTCGGCGCGGGCACCAGCACCGGCCCGCCCTTGACCCGCGCCCGGCGCGGCAGACCTCCCGGCGTCCGGGTCGGTTCGGGCGCCGACGGACGCGGCCCGCCACTCCCCCGGTGCCGCCCGCCCTGCGCCGCCTCGGCCGCACGGCCGCCGCCCCGGGCACCATCGGCGCCCTCCGCACCGAAATCGCCGGAATCACCTGAATCACCGAAATCGCCGAGGCCACCGGATCCGCCGACCTCGCCGAGGCCACCGCCCTCGCCGCCCAGCGCGGGCACGGCGACCAGGTCCCGCTGGCCCCGCCGGGCCTGGGCGGCCCTGGCCTGGGCGGGCCTGGCCCTGCCGCCGACGGCGGACGCGGCGGACACGGCCGACGCGGCGGCCGGGGGTTCGGGCAGTCCGTCCGGCGCCTCCGCCAGCAGCTCGCGCGGGATCAGCACCACCGCGGTGGTCCCCCCGTACGGCGAGGGCCGCAGATGGACCCGGATGCCGTGCCGCCGGGCCAGCCGGCTGACCACGAACAGCCCCAGCCGGTCGGTGTCCGCGAGGTCGAACTCCTGCTCCACCGCGAGCCGTTCGTTGATCTCGCCGAGTGCCTGCTCGCTCAGTCCGAGCCCCCGGTCGTCGATCTCCAGCGCGAAGCCGTGCGCCACCACCTCGCCCTGGACGGTGACCTGGGTGCTCGGCGGGGAGAACACCGCCGCGTTCTCGACGAGTTCGGCGACCAGGTGGGTGACGTCCGCGACCGCGCTGCCGAGCAGCCCGGTGCCGGGGAACGGCCGGACGGTCACCCGGGCGTAGTCCTCCACCTCGCCGACGGCGGCGCGCACCACGTCCACCATCCGCACTGGCTTGCGCCAGGCACGCCCCGGCGACCCGCCCGCCAGGATGATCAGGCCCTCGGCGTGCCGCCTCATCCGGGTGGTGAGGTGGTCGACCTTGAACAGGTCCTCCAGCTCCGCCGGGTCCTCGGTGCGGCGCTCCATGGTGTCCAGCAGGGTCAGCTGGCGGTGCAGCAGCACCTGGCTGCGCCGGGCCAGGTTGACGAAGACCGCCGCGACGCCGCGCCGCAGTTCGGCCTGCTCGACCGCGGCCTCGACGGCGGCCCGCTGCACCGCGTTGATCGCCCGTCCGACCTGCCCGACCTCGGCCGGCCCGAACTGCAGCTCCGGCGCTTCGGCCGCGACGTCCACCGCCTCGCCACGCCGCAGCCGCAGCATCACCGAGGGCAGCCGGGTACCGGCCAGTTCGTTCGCCGCGTTGCGCAGGCCGATCAGCTCGCGGACCATGCCGCGGCCGATCCGGTACGAGATCATGATCGAGAGCACCACCGCGACCAGGCCGATCGCACCGGCGATGCCGCCGCGCCAGAGCAGCCCGATCGCGTACGAGCGTTCGCGGTCCCCGAGGCTGCCGGCCAGCCGGGAGTTGATCGCGGCGAGGTCGTCCAGCGCCCGCTCGGCGGTCTCCCGCCAGGAGTCGCCGCCGATCGCCCGGACCACCCGGTCCGGGCCGCCGGCGCCCACGAAGTCGGCCTCGGCACGGGCCAGCGCGGCCCACGCCTCGCCGCCGCGCAGCGCGATGTAGTCGGCCTGGTCGACCGGGTCCAGCTCGGCGATGTAGACGGTGAACAGGGCCTGCTGGTTGTGCAGGGCGTCCAGCGCCACCTGGTACTGCTCGGCGGTGACCCGGCCGGTGGTGGTGCGCAGCCCCTCCATCGCCGCGTCCTCCTGCGCGAGGTAATCGCGGGCGCGCACCAGTTCGTTCAGGATCGTTCCCTGGCGGGGCAGTTGGCCGCTCTGGCGGGCGACGTAGGCGGACCGGAAGCCGAAGGTGGGCTTGATCAGGTCGCTGTACTGACCGAGCGCGAACTCCCAGTTGAGCGCCGTACGGTTGATCTGGCCGCGCAGCGGGGCGAGTTGGTCGGCGGCGGCGAGGATCTGCACATAGCGGCCGCGCTGGGCCGCGTCCAGCCGGCCGGCCGCGCCACTGTCCTTCTTGACCCGCAGGACGGCGAGGTCACGGTCGGTGACCGCCTGGGCGTGCTCGAAGGCGTCCCGGGCAGCCCGCGAGCCGGGGTCCGCCAGCCGCTGGACGGCGGCGCGGCGCTCGTTCTGCAGGTCGTCGGCGTACCGGTCGACCGGCGTCCCGAACTCCTTGTACGTACTGCTGACCTCCAGCTGGGTCCAGACGTCTCCGGTGGTGGCGAGCGTCGCGTACACCCACAGGGCGGTGAGCGCGACGATGGGCACCAGGAGCAGCGCGATGATCTTCGCGCGGATCGAGCTGCTGCGCAGACGCATGGAGTCCTCGGTCGGGAAGTGCCAGGCGCGGACGGGGAGCGGTTCGAGGCTTCGGGAGCCCGGACGGAGGTCGGCTGACGGTCGGCTGGGGGGGTGGCTGCGGGTCGGCTGTGTGTCAGGATCTCGGCCGGATCACAGTCGGATCGCGGCGAGATCGCAGTGAGATCGCGGTCGGCTGGAGGCCGGCTGGAGGTCGGTTCGCGGACGGGTCGTGGGCGGGTCGTGGACGTCGGATCGGGCCCGGCCGGGAGGGCCCCGGTCGCAGGTCTGCGAGAGCCTACTACGCCCTGACCACTCGTTCGAGGGTCGAATGCCCACTCCTCGCACCCCCGCCCTGATCATGTCCGAATCATCCCCGACATCCCGGATTCACCCATCACGCGCCCTGCCCGGACCGCTCCCCCCGGCGGCACTTTCCCCACGCGCCGGTGCCGATCTCGTCGCGTCACGGTCACAACCCTGGGCAGTGGCAGAGCAATCCGATAGTTTCGCTGCACCTGCCCGACCGTCCAGCGCGCCGCCGATCCGGACGCCCCACGGGCCCGGCAGGCAGGGCCGCAACAGGATCGGGGGCGATGTGCGCGAGTTCACCACCCCCGCCCTGGACCGGCCCCCGGCCGCCGGCGGACTGGCCGACTCGCTGTACGACACCGCCGAACGCACGCCCGAACTGGTCCAGCTGGCCCGCCAGGACGAGGGCTCGCAGGAGTGGCGCGAGGTCACCGCGCTGGCCTTCCGCGACGAGGTGCTGGCGCTCGCCAAGGGCCTGCTGACCCGGGGCGTGCGGTACGGCGACCGGGTCGCCCTGATGTCCCGCACCCGCTACGAGTGGACGCTGTTCGACTACGCGCTGTGGTCGATCGGCGCGATCCCCGTCCCGATCTACCCCACCTCGGCGGCCGAGCAGGTCCGCTGGATCCTCGCCGAGACCCAGGCGGTGGCCTGCGTGGTCGAGGACGAGGACCACGCCATGACGATCGGCGCGGTCTGTGACGCGCTGCCGGACCTGACCGGCATCTGGCAGCTGGACCGCGACTGCGTCACCGCGATCACCGAGGACGGGCGCGGGGTGCCCGACTCGCTGGTCCACCGCCAACGGCTCGGCGTCGCCGCCGAGAACATCGCCACCATCGTCTACACCTCCGGCACCACCGGCCCGCCCAAGGGCTGCCTGATCACCCACGCCAACCTGACCGCCGAGGCCGACAGCCTGATCGGCGGCTGGGCCGACGTCTTCCAGGACACCGGCGGCGGCCAGCCGTCCACCCTGCTCTTCCTCCCGCTGGCACACGTCTACGCCCGGGCCGTGCAGGTCGCGGCGATGCGCGGCGGGTTCCGGCTCGGCCACCTCCCCGAGGTCTCCACCGACGTCCTGTTACCCGCCCTCGCCTCCTACCGGCCCACGTTCCTGCACGCCGTGCCCTACATCTTCGACAAGATCTTCCAGCAGGCCCGGCGCTCCGCCGAGCGGGCCGGGCGGGGCGAACTCTTCGAGCAGGCCCGGCAGGTGGCCGTCGACTGGGCCGCCGCCCGGGAGCGCCGCGCGTTCGGCCACGGCCCCGGCCCGGGCCCCAAACTGCGGTTACGGCACCTGGCGTACGAGCGGACCGTCTACCAGCGGCTGCGGTCCGTGCTCGGCGGACGGGTGCGCACCATGGTGTGCGGCGGCTCGACGCTCCGGCGGGAGCTCGGCCTCTTCTTCACCGGCATCGGCCTCAACATCTACGAGGGCTACGGCCTGACCGAGACCACGGCCGCGATCACCGCCAACCCGGCCGGGCGGCAGAAGCTCGGTACGGTCGGCCACCCGCTGCCCGGCGCCTCGGTGGCCATCGCCGACGACGGCGAGGTGTGGGTGCGCGGCGGCAGCGTCTTCGGCGGATACCTCAACCACCCGCGCTGCACGGCCGAATCGCTGCACGACGGCTGGTTCGGCACCGGCGACCTCGGCTCCCTGGACGAGGGCGGCTACCTCTCCATCACCGGCCGCAAGAAGGACCTGATCGTCACCAGCAGCGGCAAGAACCTCGCCCCCGCCGCCCTGGAGCAGCGGGTCCAGGCGCATCCGCTGGTCTCCCAGTGCCTGGTGGTCGGCGACGACCGCCCGTACGTGGCCGCGCTGATCACGCTCGACCCGACGGCGCTCGCGCACTGGCTGAAGAGTCACGGGCGCGGGCAGCTGGACACCTGGGCGGTGCTCGCCGACGAGGAACTGCACGCCGAGATCCAGCGGGCGGTGGCGGCGGCGAACACCGCGGTCTCCCGGGCCGAGTCGATCCGCGCGTTCCGGCTGCTGCCAAGGGAGTTCAGCCAGGCCCAGGGGCTGGTCACGCCCTCGCTGAAGCTGCGGCGAACGGTGATCACGGAGTTCCACCGCCAGGACATCGAGGAACTGTACGTCCCCTGACGGTTCGTCTTGTCCCCTTTGTCGTCGGCCGTACGGCGATCGTTCGACCTGCCGCTCCCTTGACGATCCGAGTGGTCCAGTCCATTGTTTTGCCTCGGTCTGAGTGCGGCACGCCAACGGCTCCCGCCCCTCGGGGAGCGCCCCAACCCGTTCCGACGCGCCCTCCCCACGGGTGCGTTTCCCCCACGCAGGAGTCCCCACTTGTCCATGTCCTCGCGCCTGTCCGCGCTCGCCACGTGCGCCGCGCTCACCGTCTGCGGCCTCGCCGCCCCGGCGTCCGCCGACACCGGCCCCACCAGCCCCACCGCCCCCGCCGCTCCCACCGTCAACCTGGCCACCAACCCCGGCTTCGAGATCCCCGCCTCCTCGCTCGCCGACTGGGGCAGCGTCCCCGGCTGGAGCTGCGCCGGCGGCCCCGCCGAGGCCGCGGCCACCACCGCCGCCCCGCACTCCGGCAGCTCCGCGCTCACCGTCACCCCGGCGGGCGACAACTCCACCGGCGAGTGCGCCCAGACCGTCTCCGTCCAGCCCAACACCACGTACACCGCCTCGGCTTGGGTACGCGGCAAGTTCGTCTACCTGGGCGCCACCGGCACCGGCCGCGACGTCGCCCCCGCCTGGACGGAGAACACCAACGGCGGCTGGCAGCAGCTGACCACCCGTTTCACCACCGGCCCCACCGCGCGCACCGTCCGGCTGTACGTCCACGGCTGGTACCAGCAGGGCCCGTTCTCCGTCGACGACGTCCGGGTGGACGGCCCGGCCCCCGCCCCGGCGACGGCCACCCCGTCCGTCCCGACCAAGGACAAGGTCGTCTTCTTCACCGTGGACGACGGCTGGCAGCGCACCCCCGAGGCGGAGCAGTTCATCGCCGACCACAAGCTGCCGATCACCGCCTTCCCGCTGCCGATGCCGGCCGCCGCCGACCCCGGCTTCTTCCAGCGGGTCACCGCCGTGCCCGGTTCGTCCATCCAGGACCACAGCGTCTCCCACCCGGACCTCACCACGCTCTCCCCCGCCGAGCAGCAGGTCGAGATCTGCGACGCCCGCGACTCCCTGACCCGCACTTTCGGCGCCGCCCCCACCGTCTTCCGCCCGCCCTACTTCACCTGGAACGCCGACACCCTCCAGGCCGCCGCCAACTGCGGCATGCGCACCGTCCTGACCGCCGACGCCGACTTCAGCTGGGGCGCTTCCAACGTCTGGCACGAGGGCCCCTTGCAGCCCGGCGACATCGTCCTGATGCACTGGACCGACACCCTGGCCACCGACCTCCAGCGCGCCCTGGCGGCAGCCGACGCGGCCGGCCTCAAGCCGGCGGGCCTGGCCTCCTACCTGCGCTGACTCCTGGGCGCGCCGCCAGCCCCGGGGGGCCGGCGGCGCGCCTCACAGCATCGGGCGGTCCCCGGAGAGACGGTGCGCATACCACCTCCGGGCCGCCCCGCCCATGAGCTCATTCCCTTGCCGACACCGCACGTTGGCCAGGGCGAAGGCATCCAGCTGTCCTGCACCAACGATTCGCCATAAAGCCCGTCGTCATGCGCGAGTCACTACGTAACCTCCTTCATGTCCCGGACCTGCCGAACGTCACGATCCAAGTCATGCCACTCAGCTCTACGCCCCACCCAGGGAGCGCGGGCCCTTTCAGCCTGATCAGATTCCGGGGCCCGGTCCCAGCTGTTGTGGTCTTGGAGAACCTGATCGGCGCGACCTACATTGAGGACGCCCACGGCGTGAAGAGCTACACCACCGCGTATGAGCGGATCGTTGCTGCAGCTTTGTCTCCTGACGACTCGCACGCACTGATCGCACACCTAGAAAAAGGAAAACGGACATGAACGCCGAGTCCTCCAAGGCCGAGCTGTACGCCATCGACCTCTCCAACGCGGCCTGGACCAAGTCCTCGGCCAGCGTGGGCGAGCATGAGTGCGTCGAGATCGCCGTCCTCCCCAGTGGCACCCGCGCCGTGCGCGACTCCAAGAACCCCGACCGCCCGGCCCTCCTGTTCACCGAAACCGAGTGGCACGCCTTCCGCACCGGCGTCATCGCCGGCGAACTCTGACGCCCAGCTGTCCACGATCGAGCCACCGGCCACCCTGAGTCGAGACGCCTCCGCCCGGCCGCCACTCACGCGGGCGCCAGCCCCGGTCAACACAGCCAACGACGCACCCGACTGATGTGACTCACCGGCGGCCGACGGAGAGTCGGCCGCCGGCTGCGGGAAACCGCCGACACCTCACGAAACCGGCTACGGGCCGGTCAAACACCGGTGCTACCAGGCACTTCCCGCCCCCGCGGACGCGAACGGATCCGGCAAGATCCGCCATACGAACTCCGCATCGAGCGCCGGCCACGGCTGCCGCAGTTCACCGCGCGCAGCCGACGACAGCGCGTCCTGATCGGCTTTCCCGGGGTCGTGGTGTTGGAGAACCTGCTCGGCGCGACCTACATTGAGGACGCCCACGGCGTGAAGAGCTACACCGCCGCCTACGAGCGGATCGTCGCCACCGCGCTCTCCACAGACGACTCCCTCGCACTCGTCACACGCCTACACGAAGGAACACGCACATGAGCACCGATTCCTCCAAGGCCGACCTGTACGGCACCGACCTCTCCAACGCCAACTGGACGAAGTCGTCGGCCAGTGCGGGTGAACACGAGTGCGTCGAGATCGCCGTCCTCCCCGGTGGCGCCCGCGCTGTCCGCGACTCCAAGAACCCCGACCGCCCGGCCCTGCTGTTCACCGAAGCCGAGTGGCACGCCTTCCGCACCGGCGTCATCGCCGGCGAACTCTGACAGCCGGTTGTCCACGATCGAGCCACCGGCCACCCGGAGTCGAGACGCCTCCCACCCGGCCGCCACTCATGCGGGCGCCAGCCCCGGTCAGTACGGCCAACGACGCACCCGACTGATGTGACTCACCGGCGGCCGACGGAGAGTCGGCCGCCGGCTGCGGGAAACCGCCGACACCTCACGAAACCGGCTACGGGCTGCGCTCCAGCTGTCGCTTCGTCTGCTCCTGGTCGTCCCAGCCCATCCTGGCTACATCGAACAGGATGAGGATCTTCGCCGCTTCCTCGCTGGCCGGACCGTCAATTACCACCCGGCTCCGGGGAACGCTGCTCTGCTGAAGCAGCTGCAGTTCGCCGTGGAGCGCGCCGACGTGCTCGGCGAGTTTGGCCATGCCTTCGGCCAGCACGCGGAAGCGCTTGGGCTTCGGCAGGTTGAGGATGGTAACCGCTTGCGGGGGATGCAGCCGTCGAGCAGCGGCTTGGTCATGCGCTCCCACCAGTGGTCCTTCGCCGCAGCGTGCTGCCGTTGGCGTATCGAGGCCATCGTCGCCGTGGCGTGGTCGGAGCTGATCGCAAGGACCCTGCATTTCGGCGCTGGTGTATGAGGAAAGGCGGCTCCAGGGGCTGGGTGTTGCCCGGGGCCGCCCTTCGGGTGGTCTGCTGGGGTCTTCTCAGGTTCGGGTGGCGATGATCGCTTCGGTGCGGACGAGTTCGTCGTAGCGGCCCTCGGGGTTGAAGGCGGTGAGGGCTTCGCGCAGGTCGTGCTCGAAGGAGTCCTTCCGGTCGCCGAGTTGGGCGGGGCTGGAGTAGCTGTAGGAGAACTGCAGGCCCACGACCTCGTCCAGGGTGCGGGTGACGGTGCGGTCCCAGCGGACGGTCTCGATGTGGGAGAACGGGGAGCGGGCGACGACGTCCTGGTGGCGTTCTTTGGGGTGGCTGTAGGTGCTGGAGCCGGCCCGGCGCTCGGGGCCGAGGTAGCGGGTGCGGACCTCGGCGATCACCTCCAGCCAGGGGGTGGGTTCGACGTCGCCGGGAGCTCCCCCGGAGGCGAGGACGACGGCCCCGCCGGGGGCGATGAGGTGGTCCAGGTCCTTGAGGAGCTGGTCGCGGTCGGTCCAGTGGAACGCGGCGCCCATCACCGTGAGCAGGATCTGTCCGAGGTCGAGGGTGTGCAGGGTGGTGGAATCGCCTTGCAGCCAGGTGATGTTGGTGATGCCGGCCTGGTCGGCGAGCGTGCGGCCTTCGGCGAGCATGCCGGGCTCGGGGTCGACGGCGACGACCTCACCGACGAGGCGGGCGAGCGGGAGGGCGAGGACGCCGGTGCCGGTGCCCAGGTCCAGGACGCGCTGGGTGCCGTCGAGGGCGAACTTCTCCTTGAGCAGGTCGTAGAGCTTCGGGTCGTAGCCGGGCCGGTATTTCGCGTAGTAGGGGGCGGTGGAGGCGAACAGTTCGTCGGGCGTGTAGGAGGTCATGGTCACCAGTCTTTCGCGGACGCTCTCGTGGTTTGTGGCTCTTCAGGAGGAATGCGGCGGAGTGGAGTTGACACGGTCCCACCACTGCTGGAGGGCCCAGGCTCCGGCGCCTTCGTGGGTGACCGAGCCGTCCGGGTTGCGGTCGGGGGTGCCCAGCAGTTGGCGTTCGACGTCGTCCAGGCCGGGGTGATCGTGCAGGTGCGGGGCGGGGTCGTCGAGGTCGGCGAGCCAGCGGTAGCCGTATTGCATCATCACCGCCAGGCGCGGGCGGCCAGAAACGTTCAGGCCGCCGGCGTGCCAGGTGCGGTTTTCGAACAGCAGGACGTCCAGGGGACCGAGGTCGGGGGTGATCGCGCGGGGCGGGTCGATGGCGCCCTGGGGAACGGTGACCGGGCCGGGGTCGTGGCTGCTGCCGGGCAGGACCATGGTGAGGCCAGCATCGGGGGTGATGTCGCTGAGGTAGTAGGCGGCCTTGATCGCGAGCCGGGGGACCTTGCCGGTGCCGAGGTCGCGGGTGGCGGCGGCCATGTCGCGGTGCCAGCCGTGCCGCTGTGGGACGCGGATGGTGCGCGTGCCGCCGGGCGGGATGGACGGCATGGAGATCAGGTTGCTGGACATCAGGTGCAGGTTCGGGCTGAGCAGGCCGACGATGGTGGGCAGGACGGCCGGGTTGGCGACCAGCGGCAGGAAGGCGTCGTCCACGGCCACGACGCCACGGAAGCCGTCTTTGCCGTCCGTGCTGCGGTCGCGGCCGGCGGTCCGGTCGCCGGCCAGGAGCCGCTCACTCGCCTCGGCGAGCTGGTCCCGGAGCTCGGGGCTGATGACGTCGCGCAGGATGAGGTAGCCGTCGCGGTCGAACGCGGCGAGCTGGTCCGGGTCGGGCGGGGCCGGGAGGGTGCGGGTCATCGGCGGTGCTCCTCAATGAGTCGGGTCGCGCGGGCGGACAGGGCCGGGGTCGACAGGTCGGCGTGTTCGAGCAGGGCCTCGTTGCTGACGGGGCGGCCGGGGTCGCGGTAGCCGACCACGTGGAAGCGGTCCGTCTCGCCGCGGGCCGCGAGCAGGCCGCGGACGGCGCCGGGGAAGGTCGGGACGGCCAGCAGGACGGGGCAGTCGGCGCCGAACAGGTCGGTGAACGCCTGCCGGGTCAGGGCTGCCGACCAGGTCCCCGGGGAGCCGAGGACGGTGAGGTCGTTGATGTGCAGGTATCGGATCGTAGTGGCGGCCCGGACGCGACGCAGGTTGCGCGCGGCCTCGGCGAGTTGGCGGGCCGGAACGTCTCCGGCGGAGGCCAGGACCACCTCCGGGGTGCCCCGGCCGAAGGACAGGTGCGGCCAGATCGCGACTCCTCGGGTGAGCTCGTCGCGGAACGGTCCGGGCGGGAAGTTCAGCCCGCCGTGCTTGTCGGTGATCAGGAAGTTGACACGGTCGCGGCCGGCGAGCATCTCGGCGAGAACGGCGGCGGCCCGGGTGGTGTCCGCCGGGGTGTAGATGTGCACGGACGGGTCTTCGAGTTCGAGCATCGCGGAGGCCAGGCCCGGGTTCTGGTGGGTGTAGGTGTTGCGCCAGCCGAGCGAGGTGATCAGGTAGTTGATCGACGGCAGGTTCGCATGCCCGGCCGCGTACCGCATGTTGCGGTGCTTGAGGTGCTGGGCGAGCAGGCTGGTGTTGACCGGGGCGAACGCCTCGTAGGTCGCGAGCACGGCGTCGCGGCCGGTCTCGGTGTAGCCCTGCAGCCAGGCGTGGCAGATCTCCTCGTTGAGGATCTCCACCGCCCAGGGCGGGGTGCTGCCGTCCGGGCTGAGGCGGAGCCGGTTGGAGGCGATCTCGTCGGGGCTGAACAGCCGAAACGCGGGGTGCTCGGCCCGGGCCCGCAGGACCGTGCTCACGTCCGCCCAGGACTGCCGCTGGCCGATCACCGCAGTCCCTGCCGCAGGTGGTTGTGCGGCAGGGCCGGGCAGGGCCCGGCGGACCAGTTCGGTCGGGCGGCCCTGGGCGGTCAGCAGCTCGGTCGGCCGGTAGGAGGCGAGCCAGCCGGCGAGTGCGGAGAACTCCGCGTCGTTCTCCAGCGGGTTCGCCAGTGGTGTCTTGTGGACCGCCGGTGTCCCGGCGATCTGCCGTCCGGCGACGTGCTCGGGCCCGGTGTAGCCCTTGGGCATGGTCAGCACCACCACCGGCTGCGGGCCCGCCTCGCCGAGCGGGCGAAGCGCCGTGAACGCGTCGGCGAGCAGGCGGCGGAAGGCGGTCAGGTCGCTGCCGTCGGCGACCAGCGGCCGGTAGCCGAGCCCCGCGAAGTAGGCCGTCATCTCCTCACTGGTCAGCCCCGCGAGGAGGGACGGGCCCCCCCATCCGCAGGCCGTTGGCCAGCACCACCGGCAGCACCGCCCCGTGCCCGCCGGATCCGGCCAGGGCCCGGCAGGCGAGCCAGGCCGCCGCGGTGGCACCGGTCTCCAGCTCGCCGTCGCCGATCAGCGGGACAACCAGGCGGTGCGGGGCGTCCAGGGCCATGCCCTGGGCGACAGCGAGCGCGGGGCCGAGCTGCCCGCCGGTGTGCCGGACGCCGGGGATCAGCGGGGTGACCTCCGATCCGAACCGCTCGGGGTCGGGGAAGCCGGCGACGAGGGTCCGCAGGTCGGCCATCGTCCAGGCTTCGCTGCCGGGCCGGGGCAGGCTCTGGTTGAGGTAGGCGTGAGCGAGCGCAGACGGCCCGGCGTGTCCGGCGCCGTGCAGCACCAGCAGCTCCGAGCCTTCCGGCCGGTGAGCGGTCAGCGGGCCGAGGTGGGCGAGCAGGTAGTTCACCGGCGGGCAGACGCCCCAGTGACCTCGCGGGCTCGCCTTGAGGTCCTCGTGCCGCAACAGTCGGGCCAGACGTGGATTTCCGGTCAGATAGAGCTGGGCGGCGGACATCCTGGGTCAGACAGGTCGCCTGGATCAGGTGCAGCTCGCCCAGCAGCGCGTGCGCGGCCGGGCTCACCAGGCGCCGCTCGACCTCGGCAGCGGCCTGTCCGGCGCGGGCCAGGGCCTGGGCCGGGCTGCCGGCGGCCATGAGCACGTGGGTGTGGAAGAACCCTGACAGCGCGTGGTAGATCGGGTCGTCCAGCTCGGCGATCGCCTCCGCCGCCCGGGTGACTGCGATGAACGCCAGGTCGGTGTAGCCAAGGTTCTTCAGCAGCAGCGTGCAGGCCGGGTGGTAGGCGTCCGCCAGCAGCCGCAGCAGCACCTGCCGCCGCGGACCGGTGGCCGCATCGGCCGCCGCGTGCAGATCCCCAAGCAGGCCGGGAAGCACGTCCGCGACCTGGCCGTACTCGCAGGAGTGATAGAGCCGGTTGGCCTCGGCGACCCGCTCGGCCAGCACGCCGACCGGCTCGGCCGGCGGCCCCTGGTCCGGAGGCAGCCCCAGGTTCATGCCCATCAGCGCCAGGCGAAGGGCCGGGATCGCCTCGTGCGCGCTCGCGGTGGACGGGTCGGCGGGAGCGTAGGGCTGGCCGGTCAGCTCCGAGGGTGCGATCTGCAGGGCCTCGGCCAGGGCGTTGATGTGCCCGGTGCGGTCCAGGTGCCGCTGGCCGTTCTCCACCATCGACAGGAAGCCGGCCGACAGCCCGGACAGCCCGGCCAGCGTCCGCAGGCTCATCCCTCGCTGACGGCGGGCCAACCGCAGCCGCTGGCCGATCTGCTGGGCCTGCTCTTCGCTCATCACGCCCCACCCTCGCAGTTCCGGTGACCAAGCCGTAGCGTAGGGCGACCGCGGGGCCCGCCGGGACAGGTTTCCCCGAACCGGGTGCCGTCACCGCACTCCGGCCCGCTCCGCGATTCGCCGGATCGTCTCCGCGGACGCAGGGTCGTGGGTCTGGGCAGGCAGCACGGCCAGCAGCTCGCGAGCGAACGAGTCCAGACGCACCCGCAACGGCGCCAGCTCCTCGGCCGCGGCGAGGTTGGCCGCCGTCTCCTCAAGACGGCCGAGCCGGGCGTGAGCCAAGGCGGCGGCCACCATCACCGAGGCACGCCAGGCCGGCTCCAAGGCATCCAGATCCGCGCACCGGGCATGCTCGACCATCTCGTGCGCCGCTCCGCTCTCCACGGCGACCACGACCCGGGTGGCCGCGACCACCGCGCCCGTCCGGGAGTCCTCCGCTTGACCGGCCGCCTGGTCAAGCAGCCCATCGGCCGTCTCCCGCCGCCCGGTGACGGCGTGCGCGAGTGCTTCCACCAGCGGCAGGCCCTGCCCGCCCCCGGCGGCCCTGGCCCGCTGGAGGCGGGCGAGGGCGTACTCCGGCAAGGCCATGTCGATCAGCAGCCGGGCCTCCTCAATGAGGACCTCCACCGGCTCGGGGCCGCCAGGCCGGGCGGTGTGCAGCAGCATCCAGGCCAGATCCCGATAGCCCAGGCGCCGCAGCAGTCCGGCCGCCGCGACGTGTCCCAGCATCCGCAGTTCCGCCGCCCGCTCCCGGCCGGCCTCCGAGCGCGCCGTCGCGGCGATGCTGTCGGCCAGACGGATCGCGCCCGGCAGGGCAAGCGCCAGCGCGTACTCGTCCCCGGCCGCCTCGGCGGCCAAGGCCGAGGAGGTACGGGCGTCAAGATCGTCCACCGACCCGGACAAGGACGCCGCTGCGGATCCGGCGATCTCGCGCCGCAGCTCGAAGGCCACGGCCCGCACCGCCGCGTGCTCGGGGCCGGCCGGGGGGTAGGGCTGCCCGGTCAGATCGGTGGCGTCCAGCCGCAGGGCCCCGGTCAGGGCGGCCAGCTCACCGCGGCGGTCCACCCAGTTCCGGCCGCTCTCCAGAAGGGCGATGCGCTCGGACGGGATCCGGGCACGCTCGGCGAGTTCGCCGACGCTCACCGCCCGCCGCACTCGCCAGGTGGCCAGATTCCTGCCTATCAGGCTTCCGCCGTCCTGATCGCTGTGTCCGTCGTGCCTCACGGGGCCTGCTCGATCCTCTGCCGTCGCGTCCGCTGCCAGCCGAAGGCGGCTCCCTCCGGTCAGCGGAGGCCCCCGTGTGAGCGCATATGCCCTTCACCCGCACCACAGTAGTGACCCTGGCTCACCTGAAGTGCAGGCCCCGGTAGCACAGGGCAGGGATCTCACAACGGGAGACTCGACGAAGCCTGCGCGTCCTGGCACCTGGCCGTCGAAGACTACCCACGCGTCCAGTCCGGCCTAGCCGACGACCGCATCCGCGCAATGCTCGCCGCCCTCAGACCTCACAGCAAGAGGGGAGCGCGCCCGGGAACTCCACGAACGCGCACGGCAGATGACCGCCGCAACCGAACGACCGGCCCGACCCGGGCGAAGGAGCACGGCGGCGCCGTCCCGGCGAAGGCCGTTCGCCCCGGCCGCGCCCGCGCCGGGTACTACAGCGCGGGTGCGTGACCGTACTCGGGCAGGGTGATGTCTCCGGCCTTGGCGAACTGCGCGGCAAGCAGGTTCCGCATCGGCCAGCGGTTCATCGAGCGCATCGAGAGGTCCCGCAAGCGGATGGCTAGCGCGCTGGAGGGCGCGTATCCCGAAGCACCGCCGGGCGGCAGTTGCTGGGCCTGGCCGACATAGGGGCGCATCACCCGGTCGTAGTTCCGGAAGGCGGCACGGTGGTCTCCGTCGGCGGTGGCGAGCTCGCCGGCCAGCACGTAGGCGCCGACCAGGGCCACGCTCGTTCCCAGGCCGGTGAGCGGCGTCGGGCAGTAGCCGGCGTCACCGAGCAGCACCACCCGGCCGCGAGACCAGTGGTCGAGCCGCACCTGGCCCATGGAGTCGAAGAAGAAGTCCGGCGCGGTGCGCATCGCCCGCAGCAGCCGCGGGACCTCCCAGCCCGCACCGGCGAATCGGTCGGCCATCATGTCCTGGTGCGCGGCGGTGTCGTGGCGGTCGTAGGCGATCGGTGGCGACCGGAAGCTGAGGCCGGCCTTGATCTCTCCGGGGAGGCGGCCCGGACGGGCCGACGCGACGAGCCCGCCGGGTGCGTTGTACATCTGGAACCAGCCGTCGAGGTCCAGCTCATCGGTGGCCGTGAACCAGGCGGTGTACACGTTCAGCGGGCGGACGTACGCCGACTCCGGGCCGAAGGCCAGTGCGCGCACCGCGGAGTGCAGCCCGTCCGCCCCGACGACCAGGCCGTATCGACACGGCTCGGCTTTCTCGAAGGCGACGGTGACGCCGTCGTCGTCCTGGTCGAGCGCGGTGATGGTGTCATCGAACAGGTACTCCGTCTCCGGCAGGGTCGCCTCGTACAGCAGGCGGCCGAGGTCGCCGCGCAGTATCTCGATCTCCGAAATGATTCCCTCGCCGCCGAAGCTGTCCGCCGTCATCCGGGCGGTGTGCCGGCCGGAGGCGTCGACGAAGGCGATGCCACGCTGGTCGACGCTGGTCGCCCGCGCCTGCTCCAGCAGTCCCATACGCGCCATCACGGTGCGCCCGGCGCCGCGCAGGTCCACGGTCTGGCCGCCCGGCCGCGGCGCGGGCGCGCGCTCGACGACGGTGACGGTGATGCCTGCCCTGCGCAGCCAGTACGCGAGCGCGGGCCCGGCGATGCCGGCGCCGGAGATGAGTACGTCGGTGTTCCCCATAGCGCCGAATGTACGGCGTACACATGAGATCAGACAAGCCAGGAAACCATTGCCATCAAGGCGAGTTGACCCTTAGGTGCACTAGTGCTGGAGTGCCTGCTCCACCCGGACGGGCACGGTTGGGGAGAACACCGAGCTGGGGACTAGGGTGGTGCGCGTTCAGGTGCACTAGTGCGGAGGGGACGCCGGTGAGCGGACAGCGAGCGCCACGCTGCGGCCAGATCGTCGCCGAACTGCGGCAGCGGATCGAGGCGGGCGAGCTCGCACCGGGCGACCGGGTGCCCTCGACCCGTGAGATCACCCGGCAGTGGGGCGTCGCGATGGCGACCGCGACAAAGGCGCTCACCGAGCTCCGCCGCGAGGGCCTGGTCCGCGCGGTCCCGGGCATCGGCACAGTCGTCGAAGCCGGGCGCCGCCCCGTGGGCACCGGCCCGCTCCCGGCCTCGCCTCACCCGGACACACCCGCCGCCCCGGCATCGTCCACCCACCGAAAGCGCGGCTCGGACCAGACGCTGACGGTCGGGCGGATCGTCGCTTCGGCCGTCGCGGTCGCCGACGCGGAGGGAGTCGCCGCGGTCTCCATGCGCCGGGTCGCCGCCGAGCTCGGGGTCGCGACCATGTCGCTGTACCGGCACGTGGCCGACAAGGACGACCTGCTGATGCGGATGCTGGACGCGACCCTCTCCCAGTGGCCGTTCCCCGCCGATCCGCCGGAAAGCTGGCGGGACCGGATCACGCTCGCCGCCCGAACGCTGTGGGACATGTTCCGTCGCCACCCGTGGCTCGCGCCGACCCTGTCGGTGACCCGGCCCCAGCCCGTCGCCGGCGCACTGCCCTTCACCGAGTGGGTGCTCACCGCCCTGGACGGCCGCGGTCTGGACCTGCAGACGATGTTCACCACCCACCTCACGTTGTTCAACTACGTTCGCGGCACCGCTGTCAACGTCGAGCTGGAGGCGGAGGCGGAGGCCCTCAGCGGCCAGAACAACGAGGAGTGGCTGGACACCCAGGAGCCGGTGTTCCAGGCCATCCTGGCCACCGGCCGATTCCCCACACTCGCGCGGCTCACCACGGCCGGGTACGACTTCGACCTGGACGAGCTGTTCGAGTTCGGCCTGCAACGCCTCCTCGACGGCATCGCCGCACTCCTCGAGGAGACGCCCTGAGCCGACGCCGCCGGCACCGCCGGGCGGTCAGCCCAGCTCGTACCCGAAGGTGTACTCGACGGCGGGCGTGCCGTGGCGGGAGGTGAAGCTCCCCGTCCCGCGCAGGCCGGCCAGTTCGCCCGTGCCCGAGCCCGGCACCACCTCGAAGGTGCAGCGGGTGGCCTCCGCGTCGAAGGTGCCGCGCTCCTCCAGCGCGAACGAGCCCTTGCGGCCGTCGACGGCACCCGTCACAACCTCCATGCCGGTGAACGTGCCGACGCTCTCCCCGACATACACGATGGCGTACTCGCAGGTGGTACCGGCCGCTTCGATGCCCCCGGTGAAGCTGTTGGCGACGGAGGCATGGGCGAGCCTCGGCGTTCCGTCGGCCGGGCCGACCGGGGCCTCCTCCCAGTTGGCGAAGGTGAACCGGCCGCTGGTCTGCGTGGGCATGCGCGTTCCTTTCGATCCGCCGCACGGCCTGATCCGTGCGGCGAGGCGTGATCAGCTTCCCGCCCGTACCTGACACCTCGTGTCAGGTACGGGCGACACAATGGCCCCATGCGCGCCGACCGGCTCCTCTCCCTCCTCCTGCTGCTCCAGACCCGTGGCCGGATGACCGCCCCCGAACTCGCCCGCGAGCTGGAGGTTTCGGTCCGCACCGTCTACCGCGACATCGAGGCCCTCGGCGCCTCCGGTGTCCCGGTCTGCGCCGACCGCGGCCCCGAGGGCGGTTACCGGCTGCTGGACGGCTATCGCACCCGGCTCACCGGGCTCACCGATGCCCAGGCCGGGTCGCTGTTTCTGGCCGGCGCACCCGGCCCGGCGCGGGAGCTCGGCCTCGGCGCCGACCTCGCCGCCGCCCAGCTCAAGCTCCAGGCCGCCCTCCCCGCCGAACTGGCCGGGCGCGCCCGGCACATCCAGGACCGCTTCCACCTGGACGCGCCCGCCTGGTTCCGGGAGGCCGACCCGGTGCCGCACCTCGCGCAGATCGCCGAAGCCGTCTGGGAACAGCGCCCGCTGCGCACCCGCTACCGCCGCTGGCGCGGCGAGGTGGACCGCGAGCTGCACCCGCTCGGCCTGGTCCTCAAGGGCGGCATCTGGTATCTGGTCGCGCGGGCCGGCGAAACCGTCCGGACGTACCGGATCTCCCGATTCCTGGCCGTGGAGACGGAGCCGGACGCCCCCGAACGGCCGGACGCCTTCCATCGGCCCGCCGGCTTCGATCTGGCCGCCTACTGGCAGGAGTCGTCCCGGCGGCTGGAGGCCGCCTGCCACCGGCAGACGGCCCGGGTCCGGCTCTCCCCGCTCGCGCAGAAGCTGCTGCCGGCCCAGTTCGGCTCGGCGGGTCTGCGCGCGCTGGAAGGGGCCTCCCAGCCGGACGGGGCCGGCTGGGTGGAGGCGGACCTGCCCGTCGAGACGGAGTCCGTCGCGGTCGGCGACCTGCTCCGACTCGGCGCGGAGGCCGAGGTCCTGGGCCCGCCCGGACTGCGCGCGGCCGTCGCCCGCGCGGTCGCGGCCCTGGCGGACCGCTACCCGGACACGGGCTGCTGACCTCCTCGATCCGTGCCTGGACGCGCCCGGCGATCCTCCCCAGGAGCTGGCTGTCGCGGTTGTCGTCCGCGCGGGCCCTCCGCGCGGCCGGGATCCCACCGCGGTGTCCGGCCACGGCTCCGGGCCTCAACAGACCACCGGCCCCCTGCCATCAGGGATTTCGCGGCCCCGCCGCACTCGCCTCCGGTATCCAGGTGTGCCCCCTCCGTGGCCGAAGCGCGATCCGCCCTGGCGAGACTCGTGCGCATGAGGGATCGGGGAGTTCACACGCTGTACTGGGGGCTGGGGTCGGTCGTGACGGTGCTGCTGCTGGGCGGCTGCACCCCACCGGAGCGGAGTATCACCGGCATCACCGTCGAGAACGGCCAGCCCGTGGTGCTGCTGCGGACCTGTGGCGACGAGGCCTACGATTTCATCACCGTCTCTGAACACCGCAGCGACTCACGGCTCAGCTTGACGCCGCAGAAAGCCCACGGGGCCACCTCGTTCCCGCTGTTCCAGCCGCCGGCCGGCTGGTCGGCCGAGGGCACCACGCCACCACCGCTCACCGACGGGACGTCTTACAACATCAGTGTCCGCACCACGGAACCGGCCCACTCCTGGCTCAGCTTCACCCCACTGGACATCTCCGGCCTGAACCCCGGCCAGGTCTGGGCGGGCGGCAGGACCTGGGCGATCGAGGAGTTCGACCGCCACGTCCGGGATCAGTGCTGAACGGTGGCGCGCGGGCCGGCGCGGCGGATGTGATCTCCCTCACCGGGGCCGGGGGCAGCGTGCGGGGCGGCCACCAATTCCCCTTGCCGAAAGCCGAGTTGGCCGACCGGCGGATGCGCCCGCCCGGAACCCGGCATGGATCGTCCACGCAGCTTCGCTACCGTGTCCTCCGAAACGAAGGGGGAGATCGACTTGGGGAAGAACCCCGCACTGCGGCGCCTGGCGGGCGCCGGGCTGACGGTCGCGCTGGTCGTCGCCGGCGCGTCGGCCTGTAACGACGACGCCGCCGACTCGAAGGCCACGGGAGCGGCCGCCGCCCGGACCGGCGCCGCCGCGAGCGCGACCGCCCCGGCGAGCGCGACGCCGACGCCGGTGGCGTTCGGCGCCGCCGGCTACCGCGGCCTGACGCCGGGTATCGCGAAGGACGCGGCACTGGCGACCGGCGCGCTGGAGCCCGCGCCGGTGTCGCTGCTCGACGGCTGCACCGACTTCGCCTACAAGGGCGGCCCGGCGCCGGACGCCGCCCGGATGGCCTCCGAGGCGGCCACCGAGGCCACCTACAAGGACCTGAACGCCAAGGCGGACGCGCTCAAGAAGCCCGCCGCCGGCTCGACCCTCCCGCCGAACGCCTCGGCGAAGGAGGCGGCCGAGTTCGCCGCGGGCGCGTACGGCTCGGCCAAGAACTCCGCGGCCGACGCCAAGACGATCGCGGACGCGACGATGTCCACCGCCCAGCTGATGGTGGCCCGTGAGGCCCGGGACGCGGCGTTCCTGACCGCCGGGCGGGTCTCCTTCGGCGTCGACGGACTGCGCGAGCTGGTCGCTCCGGCGGACGCCCGGACCGCCGAGGGCATCGGCGCCGGTTCGACCGTGGACGCGCTCAAGCAGGCCTACGGTGCCAAGGGCCTGGAGCTGGCCAAGAGCGGCAAGTTCCAGCTGCCGGTCGAGGGCAAGCCGGGCTGGCAGTACGAGTTCACCGTGGACGGCGAGAAGGTCACCGGGGTCGCGCTCGCCAACCGCACCATGAAGTGCGCCTGAGCGGTCCCGAACAAGCCCTACGGCGGCCCCGGCCCGACACCACGTCGGCCGGGGCCGCGGCCGTTCGGGCCGCGGAGGTGATCCCGGAGCCCGGCAGCATTCCGCCCTCGCCGCCGGCGGACCACTGGTGTGTCCGGGCCGAGAACCCCGGGCGACACGCGCCCCGCGAGAATCCCCGGGCCACCGACGGGACGCCCATCCGGCGTGATCATGCTCGTTGACAGGCGGCGGGTGGGGTGACTCCAATGGGGGCGTGCAGCGTGGCGCCGGCCAAAGAGATGTGGGCCGGCCGGTGACCGGGCGAGCACCTTTCACCGAGGGACGATGCGCGATGAGTTCTCACTCCGCTCCCCTGATCTGACGCAAGCGGTCGCAGCAGTGCCTGCGCGCGCCCGCCTCGTTGTCGTTCCGTCGCGTGCGTGCGCCGTTCTGTCCGCGGCCTCGGCTCCCCTTTTCCGGAGACTTCACACACGTATGTCCATGTCTTTCAATGAAGCGATCATCGAGGAATTCCGCGCCAACGGCGGCCGGGTCGGCGGCCCCTTCGAGGGGGGTGACCTGCTGTTGCTGACCACCACCGGCGCGAGGTCGGGCCGCCCGCACACGGTGCCGCTCGGGTACGTCCGGGCCGACGGGCTGCTGCTGGTCGTCGCGTCGGCGGCCGGGGCGCCGGAGCACCCGCACTGGTACCGCAATCTGCTCGCCCGACCGGTGGTGCGGGTGGAGCTCGGGACGGAGGTGTTCGACGCGATCGCGGTACCGGCCGAGGGTGCGCGGCGGGACCGGCTGTTCGAGACCGTGGTCCGGGCGGCACCGGGGTACGGCGACTACCAGGCGCACACCGCACGGGTGTTGCCGGTCGTGGTGCTGGAGGCGCATCTGGCCTATGAGGAGGAATCCCTGCTGCCCGTCCTCGCCGGGATTCCGTTCCCGCCGAACCCGCGGCCGAGGGCGTAGGGCCTGGTGACGCTCCGCCGGCCCGCCCCCTTCGGGGGGAGGGGGAGGACCGGCGGAGCGGGGGTACTACACCTGCGCGGAGAAGACGGGCAGGTAGCCGCCGGACTGGCCGGAGGCCTTGGGGTGGTAGCTCTCGTCGACGGGGAGGGTGGTGCTGTTCAGCCAGGTGGTGCTGGAGCCGCAGATCTCGTGCTCGGTGAAGATGCTGCGGACGTCGCCGAAGGCGAACCCGGCGTTGGCGGCGCGCTTGGCGAGGACGCCGTCGAGCGCGTCGGCCGCGCTGTTGATGGCGGCGCGCTTGGTGTCGCCGATGCCGAAGATGCAGCTGCCGCCGATCTTGTACAGGTGCGGGTAACCCAGCACCACCACACGGGCGTTGGGGGCCTTGGCGTGGATGGCCGAGTACACCCGGTCGAGCTGGGCGGGCAGGGTGTTGGTGGCGTAGTTCTTCGCGGTGGCGACGGCGCTGAGGCAGGCGCTCTCCGAGTCCAGCACGCAGGTCTGCATGGTGCCGGCGAAGCCCGCGTCGTTGCCGCCGATGCTGATGCTGACCAGCGTGGTGCCGGAGGTCAGCGCCGACAGCTGGTTGTTGAGCACGTCACCGGTTTTGGCACCGGAGCAGGCCACGAAGGAGAAGGAGGACGGGGAGTGCGCGTTCTTCCAGAGGTAGGGGTACGCGTTGGTGCTCCGCTTGCAGCTTCCGCTCTCGCCGGTGTAGCTGCCGGCGCCGACGCCGGCGGAGTACGAGTCCCCCAGCGCGACGTAGTTGACGGTGGCCGCGCCGGCTGACGAGGCGGCGAAGAAGGTGGTCAGGGTGAGGGCCGCCGCGAGGGCGGAAGTCGACATGACACGAGTGGGGCGCAGCATGAAGTCTCCTGGAGTGACGAGGGTCACAGAAGTGATACCAGGCAGTAGCTTCCCCGGGAAGTGGTCATGCCAAGGATATTGACGAACAGTCTGATAACGACGGGGTGAATTGGATCCCACACGGGCGCTTCCGCGCTGGTCAGACCCCGTTCGCGCCGTTCGCGCCGGGGGTCGCGCCCGAGGGGTCGGCGGGCGCGGCACGGTAGACGACCTCAAGCTCGAAGCCCTGACCGTCGATCAGGTGCGCGGCCTCACCGGTGTCGACACGTACCGTCCAACCGGCGGAGAGCGCGGCGGCCACCGCCTCGCGTGAGCCGTGCACGGCGAGGTGGTTGAGCCCGGCGCGCAGGCGCTGGTGGCCGCCCGGCAGCAGGGCGGGCGACTGCTCGATCACCAGGTACGCGGCGCCGAGGCGCCAGCTGCGGCCGGCGGGCCAGTGCTGGAACGGCTCGCAGCCGAGGGCGAGCAGGACCGGGGCCCACTGCGCCTCGGCGGTGGCGAGGTCGTCCACCCACAGCTCGACGTGGTGGAACAGCCCGCGCCGGTCCCCGGCCGTGCCGGGTTGCGCGTCCGGCTGCCCGTCCGGGAGCGACGGCGCGGCCGGTTCCTCGCCCCACTCCGCGCCCGGGGACGACGACGCGGCCGGTTGCCCGGCAGCCCGCGGTTCCGGCGTCGGCAGCGTCACCGGCTCAGCCTCCGGCCGGGTAGACGGTGCCCGAGTGGGCGGTGCCGGGGAACACCACGGCGCCCCCGGCCGGCAGTTCCTCGATCGTCTCGTTGGCGGCGGCGGGCACACCCAGCCACTGGACGGCGGCGGACACCGCCGACCGGGCCTGACGCAGCCCGGGCCCGCCCCAGCCGAGCAGTTCGACGGCGAGGCCGGGCGCGACCAGCAGCCGCCGGTAGTGCCGGCCCGAGGCCGGGTCCGCGGCGCTGGGGCCGACGGCGCGCAGCGCGGCGGCCATCCGGACCCGCGCGCACTCGTGCCCGCCGTTGGCCGAGCCGACCCGGTCGTAGAGGTAGCCCAGGTAGTAGGGCGCGCCGATCACGGCCTGGGCCTCCTCGGCCGCCTCCCGTGCCAGCGCCGAGCCCGGATCGCCGGTGTCCTCCGGTTCCAGTGAACCGCCGGGGAGCGAGACGATGCCGTCCCGGGGGTTGACCAGGGTCAGCACCCGGCCGTCGGGGGCGAACAGCCACCCCCACGACTGCTTCACCGGCAGCCCGGCGGGCACCGGCTCCCCCGGTCGCCACGGCCAGCCCGCGGTGGGACGCCGCCGCACCTTGCCGAGCAGCTCGGCGATCTCCGCGCTGAACTCGATCCGGCCCATGCGTCCCCCTCTCCGTGTCGGGCTCGCCGGACCGGCGGTGCGCGGGGAGACCTGCGGTACGCGGTTCGGGGCAGAGCTTCGGGAGCGGCGGCATGGGGCACCGCCCGCTCCTCCTGTTGATCTTCCCCGAAATCTTCCCCGAACAGGCGGTCGATGAACAGTCCCCAGCGCCGCTTGGTGGACACCCGGGCCAGAACCGGCTGGTCAGCCCAGGGGCTCACCCCCGTCCTCGACCCCGGACGGCCCCGCCGCCGACGGGCCGTCCGGCAGCTGGAAGCCCGGCAGCGGCACGGCTCCCGGCGGGAAGGGCAGCCCCCGGTCGGCGTCGTCGGTGAGCGAGTCGGCCACCTCCTGGACGGCCATCGGCCGCAACCGCCCGCCCGCCAGCGCCCAGCCGCGCACCTGCGGTCCGGCGGACGCGGCCGGGTCGCCGTGCAGCAGCAGCGCGCCGGAGCCGCGCGCGGCCACGCCCGCGGCCAGCGTGACGCAGAACGCCTCCGCGTCCCGCCCCGTGCCGACGAGCCGACCGCCCTCGACACGGACGTCCGCCGCGGCGGTGAGCTCTTCGCCGTCCTCCGGGCCGTGGCAGCGCAGCGTCAGCAGGTGGCAGCCCTCGCCCGCGCCCCCGGCCAGTGCCAGGTAGGCGGCGGTGACGAACCTCATCACCGCCACCAGCCGCCGCTGCCCGTACGGGCCGTCGCCGACCGCGTCCAGCAGCGCCTCGCCGGCGACCGAGATCCGTACCCTGGCCCGGTGGTCGTCGACCAGTACCGGAAGCAACTCGGCCAGCCGCTCCCCCGCGTACACGAAGGGCTCCCCTGCCAGCTGCGGATCGGCCGCGTACGCGACCCGGGCGGCCGCCTCACCGGGGTCGAGGCCGAACGCCTCGCAGTAGTCCTCGTAGTCGGCCGCGTCGAACACCCGCAGGTGCACCTCCACCCCCTGCCCGCGCAGCGCTCGGAGCCGGCTCTCCGTCCGCCGCAGGTACTCCCGGTAGGGGGCGGTGCCGAACAGCCCGTACCGGGCCAGGCCCACGAAGTCGGCGGCCCGGGCGGCCACCGCGAGGGCCACCGGCTCCGGGGGCGGCGCGCCCCGCGAGCCGCCACCCCGGCGACGCGCACGCCCGCCGGGCCCGCCCGCCCCGCCCCCGCGCGGAGGACCCCCGGCCGGAGGCCCACCACCCGACGAGGCACCGCCGCCGGGCAGGCCACCCCCCGGCCCGCCCGGGCCCGGGCGCTGCCCGGCGTGCACCCGAACCCGCGGCAGACCCCGCCTCCCCGTCGGCACCGCCGCCCGGTACCGGTCGGAACCGGCAGGGCCGACCGGACCGGAGAACTCGATGTACCGGGACCGAACGGACATGGCTTCCCTCTCTCTTCTCGCATCTCTCACGGCCGCCCCGGAATCCCGCGGGCGACCGACGATCGAGAACCTACACACCGTCACCGACAATCCACCCAGAGCGATTACCGGCAGCCCGGTGGAACGGGCGGGATCCCAGTTCCGGGCCGCGTTGTCGGTGACGGACGTTAGGGTCGGGAACCATGCGACTGCTGCATACCTCCGACTGGCATCTCGGGCGTTCGTTCCACCGGGAGAGCCTGCACGACGCCCAGCGCGCCTTCCTGGACCACCTCGTGGCGGTGGTCCGGGCCGAGCGCGTGGACGCCGTGCTGGTCGCCGGCGACGTGTACGACCGTGCGCTGCCGGGCCTGGAGGCGGTCGCCATGTTCGACGACGTGCTGCACCGGCTGGCCGGGCTCGGCGTGCCGACGGTGTTCATCAGCGGCAACCACGACTCGGCACGCCGCCTGGGGGTGGGCGCCGGGCTGATCGGCCGGGCGGGCGTCCATCTGCGCACCGACCCCGGCGAGTGCGCGGTGCCCGTGCTGCTGGCGGACGCGCACGGGCCGGTCGCCGTCTACGGGCTGCCGTACCTGGAGCCGACGCTGGTCCGGGAGCGCTTCGGGCTGGAGCGCGGCGGCCACGCGGCGGTGCTCGGCGCGGCGATGGACCAGGTCAGAGCCGACCTGGCGGCCCGCCAGGCCGGTACCAGAGCGGTGGTGCTGGCGCACGCCTTCGTCACCGGCGGCGCGCCCAGCGACAGCGAGCGGGACATCGCGGTGGGCGGCGTCGCCTCCGTGCCCGCCTCGGTCTTCGACGGTGTGCACTACGCCGCGCTCGGCCACCTGCACGGCTGCCAGACCCTCGCCCCGCACCTGCGCTACAGCGGATCCCCGCTCGCCTACTCCTTCTCCGAGGCCACCCAGCGCAAGACGATGTGGCTGGTCGACCTCGCCGCGGACGGTTCGGTGGCCGCCGAGCGGATCGACTGCCCGCGGCCGCGCCCGCTGGCCTGCCTGCGCGGAAGGCTCGACGAGCTGCTGTCCGACGAGAGGTACGCGCCGTTCGAGCAGTCCTGGGTACAGGCGACCCTGACCGACCCGGGCCGCCCCGCCGAGCCGATGGAGAAGCTGCGCCGGCGCTTCCCGCACACCCTGCAACTGCTCTTCGACCCCGAGGAGGCCGAGGCGGCGCCCTCGCAGTCGTACGCGGCCCGGGTGAGCGGGCGCGCGGATCTGGAGATCGCCGAGGGCTTCCTCCGCCACGTCCGCCCGGGCTCCGAACCGGACGGGGACGAGCTGGGCTGGCTGCGCGAGGGCTTCGAAAGCGTCCGGGAGACCACCGACCGGAAGGCGGAGCTGCCCCGATGAGACTGCACAGGCTGACCGTCACCGCCTTCGGCCCGTTCGCCGGCGCCGAGACGGTCGACTTCGACGCCCTCTCCGCCGGTGGGCTCTTCCTGCTGCGCGGTGCCACCGGCGCGGGCAAGAGCAGCGTGCTGGACGCGGTCTGCTTCGCCCTCTACGGCGAGGTGCCCGGCGCCCGCCGGGCCAGCCGGCTGCGCAGCGACCACGCCGACCCGCGGCGGCTGACCGAGGTCAGGCTGGAGCTGACGCTCGGCGGGCGGCGGCTGGAGATCACCCGGCTCCCGGAGCAGCGACGGCCGAAGAAGGTCGGCACGGGGACGACGGTCGAGCGGGCCCAGACCCTGCTGCGCGAGTGGACGGCCGACGCGGGCGGGGGCGCACCCGGCTGGCAGGCGGTCAGCAAATCGCACCAGGAGGCCGGCGAGGAGATCCACCGGCTGATCGGGATGAGCCGGGAGCAGTTCTGCCAGGTGGTGCTGCTGCCGCAGGGCGACTTCGCACGCTTCCTGCGCGCGGACGCCGTGGAGCGGGGCAAGCTGCTGAGCCGGCTGTTCGACACCGAGCGGTTCGGGCAGGTCGAGTCCTGGCTGGCCGAACAGCGCAGGGCCCAGGAGGCCGCCGTCCAGTCCGGGCGGCGGAGCCTTCGGGACTTGGCCAGCAAGGCCGAACAGGCGGCCGGCCCGGCGGCCGAGCCCGCCGAGGGCTGGGTACCCGCCGAGGACGAGCCCACGCGGTCCGGCACCGATCTCGCCGGCGGGGTGCTCGGCTGGGCCGCCATGCTACGCAGCGGCGCCGCCGAACAGCTCGCGGTCGCCGATGCCGCGCTGGCCGGGGCCGAGGCCGGCCACCGGGAGGCGCAGCTGGCGCGGGAGGCCGCCGAGGAGCTGGCCGGCCGGCAGCGGCGCCACCAGGAGGCGGCGCTCCAGGCCGCCCGGCTCGCCGAGGGCGAGGCGGCGCTGGGGCGCGACCGGCGGAGGCTGGCCGCCGCGCAGGCGGCCGTCGGCGTGGAGTCGGTGCTACGGCTGCGCGAGGCCGCCGCCGAGGCCTACCGCGTGGCGGGCGACGAGGAGCGGCGCCACCGCGCGGCGCTGGCGCGCATCCCGGAGACGGCACGAGTCCCGGGCGGGGAGCGTGTCCCCGACGGGGCGGCCGGGCCGGACAAGGCCTACGGCCCGGACGAGGCCCGCGTCATGGCCGGCACGGGCCTGGCGCTCGCCCATGCGGAGGCCGAGGAGCTGGCGCAGGCCGAGCTCCGGCTGCGGGCCGAGGTGGTCCGGCTGGAGGCGGCGCAGGCCGACGAGCGGCGGTGCGCCGAGCTCGGGCACCAGGAGCGGGCGCTGGACGCCGACCGGCAGCGGGCCGAGGAGCTGGCCGAGGAGGCGGGTGAGTGGCTGGACGGCTTCGACGGCCGGCTCGCCACGTTGCAGGAGGAGCAGTCGGCGGCCCGGGCCGCGGGTGCGCGGGTCGAGCAGGTGGACACGCGGCGCGGCGAGGCGACGGACCGCCTGGCCGCCGCCCGCGGCCGGGACGGACTGCGCGCGGAGATCCGGGACGCGGAGCCCCGGGCGCTGGCCCTGCGGGCCCGGGCGCTGGACGCCCGCGAACACAGCCAGGACCTGCGTGAACGCCGGCTCGGCGGCATGGCCGCCGAACTGGCGGCACAGCTGCGGCCCGACGAGTCCTGCCGGGTCTGCGGCTCGCCGGAGCACCCGGCGCCGGCCCGGCCCGCGGGCGGCCAGGTCAGCGCGGAGGACGAGGAGCGGGCCAGGGCGGCCCAGACGGCGGCCGAGCAGGCGGCGGACACCGCCGAACGGGAGCTGGCCGGGCTCCGGGTCCGCGAGGCCACCGCCGCCGGCGCGGCCGGGCCGGAGAGCACGGAGACGCTGGCGGAGGCGCTCACCGCGCTGGAGCGGGAGCACCGCGAGGCGCTGCGGGTGGCGGAGGGGCTGGGCCCGGTCACCCAGCGGGTCGAGCGGCTGACGCGGGAGCAGACCGTCCGGCTCGCCGCACTGCGCGAGGCCGGTGAGCGCAGCGCCGCGCTCACGGCCCGGATCCAGGCGCTCCGCACCGAGCGGACGGACCTGGCCGAACGGGTGGCCGCCGCCCGGGGCGACGCGCCCTCGGTGGCCGACCGGGCGGCGGCGCTCACCCGGCTCACCGGGGGCGTGGCGGCGCTGGCCGCGGCCGCGCGGGCCGGTACGGAGGCGGCGCTCCGGCTGAAGAACGCCGACGACGAGCTGGCCAGGGCCGCGGTGGCGGCCGGGTTCCCGAGCGCGGAGGAGGCCACCGCCGTCCTGCTGCGACGGGAGGAGCGCGAGCGGCTGGAGGCCCGGCTGGAGCGGCACCGTGCCGAGCTGGCGGCGGTGGAGCGGCAGCTCGCGCTGCCCGAGCTGGTCGAGGCGGCGGCCCGCCCTCCGGCGGACGTGCCGGGCGCGCGGGCCCGGCTCCAGGAGGCCGTCGACCGGCTGCGCCGGGCGCACGCCGCCCAGACCGCGGCGCGCGAGCGCTGCGAGGCGCTGGCCGCGATCGGGCGGCGGCTGGCTGAGCTGGCCGCTTCGCTGGCCCCGGCCCTGGTCCGTTACGGCCGGATCAACCGGCTCGCCGCGCTGGCGGCCGGCACCTCCACCGAGAACCGGCTGCGGATGCGCCTGGAGTCGTACGTCCTGGCGGCCCGGCTGGAGCAGGTCGCGGCGGCGGCGAGCGATCGCCTGGTGCGGATGTCGGGCGGCCGCTACACCCTCGTCCACAGCGACGACCGGGGCACCGGCAACAAGCGCTCGGGCCTGGCGCTGCGTGTGGTCGACGCCTGGACCGGCACCGAACGGGACACCGCGACGCTCTCCGGCGGCGAGAGCTTCTTCGCCTCGCTCGCCCTGGCCCTCGGCCTCGCGGACGTGGTCACCGACGAGGCCGGCGGGATGCCGCTGGACACCCTCTTCATCGACGAGGGCTTCGGAACGCTGGACGAGCAGGCGCTGGAGGAGGTGATGGACGTCCTCGACGGGCTGCGGGAGCGGGATCGCGCAGTCGGCATCGTCAGCCACGTGGCCGACCTGCGCAGCCGGATCCCGGCCCAGCTGCTGGTCCGCAAGGGCCGTCACGGCTCCACCCTCGCCCTGGCCGGCCGGGAGGACGCCTGAGGGGCGGGCGACGCCGAGCCGGCCGGGGTGCGGCGAGCCGGCCGGCCCGCGTGATCTCCGGGCCGGCCGCCCGGGGTGCGGGCAGTCCGCACCCGCACCGATACCGTGCGGGCATGGGAAACGCACGAAAGCCGTACTGGCGTACTTTCGGGACGCCGAGGACGCTCGTCCTGTACCGCACCCCTGACCGCTGGCGCTACGCCGTGTACTTCGAGAACCCCCGGGGCATCGCCGACGGCGCTCTCGATCGTCCTGCGGTCTCCTGCGAGCCGGAGACCGCTCAGGCCGCCATGCGGCTCAAGGCCGCGGAGCTCACCTGCCGGGAGCTGGACGTCGACTGGGCGGCCACCGATCAACCGGGCTGGTGGACCGGAGCCGTGACCAGGGTCGGCCCGCTCCCCGACACCGACGGCTGAGCCAGCCCGGTGCACCTCATCGGGTGTAACGGACAGGCGGCCATGGGACCACGGGGCGTCCGTCAGCCGGTGCAGGCGATCCGCTGGGCCTGCTGCCAGGCGCAGACGGGGCAGAGCGTGCTGCCGGGGTGGTCGGCGGGCAGTTCGGTCGGCTCCCCGCACAGCACGCAGTCCGCGCGCGGACCGGCCGACTCCGGGGCACGCGTCAGCGCCGCCTCCGCCCCGGTGGGAACCAGGGCACAGACCGGCCCGTCGTCCTCGTTCAGCACGCCCGCCGTGTCCACCGCTTCGCTCATGCCGCCTTCCTACTCCGCTCCCCCGCCTGCCCGCAAGGTCGTCCGGGCCCGGGTGGCGGGGCTCGGCCCAGCGACCCGCCACCCGGACCGACCGCCTCACCCGCCGAACGCGCCCGCTACGGTGGGGCCCATGCCGACCGCTCTCCACCGGCGCCTTGAAGCCGCCCGCGCCGCCTCGCCCAACTACCCGGAGGTGGGTGCCACCCGGGACGCCCGACTGCCCGCGGGGTACGCGCAGCTGCGGCGGCGGATCCACCTCGGGCACGGGCCGGAGGTGCTGGAGCGGGCCGGACGGTACGTCCTCGGCTGGGGCAGCCAGCTGGGCAGCGGGTTCGCCGTCCATCCCTATGCCCCCGCCGAACAGGGCGCCACCGTGCTGCTGCGGCTGAGCCTGCCCGGGCTGCGGCGCCCGCGCCTGGTGATCCCCTGCCGGGTGGTGTGGACGGTGGACGCGCCGGACCGGATCGGCTTCGCGTACGGGACGCTGCCGGGACACCCGGAGTGCGGCGAGGAGGCGTTCCTGGTGAGCATGGACGCGGCGGGCGAGGTGTGGTTCGAGGTCACGGCCTTCTCCCGGCTCGCCGCCTGGTACGCGCGGCTGGGCCGCCCGGTGGCGGTGCTCTGCCAGTACCTGGCGATCGAGCGCTATCTCGCGGCGGTCGCCGGGGCGGCCGCGGACGGCACTGCCGCCACGACCGCCCCGGCCACGTCGGGCACCGCAGGCCCGTCCGGCACTACAGCTCTCTCGGACACCGGGGCCCGGAACACCGACGCCCCGGACACCGCGATCCAGCGGTAGCCCGTCAGCCGAACGGTGGCGCGTCAGCCCAGGAAGGACAGCCGGACCGTCCGGTGCGGGTTGTCGCCATTGGTGTCGATCAGGACCACGGACTGCCAGATGCCGAGCGCCAGTTGACCGCCGATGACCGGCAGGGTGGCGTGCGGGGCGACCAGGCCGGGCACCACGTGGTCGCGGCCGTGGCCGGGGCTGCCGTGGCGGTGGCGCCAGCGGTCGTCGGGGGGCAGCAGCTCGCGCAGGGTGGCGAGGAAGTCGTCGTCGCTGCCCGAACCGGTTTCCAGAACGGCGATGCCCGCTGTGGCGTGCGGTACGAAGACATTGAGCAGACCGTCGCGCCCGGTCGCCTGCTCGTTGAGGAACTCCGCGCAGCGGTCGGTGATGTCGAGCGCCACCTCGTGGCTGCCGGTGGTGATCTCGAAGGTCGTGGAGTGAAAGGTGCTGGAGTAGGAGGAAGGGAATTGCAGGGGGGTGGAGTGGATGTTGTCCGCCATGACGCCATCCTGGCCCACGCCCGGGGGTGCGATGACCTGCCTCGCCGACTCTCCGTGCCAGGTGGGCAAGGTGTCGTACGCTGAGAGGTTCAGACCTTTCCGCCCGGAGAACCGGGCCCGCGCGGGCGGCCCGAAGCAGCCCCCCGGGAGCCTCCAGGAACCCCGGAACAACCCGGCACCGCGCCCCGCGAAGGAGACATCCGGACACGCCGAAGACCCGACGGTCCCGGAGGTCCGTCGGGTCGCGTGCCGAGCGGCGCGACAGCGAGCCGTGAGGGCCCTAGCCTCGCCCGCCGAAGAGGCTCCGGCGCAGTCGGCGCAGCGGCGTCAGCAGCGACACCCGCGCGTGACGGCGACGGGCGGTCGGGGCACTGGCGCCGCGGGGCGTCAGTTCCCTTATCAACCCGACCGCCTCGGCGGTCTCCACCGCCGGGAGTGCGGGCGCGCCGAGCACAGCCAGGTGGCGGTCGATCCGGCGGCCGGTCGCGCCGACACCGCACTGGATCGCCGGCACTCGGGGCCGAGTCCGCACTTGCATCTGTTCCATCAGTATTCCCACCCCTACGAGGCGCCAGGGCCGTGAGGCGAAGACTATCCGTGACAGACGGTCTTCGCGCAACCGTCCTGGTGTTCTGCCACCGTATCGTGCGGCGTCAACTGACGCTGCACCAGGGGCCGCCGGGCCGGTCACGACTAGGCATCGATGATGGTGCACGACCGGCCGGAGCACACGGGGCCCCGGGCGCACCGGCGCTGCGCCCGGCCGGGAGGCACGCGCCGGGCGCACGGGGGCACCGCCAGGAGCCGGGTGACCGGAGAGGCGACGAGAGAAGGTGACGCCTCTCCACGCAGCCACTCCGGGAAAATCACTTCAGGAAGTGAACACATACGAGGGATTGACTCAAACGGACCCTCCAAGCAATATCTCTATCGACGCCCCTTTAGGGGAGAGTGTCCAGTCATGTGTTCGACTGATGAAGATTTCCGGCTCCTCCGAGCCACTGCCAGGCCGCCTCGACGCTGCGGCGGCCAGGCTCGGAAGGGGTCCGGACCGGCGGCTCGGCCGTAGAGGGTCGGCCGGGCCACCACCAGACTGCCGGTGCCGTCCCGCACAGGGTCCGGCACCGGCGGTTCCGGCCTCCGCCCCGTACCGGCCGGGCGGTCGCACCCGGGCGGCTCCGCCGCTGGTCCGGCTCGGTAGACTCGGCCAGCGTGCCAGTTCTCCTCAGCATCGTGCTCCCGGTCCACGGAGTGGAGCGCTTCCTGCCCCGCTGCCTCGACTCGATCCTCGAACCAGGCCCGGCCGAGAGGTCCGGCGCGGCCGGCGGGCCCCGCTTCGAAGTGATCGCGGTCGACGACCTCTCCCCCGACCGCTGCGGCGCGATCCTGGACGAGTACGCGGCCCGCGACCCCCGGCTGCGCGTCCTGCACCTCACCGAGAACCAGGGCCTCGGCGGCGCCCGTACCGCCGCCCTCCCCGAGGTGCGCGGCGAGTACGTCTGGTTCGTCGACAGCGACGACTGGCTCCCCGAGGGCACCGTCGGGGCGGTCCTCGACGAACTGGAGCAGGAGCACCGGCGCGAGACCCCGGCCGACGTCCTGCTCACCGGCTTCACCCACGTCTACCCCGACGGCGGCACCGAGCCCAACCCCTGGCGGCACGTGCTGGCCGGCTCCCCGCTGGTCGAGGGCTGCACGCTGGCCGAGCACCCGGCGCTGTTCCGGACCGTGATGTCGGTCTGGAACAAGGTGTTCCGCCGCGAGTTCCTGACCGGCCTCGGCGTCTCCTTCGGGCGCGGGTTCTACGAGGACATCTCGGTCACCTACCCGGCGCTGCTGGCCGCCGAACGGCTGCGCTACCTCGACCGCCCCTGCTACTTCTACCGGCGCGGCCGGGCCGGCGCGATCACCAGCACCGCCTCCCCCAAGCACGCCGACGCCTTCGCCCAGTACGACGCGATCTTCGGCTTCCTCGACCGTCCGGACCGCCCGGGCCGGCCCGTCCCCGACACCCTGCGCACCCTGGTCTTCGAGCGGACCGTCCAGCAGGCGCTGACCGTCTACGACACCCCGGGGCTGGTCCCGCCCGAGCTGCGCAAGGACTTCTTCCGCCGGATCTCCGAGCACTTCGGCCGCCACCGGCCGGCCGGCTACCACTTCCCCGGCGGCCTGCGCGGCGTGCAGTACCGGCTGGCGGCGCGCGGATCGCGGATCGCGTACGCGGAGCTGCGCCGTACCGGCCGGCTGCCGCGCGAACTCAAGCGCGGGGCACGGGCGGTGGCCCCGGCGGTGAAGCGCGGGGTGCGCAGCAGCGCCCGTTTCACCGCGTACAACGCGTTCCGCCGGCTGCCGCTGGACGAGCACCTGGCGGTCTACGCGGCCTACTGGCACCGGGGTTACGCGTGCAGCCCGGCCGCGATCTACGAGAAGGCGAAGGAACTGGTGCCCGGCGTCCGGGGTGTCTGGGTGGTGGAGAACCGCGCCCAGGCGGCCACCCTGCCGGCCGGGGTGCCGTACGTGATCGTCAACACGCCCGCCTATCTGAAGGCGATGGCGACCGCCAAGTACTTCGTCAACAACGTCAACTTCCCGCGCACGATGGTCAAGCGGCCGGGCACGGTGCATGTGCAGACCCAGCACGGCACGCCGCTGAAGGCGATGGGCATGGACCTCAGGGACCACCCGGCCGCCGCGGACGGGATGGACTTCGACCGGCTGCAGGAGGCGGTCGACCGCTGGGACTTCCTGGTCTCCTCGAACCCGCACACCAGCGAGCACTTCGCCCGGGCCTTCCCCGGCCGCTACGAGATGCTGGACACCGGTTACCCGCGCAACGACCGGCTGGCGAACACCACGCCGGCCGAGGTGGCCGCGATGCGCGAACGGTTCGGGCTGGCCCCGGACCGGACGGCGGTGCTGTACGCGCCGACCCACCGTGAGGGCCGCGGCGGGTACGTACCGCTGCTGGACGTGCGCGAGCTGGCCAGGCGGCTCGGGCCCGGCTTCACCCTGCTGGTGCGGACCCACTACTTCCACACCGGCGGCCCGGGCGACCTGGCGGCGGGCGAGGGCGCGGCGGAGATCGTGGACGTCTCCGCGCACCCGACCGTGGAGGACCTGTACCTGGCGGCGGACGTCCTGGTCACGGACTACTCGTCGATGATGTTCGACTACGCCGTGCTGGACCGGCCGATCGTGATCTTCGCGCCGGACTGGGACGAGTACCGGCGGGTGCGCGGGGTCTACTTCGACCTGTTCGCGGAGCCGCCCGGCGCGGTGACGGTGGACGCCGACGGGCTGGCGGCGGCGCTGCTGGCGGGCGACCCGGAGCCGGCCGCGCGGGCGAGGTTCCGGGAGCGGTTCTGCCCGTGGGACGACGGCGGGGCGGCGGAGCGGGTGGTCCGCCGGGTGTTCCCGACCGAGAGCTGAGGCCGGCAGCCCAGGGGGCGGCAGCCGGGGGCTGAGACCGGAGGGCCGGGAACACGGCTGCGGGGCCCGCGCCCGGCGGGCCCCGCAGGCTGCGACCGGACTCAGCCCTGACGCGCGGCCAGGAACTCGTCGAAGGTCAGCTCGCCGTCGTGGTTGGTGTCCATCTGCTTGATGACGGCCTCGGCCACCGAGATCGACGTGGTCAGGTCGCCGAGCTCGCGCGCGACCCTGGCGTACTCGGCGGCGGTGATCCGGCCGTCGCCGTTCACGTCGTACTTGTCGAAGGCCGCGCGGATCGTGTCGACGTCTGCCATGAGTTGCCCCTCCTATGAACTGCTGATGTGCGTTTCCGACGGCCGTACCCTACCCGGCCGTGGCGAGCGCCACGGCCGGCGGGAGTGGACGGGCTCGGGGGTGGGTGTCGTAGTCTGCGGTTCTGATCTCGGCCCGGCCGGGAACCGATCACCGATTGTCGTATGTTCAGGCCCGGGCGCCTCCCGGGCATGCTCGTCCAGGGAGGGACCATGCTCAATCTCGTCACCAAGCTGGTGCTGAAACCGCTCTCCCGGGGGATCTGGCGGCCGAACATCGAAGGTCTGGAGAACGTACCGCGCAAGGGCGGCGTGATCCTGGCCAGCAATCACCTCTCCTTCATCGACAGCGTGGTGATCCCGCTGACCGCGCCGCGCCGGGTGCACTTCCTGGCCAAGGCCGAGTACTTCACCGGCACCGGGCTGAAGGGCGCGCTGTCCAAGGGCTTCTTCGAGTCGATCGGCGCGGTGCCGGTCGAGCGCGGCACCTACCGTTCCGCCCAGGCCTCGCTGGAGTCGGCGCTGGAGATCCTGGAGGACGGCAAGGCGTTCGGCATCTACCCCGAGGGCACCCGCTCGCTCGACGGCCGGCTGTACCGGGGCAAGACCGGCGTGGCCTGGCTGGCCCTCACCGCCGGTGTCCCGGTGGTGCCGGTGGCGCTGGAGGGCCCGGAGCAGATCCTGCCGATCGGCAAGCGCGTGCCGCGCGTCCGCAAGGTGACGGTCCGCTTCGGCGAACCGCTGCACTTCGACGAACTGCACGGGCAGGCCCGCTCGCTGAAGGCCCGGCGGCAGGTCACCGACGAGGTGATGCGGGCGATCCAGCAGCTCTCCGGCCAGGAGGTCGTGGAGAGCTACAACGAGGTCCCCAAGGCCGCCTGACCCCCGGGCGGTACCCGGCCCTGCGGTACGCGCGGCCGGAACGCGCGCCCGTCAGGCCCGGTCCAGCACGGCCGTCGGCGCCTCGCGCCGCAGCAGCGCCGCGTACCGGCCGTCCGCCTCGACCAGTTCGTCATGGCTGCCCAGCTCGGCGATCTCACCCCGGTCCAGGACGACGATCTGGTCGGCCGCCCGGACGGTGGAGAGCCGGTGGGCGATGGTGATGGTGGTCCGGCCCGCCGCCAGGGTGTCGATGGCCTGCTGGACGGCACGTTCGGTGCGGTTGTCCAGCGCGCTGGTGGCCTCGTCCAGGATCAGCACCGGCGGGTTGCGCAGGATGGTCCGGGCGAGGGCGAGGCGCTGCTTCTCCCCGCCCGAGAAGCGGTAGCCGCGCTCGCCGACCAGGGTGTCGTAGCCGTTCGGCAGTCCGGCGACGGTCGTGTGGATCTGCGCGGCCTCGGCGGCGGCGACCAGTTCGGCGTCGGTGGCGTCCGGCTTGGCGAAGCGCAGGTTGTCGGCGACCGAGGCATGGAAGAGGTAGGTCTCCTGGGAGACCACGCCGACCGCCCGGGACAGCGTCTCGAAGGACAGCTCGCGCACGTCCACGCCGTCGATGGTGACCCGGCCGCCGGTCACGTCGTACAGCCGGGGGACGAGGTAGCTGAGCGTGGTCTTGCCGGAGCCGGTCTCGCCGACCACGGCGAGTGAGCCGCCGGCCGGGACCTTGAGCTCGACGCCGGACAGGGTGGGCCGTTCCTGCTCCGGGTCGTAGCGGAACTCCACCCCCTCGAAGCGGACCTCGCCCCGGATCTTCTCCAGGCCGACCGGCCGCTCGGGCTCGGCGATCTCCACCGGCAGGTCGAGGTACTCGAAGATCCGGTGGAACAGCGCCAGCGAGGTCTGCACCTCCACACCGGTCGAGAGCAGGCTGACGGTCGGCCGGAAGAGGCCCTGCTGGAGCGAGACGAAGGCGACCAGGGTGCCGACCGAGACGATCGGCGAACCGCCGGCCGCGGCCAGGCCGGCCGCCCAGTAGATCACCGCGGGCATCGCGGCCATCACGATCTGGATGGTGTTCATCCGCCAGCGCCCGGCCATGCTGGCGCGCACCTCCAGCTCGGCCAGCTGGTCGGACTGCTCGGTGAACTCCCGGGAGAGCGAGTGGGAGCGGCCCATGGTGCGGCCGAGCAGGATGCCGCTGACCGAGAGCGACTCCTGCACCGCCGAGCTCATCGCGGCGAGCTGCTTCTGCCGCTCGGTGGTGATCTTCTTGCGCTCGTTGCCCACCCGGCGGCTGATCCACACGAAGAGCGGCAGGAGCAGCAGGGAGACCACGGTCAGCCGCCAGTCCAGCGCCACCATGGCGACCACCGAGGCGATCACGCTGGTGAAGTTGGAGACCAGCGAGGTGGCGGTGGAGGTCACCGTGGACTGCATGCCGCCGATGTCGTTGGCGATCCTGGACTGCACCTCACCGGTGCGGGTCCGGGTGAAGAACGCCAGCGACATCCGCTGGAGGTGGCTGTAGACCGCGGTGCGCAGGTCGTGCATGACGCGCTGGCCGACGGTGGTGGAGATCAGCGTCTGCAGCACGTTGAAGACGCTGTTCACCACGGCGGTGGCGATCATCCCGAGCACGAGCAGGCTGAGCAGCCCGGTGCGGCCCTCGGGGATGGCCGTGTCGAGGACGGCCTTCAGCAGGAACGGCGACACCACCGAGACCACCGCGGAGGCCGCCACCAGCAGGCCGACCACGGCGAGCCGGCCGCGGTACGGGCGGAAGAGCGCGAGGATCCGGCGCCACTGGGACGGCGGGCGGGGCTCGCCCTCGGCGCGCTCGGGTGGGGTCCATCGGATGCCTTCGGGCCTCAAGGGCGGACCTCCCGGGGTCGGACGCGCGGGCGCGCGGCGGGCATGGCGGTCGGGCGGCCACCAGCACAGCGAGAATAGCTCATAGTTAGCAAAGCTAATAATGAGGCTCACTCTATTCCCGCGCTCCCCGACCGCCGCCCGACCGGCCCCCGGCCGTCGGGCAAGCCCTAGTTGGGTCCGTAGGTGCGCGCCGCCTTGGAGGAGAGCCCGCCGAGCGCGCCGGACGGCAGCAGCCGGGCGGCCGCGATCGCGACCTTGTAGCGCTTGCCCGGGATGGACAGCGAACGGCCGCGGGCCAGGTCCCGCATGGCCTCGTCCACCACCCGTTCAGCGGACAGCCAGCCCCAGGACGGGATGTTGCCCGTCCCCATGCCCGCCCGCTGGTGGAACTCGGTCCGGGTGAAGCCCGGGCAGAGCGCCATCAGCCGCACTCCCGTCCCGCCGACATCGCGCAGTACCCCCTGGGTGAAGCTCACCACCCACGCCTTGCTGGCACCGTACGTGCCGCGCGGCAGGAAGGCCGCGACCGAGGCGACGTTGACGATCGCCCCGCGCCGCCGCTCGCGCATGCCCGGCAGGGCCGCCGTGGTCAGCCGCAGGATCGCCTCGATGTGCACCTTCAGCATGTCCAGTTCGTCCTGGAGCGGGACGGTCAGGAACGCGCCCTTGTTGCCGAAGCCGGCGTTGTTCACCAGCAGGTCCACCGGGCGGGCGGCATCGGCCAGCCGGGCCTCGACGGCCGCGATGCCCTCGTCGGTGGCGAGATCGGCGGTGAGCACCTCCGTCTCGACGCCGTACTTCGCGTGCAGGTCCGCGGCGGAACGTTCCAGCCGCCCGGTGTCCCGGGCCACCAGGACGAGTTGATAGCCGCTCCGGGCGAGCCGGCGGGCGAACGCGGCTCCGATGCCGGCGGTCGCGCCGGTGATCAAGGCAGTGGTCATATCCCCGACCGTACCGACCCCACCCCCGGCGGGCCCAACAGACCGGAAAGGTAACCGATCAGCGCACTGCGGATGCAGGTATCGGTGGGCGCTCATAAGGTCGGTCCGGGGGCATCGCCGGACCAGGCGATGACGATCCTATGAGGAGGCACTTCTGATGCTTGCTCAGTACCTGACCGGAAAAGCCCCGGCGTCGCGCGCGACCCGGGCCGAACTCGACACCCTCGGCGCCCTGATGGTGGAGGACGAGGCCGTCGTCAGCGACGCGCCCACGTACCGCCCCGAAGCCGCCGGGCTGCTGTTGCTGCTGGGCCTCATCCTTCTGTCCCCGAAGCCGCCCAAGGAGAAGACCCGGTAACCGGAACGGGTACCGGCCACGCACGAAGGCTTGCGCGGTGAAGCCACCCGTCGCGAAGCCCACCGATGTGGAACTTCTCCCAACGGGCCTCCCCGCAAGCCTTCGTGAAGCCTTCCTCAAGGAGGACCACCCAGCCATGTCATTCGCCCATACCTCGCTCCGCGACGAGTACGCCGCAGCGGTCGAGCAGACGGCGGCCCAGACCCTCGGCGCCCTTCGGGGCGCCGGGGGTGCGGTCGCGCTCGTCGACCCCGGCACGGCCAACGCGTCCCGGCCGCTGCTCGCCGCCGTCCGGGTGCTCGGGCCGGACCTGTTCGCCCCGCAACTGCTCGGCGGCGCCGCGCCCGACACCGAGGCCGTCCTGCTGCTCGCCGAGGCGCACCGGGCCTTTCCGTCAACCGCCGCCGAGGCGGACGGCCCGGACGCCCCCGAGGGCGCCGCACTGATCGCCGCCTGGCGGGACTGGGCCACCGGGGCCTTGTTCGCCCGGACCCTGCGCTCCATCAGCACTCCCGGCCTGGCGGAACTCTCCCTCCGCGCACCCCAGCCCGACCACGCGCCGCAGCCGCAACCGCATGCCTGGCAGGCCTGGTCGGTCCGGATGGCCCAGCTCTCCGCGCTCGCCCTGCCCGGCCTCGACGGCCCGGTGCACCGGACCGCCCGCACCCACACCCTTGCGCTCGCCCGGGGCACCGTCCGCTCCATGCTGCGCCGCGACCACCGGGTGGCCGCCCGGCTCGCCCGCTGGCTCGCCTGGTCCCGGGCCGAAGGCCTGTCACTGCCGTTGGAGGTCGAACCGGTGCTGGAGCGGATCCACGCCGCCGGAGACGGCAGCTCCCGAACCGCGCTCGAACTCGGCATCGCCGAAGCCCTGCTGGCCATCACCCCGAACGGAGCGACGGCATGACGGACGATCAGCGGCTGTCCATCGCACAGCAGATCGGCTCGCGTGCCATGGCCTGGCTGCACGCCTCCCATGAACGCGGCTTCGGCCGGCTCCCGGACAACGTCACCGTCGACCTCTCCGACCCCAACAACGCCTACAAGCCGATCGCCGAATGCGCGCTGGCCGCCTCGCTGGTCCTGCGGGACGGCGTCACCGGCCCGCGGGACGCCCAGGTCGCCCGCGACATGCTGGACTTCGGCTGGTCCCAGCTGCAGAAAGGAAACCTCCTCTACGAGCGGCAGTTGCGCCATCTGGTGATGACCGACCCGCTGGAAACCTATGTCCACTTCGCCAGGGCCGGCTACCGGCATCCCGCACTGGAAGAGCTGCTGGCGTCGCTCAGCCGGCTGCGGTCCGTGCACGCCGTCGAGATCCTGCCCGGCCGCCGGCTCGCCGTCGCCAACGCCCGCCGGGTGGTGGGCCTCGCCGACCGGCCGGACGACTGGGCCGCCCTCGCCGCCGGGACATGGCTCAGCGCCACGCCCGAACCGTGGGCCATGGACTGGATGACCGGCTACCACATCACTCATGCCGTCTTCCATCTCACCGACTGGGGCGCCCGACCGGAAGGCCTGCCCGAGCCGATGGCCGACTTCGTCCGCGCCTGGCTGCCCGTCTGGGTGGACATCTGGCTGGAGGTCGGCGAGTGGGACCTGGTCGGCGAACTGCTGGTGGTGGACTCGTGCATCGGCGAGCCCGTCACCGGCATGCAGGGCTGGGAGGCGCTGGCCGCCGTTCAGCGCGAGGACGGACTGATCCCCCGCGACAGCTCCGAACCCGTATCGGAGGATCCGGCCCAGGCGTTCAAGGACCACGAACACACCGCCGTGGTCGGGGTGGTGGCCGGCACCGTCACCCTCTCCCGCGCGCTCGGCGGCGCCGCCGTGGCCGCATGAACGTGGCGGGCGCCCTCGGCGGTTCGGGGGAGCCCGACGCGTTCGGCCGGGTGAACGGGCCTGGCGGGCCCACCACGACTGGCGGGCCCTACGGTCTGGGCGGCCCGGGCGGCCTGGATCGCCTCGACGACCTGGGCGAACCCGGCGAACTCGACGGCTTCGGCGAGCCGGAGCTGGCCGAACTCGTACGGGCCGCCGCGCCGCACGCCACCGCCGTCACACTGGCGGTGGCCCGCGGCGACCGGCAGGCCGTCCGCTGCCACGGGCGGCTCGCCCGCGACAGCGCCGCGCCGTGCACGCCCGAAACCGTTTTCGAACTCGGCTCGGTGACCAAGACGTTCACGGCACTGCTGCTCGCCACCATGGCGGCCCGCGGCGAACTCGCCCTGGACGACCCGGTGGAACGCCACCTCCCCGAGCGCTGGCGCCCTGCGACCGTCCGCCGCGGCGGCCCGATCCGGCTGCTCCACCTGGCCACCCACACCTCCGGCCTTCCCGGACTGCCGCCCGGCCTGCTCGCGGAGGCCGTCCCCACCTGGTTCAGCAACCCGTACGCCGCCTATCTTGACGAGCAGTTGAGGGAGGGCCTGGCGCGAACCACCGTGCACCACAGACCAGGAAGCTGGTTCGGCTACTCCAACTACGGTGTCGCCCTGCTCGGCCGCCTGCTCACCGAGGCCGGTGGCGCCACCTACCCCGAGCTGCTCGCCGACCGCATTCTCCGCCCGCTGGACCTGCGGTCCACCACCTGCTCCCCCGACGCCCCCGACCGGGCCGTCGGACACCGGCGAGGCCGCCCGCTGCCGCCCTGGCGCATCCCCGGCCTGCCCGGCGCCGGCGCCGTCCGCGCCGGCGGCGCCGATGTGCTGCGCTTCCTCCGCGCGCATCTTCCCGGCGAGGAAAGCGAATTGAGAGAGGCTCTGGACGACGTCCAGCAGCTCCGGCTGCGGTTGCCACGCTCGACCGACCAGCTCTGCCTGGTCTGGAACCACCGGCGCGTCGGCGGCCGCGACCTCTTCTTCCACTCCGGCGCCACGCGCGGCTTCACCTCACTGGTCGGCTTCTGCCCCCAGACCGCCTCGGTCGTCGGGGCTCTGGCCAACTGCGGCCCGGCGCTGGACGGACGCTTCGTCCAGCGCGGCTACGAGGTACTGAAGCACGTTGCCAGGTAAGGCTGCGCGGGCGGACAAGGTTCGGACAACAAGTAACAGATAACAGATTTCGAAATCTGTTATCTGTTGCTTGTTGTCTGTTACCTATCCTCCGTTGCCCGTGCCGCTCAGGTCCGTTCGCCGCGCGCCGCTTCGTCGGCGGCGCCGCCCGCGCCGACGGGGCGCGTCCGGGTGGCGGCGGTGGCCTTCAGCTCCGGGGCCAGCCTGGCGACATCGCGGGAGCCGACTGCGGCGATCAGGGTGGGGAGGAGCCAGCGGACCGGCTGAATGCCGCGCAGCCAGGCCTGGGCGTAGACGTGGGCGGAGCGGCGGGAGATGCCCGCGGCGAGGCGGGCCACCGCCGGATCCAGCGGGTAGGTCTTGCCGGCCGGCCAGGGCAGCCGGGAGCGCATCCGGGCGAGGACGACGTCCTGGTCGGCGCCGCGCACCATGTCGGTGTCGGTCCAGCTCAGGTAGCCGACCCCGACCTTGACGCCCTGGTGGGCGACCTCGGCGCGGAGCGCGTGGGCGAAGGCCTCGACGCCCGACTTGCTGGCGCAGTACGCGCTCATCAGCGGGGCGGGCGCGATCGCGGCGAGCGAGGCGATCTGAAGGAGGTAACCGCGGCTCTCGGTGAGGGCGGGGAGGAAGGCCCGGGCGGTGGCGACACTGCCGAGGAGGTTGACCTCGATCACCCGGCTGAACACCCGGTGGTCACTGTCCAGCAGCGGGCCGCCGACGGCGATGCCGGCGTTGGCGACGACGGTGTCGATCCGGCCGTGGTGTTCCTTGATCTGCCGGGCGGCCTCGGTGAGCGCGTCGATGTCGGTGACATCGGCCTCCCAGGCGGTGGCAGTCGGTCCGCAGAGGGCGGCGACGTTCTTCAGCTCGGCCGGCTCCAGGCCGACCAGGGCGACCTCGGCGCCGCGCCGGGCGAGCGTGCGGGCGAGCGCGGCGCCCACGCCTCGGGCGGCACCGGTGATCACGACGACCTGCGCGGAGAGCGGCGGAATGGCGTTCATGCGTCGGCGGTCCTCTCAAGTGAGGCGGCCGACGGCTGGACGCCGGGCGGGTGGGCGACGGCGAGATGGGCGCCCGCGAGGCGGTGGATCTCGGCGACGACCTCTGCGGGCCGCTCGACGGGCAGCATGTGGCCGATGCCGGGCAGCAGGAGCAGTCCCTGCGGGTCGGCCAGCGCGGCGACCATCCGGTGGGCGTGCACCGGGGGCGTCATCCGGTCCTCGGTGCCGACCATGACGGCGGTCGGCACGGTGAGCCGGGCGAGTCCGGCCCTGACGTCCAGCCGCTCCAGCACGCCCGCCCAGTTGGCCCGGACGGCGGTCGGGCAGGCGTGCACGATCCGGGCCGCCGCCTGCACCCGGTCGGTGGGTGACGCCGCTCCCATCGTCACGTACTTGAGCCCGGCGCGGCTGGCCGGGCCGACCGGCCCGAGCGGCAGCCGGGAACCCAGCAGCCGGCGGTGGAGGAAGCGGCGCAGCCCAGGGGAGCGCACCGCGCCCGGCAGGATGGTCAGTTCGGCGATCAGGTCGGCGGGGCCGGTGGAGACCAGCAGGGCGGCGGCGGTGCGTTCGGCGACCTCGGGGCGGCCGGCGGCGGCCATGATGGTCATGCCGCCCATGCTGTGGCCGACGAGGAGGGCCCGCTCCCCCGCCGGGACGGTCCGGGTGAGCACGGCCGAGAGGTCCTCGGCGAGCGCCCGGGTGGAGTAGCGGACCCGGCTCGGCGGGATCTCGCTGCGACCGTGGCCGCGCTGGTCGTAGGCCACCACCCGGTAACGGTCGGCGAGTTGGTGGATGACCGGGGCCCAGAAGGCGGTCGAGCAGGTCCAGCCGTGGGCGAGGACGACGGTCGGCGCCGCGGGCTGCCCGTGAATCTCGACGTGCAGCCGGATGCCGTCGGTCGAGCGGACGTCCAACTCCTCGACGGGAGCGGGCGGAAGGCAGTCGGCCGGGAGCGTCGGGCTCATACCAGGGCCTCCTCGGTGGTGGCGGTGGCGGCGGCGGGCGCGGGCGCGGTACGCGTGATCAGCTCGTACTCGGCGAGGTCCACCTTGCGGGTGGCGCGGCGGAACGCGGTGGTGGAGGCGGGCCAGAGCACGGTGTTCCTGCCACTGCTGTCCAGGTACCAGCTGCGGCAGCCGCCGGTGGTCCAGACGGTGCGGTCCATCCGGTGCTGGAGTTCGAGGTTCCAGTGCCGCTGCGCGCGGGCGGTCGGCTGCATCGCGGTGGCGCCGACGGAGCGGAGCGTGGTGAGCGCGTCGATCAGATAGTTCAGCTGGGACTCGATCATCAGGATCATCGAGCTGTTGCCGAGGCCGGTGTTGGGGCCGACGACGAAGAAGAGGTTCGGGAAGCCGTGCACGGTGGACCCGCGCAGTGCCTCCATGCCGTCCTTCCACTCCTCGGCGAGGCTGGTGCCGTTGGCACCGAACACCCGTGCGCCGATCGGCATGTCGGTGACGTGGAAGCCGGTGCCGAAGACGATCGCGTCCACCTCGTGCTCGCTGCCGTCGGCCGCGACCAGGGTCGAACCGCGCACCTCGCGCAGGCCGGAGGCGACCACCTCGGTGTTGGCGGCGGCGAGTGCCGGGTAGTAGGTGTTGCTGAGCAGGATGCGCTTGCAGCCGATCCGGTAGTCCGGGGTGAGCCGGGCCCGCAGCGCCGGGTCGGCGACGCCCTGCGCGAGGTGCCGCTCGGCGAGCCCCTGGACGAGGCGCAGCGCGCCGGGCCGGCGGACGAAGGCGTCCACCTGGAGCTCGCGGAGCGCGAACAGCGCGCCACGGCGGATCCTGGCGGTGACGGGCAGCCGCCCGTGGAGCCACTTCTCCAGCCCGCTGATCTCGCGGTCGCCGCGCGGGAGGACCCAGGCGGGGGTGCGCTGGAAGACCGTCAGCCGGCCGACCTTCGGCTGGATGGACGGGATGATCTGGGCGGCGGAGGCGCCGGTGCCGACCATGGCGACCCGCCGGCCCGCGAGGTCGTAGTCGTGGTCCCAGCGGGAGGAGTGGAACACCTTGCCGGGGAAGGTGTCCAGGCCCGGCAGGTCGGGGATCTGCGGGTCGGCGAGCGCCCCGGAGGCGGAGACGATCGCGTCGGCGGTCCACTGACCGGCGGTGGTGGTGATCCGCCAGCGGGTCTGCTCGGCCTCCCAACGGGCTTCGGTGAGTTCGGTGTTGAAGCGCAGGTGGGGGCGGAGGCCGAAGACGTCGGCGACCTTCTCCAGGTAGGCGCGGATGTCGGGCTGGCCGGAGAAGCTGCGCGGCCAGTCGGGGTTGGGCGCGAAGGAGAAGGAGTAGAGGTGCGAGGGGACGTCGCAGGCGCAGCCGGGGTAGCTGTTGTCCCGCCAGGTGCCGCCGACCGAGTCGGCGCGCTCCAGGATGACGAAGTCGGTGATGCCGGCGCGGCGCAGCCGGACGCCGGCGCCGAGGCCGCCGAAACCGGAGCCGATGACCGCCACCCGGACGTGCGGGACGGCCGCGGGGGCCTGGGGGTCGTGGGCGGCCGGGGCGTCGTCGGTCTCCGGGACGTCGTGCGCGTCGTGGGAGTCGTCGGCGTCCTGGGTGTTTCCGGCCTCCTGGGCGGGCGTGCCGGGCCGGGGGCGCTTGGTGCTGGATGCCATGCGGCGTCCTCCTGAGGGTGGGATCGCGGATTGCACACTGCCAAGAGGAACTGTCCCGGGAAGCGTCCCCCGGAGACCGGGTAACCATGCCAGCAATCACTGGCATGGTTGGCAGGGTAGCCCTTGCTGACAGTTGATGGAAGAAGGACGACCACCCCGTTTCGACGACCGCCGGTCCTATGCTGAGCGCCGTGGAGAAGCTCAGAGCGGCTGCGGACGACGGACAACGCGAGTACCGGGTGGAGGAACTGGCCGAAGCGGCCGGCATCACCGCCCGCACGCTGCGTTTCTACCGCGAGCGCAAACTGCTCCCGCCGCCCCGCAGGGAGGGCCGGATCGCCTGGTACGGCGACGCCCACCTGGCCCGCCTGCGGGTGATCGCCGAACTGCTGGAGCGCGGCCACACCCTGGGCGGTATCGCCGAGTTGATCGGCGCCGGCGAGAGCGGCCGGGACGTCGCCGAGCTGATCGGGCTGGAGGCCGCGATCGTCGCGCCCTGGTCGGACGAGACGCCGGTGCGCCTGGACTGGGAAGAGCTCAAGGCCACCTTCGGCGACCAGCTGACCGAGGAGAACACCGCCGAGTCCATCGCCCAGGGCTACATCACCGTGGAGGACGACGGCATCACCCACGTCAGCCGCCGGCTGATGGACGCCACGATGGCGCTGGTCGCCGAGGGGGTGCCGCTCTCCGCCGTCCTGGAGGCCAGCCGGCGCACCCGGGAGCACGTGGACGCGATCGCCGAGATCTTCACCACCGTGGTCGCCGAGCAGCTGCTCGGCGCGCTCTCCGCCGACGCCCCGCTGCCGCCCGGCGAGGCGGCCCGGCTGACCGAGCGGATCCTCCGGGTACGCCCGCTGGCCCGGACGGTGGCGGACGCGCAGTTCGCGCTGGCGATGGACCGGCGGGTGCACGCCGAGTACGAGGAACTGCTGCGCCAGCGGCGGCTGGAGCCACGCGCCGGCGGCGAGGGCGAGGACGCCTGCGGTCCGTAGGAAAGCCGGTCCGCCCCGGCGACCCCCGCGACCCCCGCGACCCCGGTGACCCCGGTGGCCGTCACGGTGCGACCGCACGTCAGCTCTCGCCCGCCGCCATCCACCTGAGTTCCCCGTAGCTCTCGCCGGGCCCCGGCGGGCGCGTCCACGAGCGGGTGGTGAAGGAGTGCAGACGGCCCTCGGTGAGGGCGAAGCGGGGCAGCGCGACACCGAACTCTGCCGCGATCGCCGTCAGAGCCGCGCGCTCGGCCCGCCGATCGCCCCGCCGGTCGTCCTGCTCCGGTAGAACGTGTTCCGCAATGACGTGGTCCGGGCCGGCGTCCTCACCCCGGGCGAAGAACCGGTCCGGGTCGAGCGCCGACGGTATCGCGCCGCTGCGGCGGATGTCAGCGCCCTCGACGGTGTACGCGTACCGCTCCTCGCCGTCCTCCGCGACGGAGAGGTGGAACAGGCCGTCCCCGGCCGCGTGCGACTCGGCCGGTACGCCCCAGACCACGACCGCCCGGGTGCCGTGCGAGGCGGCTGCGGCCGGGGACTCCAAGCGCGGGGCGCAGAAGGAGGCCGGGTCCGTGTCGAACGCGACGCTCCAACCGGCTCCGGCCCGGGCGACGAAGGCCTGCGCCTTGTCGTCGTACGTCGAACTCACGCCGCCGGCGAACCGTTGCCGCTGAGCCTCCCAACGGGTCATCGGCGCACCCAGCGCGGTGGCGTCGCCGTCCGCCCCGAACCGGGCGGGCAGTTCGTCCGGGGCCACACCCTCGACCAGGACGAAGCGGTACCCGTCATGGCGCCCCTGCCGGTCCTCGGCGGCCAGCCAGGCCAGGCCATCGCACCCGGACTCGCCCCCGCACCCGCACCCGCACCCGGAGCCGGAGCCGGACCCGGACCCGCCGGCCGGGGCGACGACCCCCGCCGGTCCGTCGTCGGCGCACCCGCCCCTCGGGACGGCGAGGAGTTCACGTCCGCGCTCCGGCGTGACGAGCGGCCCGAGGAGGGGGTCGGCGAGCAGGCCGAGCGGCGCGAGATGGTCCGGCCCCAGCGGTGTCCAGTGCGGCAACCCGGCGAGCAGCGTCCGCCAGGCCTCGTCCGTGCCGCCCCATCGCGCCTGCTCCCGGGCGTGCTCCACGGCCCGGCCGAACGCGCCGGGAGCGGTGTAGCGGAAGGTCTGCTCCGCCACCTGCCGCAGGATCTCCGCCGCCGCGCCGCGCACCTCTCCGGACGCGGAACGCAGCACGAACTCCCATGAACCCTGGTCGCGTTGGGACCGGATGTGCTCGGCCGCCAGCACGGCCACCACGTCACCGGTGTAACGCGGATCGGCCGCCAGGCCGCCAAAGCCGACCGACCAGGTCTGCCCGAGAAGACGCCTGATCTGGTCGAGCATCTCCGTGGCGCGCGGCCTGCCGAACTCCGCCGCCTCCTTCAGTGCCGCCTCGGCCCGCTCGTACCCCCCGCGCAGCGCCTCGGCCCGGCCCTGCTCGACCAGTTCGTCCAGCGCCCGGGTCGTGCTGTTGACGAACCTCCCCTCCGTACGGCCGGAGGCAAGCCGGTGGAACTCGCGGTACATGGCGGCCATGAACGCCCGGAACGACCCGTACCTGGTCGGCGGGCCACCGGACCAGGACGCGTGCCGGTAGACCGCCCACTCCCCGGCCTCGTCCCGGTCGAGCGGGTCGAGCAGGACGAGCACCAGGTCGGACTCGACGTCCAACTGCAACGCGCGATCCCACATCCCGGCCCGCATGACCTGCTCCGGCGAGGAGTTCTCGTCCAGGAACTCACGGTCGAGCCGCCCCACCCCCGCGCCGTCCCGGTGCCAACGGGCCCCCTCGGTACCGGCGAGCCGCCAGACGAAGCCGCCCGCGTGCCGCCAGCCGTCGCTGACCTCCAGGAAGGCCCGGTACGACGGCGGCAGCGGCTGCCCCACCCACGCCTCCATCGCGGCTGTCCGCTCGGCGGACGCGGGCTCGAACCCCAGCCAGCGGGCACGCAGCGGCTCTTCGTCACCCGCCCCGTTGTCGTCGGCGTCGGCGTGCGCGTCCGCCCACTCCTCGCTCCACCGGGTGAGGAACGAACGCCAGTCGAAGGTCTCCTCGGTCATGGCGGCGATCCTCGCACCCGCCACTGACAGTCCGTCGACCGGCACTCACGCCCCGTCGCGGGCCTCTCGCACCAGGCCGGCCCACCACTCCGGGTCCCGCCCGTACCGGTCGACCAGGCCGGACCAGGCCGGCTCCGCCAGGACGACGGCGCAGGCGTCCTCGAAGCGGCACCGCTCACCTCCGAGCAGTTCCCGGGTGATGACGATCGCGAGGGCGGCCGGGGCGTCGGAGGTGGCGAGCCGCCGCTGGACCTCCGGCATACCGGCGCTGTCGAGCACCTCGCGATACCGGTCCACCCAGCCCGCCAGCCACCAGCGCTTCGCCTCGGGGCCGGTCCCGTCGTCGCCGTCGAAGGTCGGTGCCAGGGCCTCGGCCAGCCGTCGGACGTACTGCTCGGGGCCGCCCTCGACCTCGGGATACTCCCGGGCGAAGTCGTCCCACTCCAGGTCCACCGCCAGCTCCCCGATCCTCGCCGCGGTGACGGGGTGGAAGGCGTACCAGTGCTCCCCGCCCACGAAGGCGTCCCGCAGCACCGACCGGCGCAGCCGGCACGACTCGGCCAGCAGCACCGCGTCGTAGAGGTCCTTGCCCTGCGGGTACCGGTCGGTGACCAGCCACATCAGCTTCCACGCGAGCGAGAGTTCGGGGGTGACCCCGAGCACCGGGGCACCGGGCCCGTCCGCCAGCGGACGGACCAGCCGTCGCTCCGGCGCCACCGGCAGCCGCTCGTTGAACACGAAGTCGAGCTGCACGGTGCCGCCGGGGAGCCCCTCGGCCGTCCAGGGCAGGGCCAGGCGCCGGCCGGGAACGCGCTCGTACGTCCAGATGTCCTCGCTCACGGCGCCTGCCGCGTCGAAGCGCACCGGGTGCCCGGCGGCAGCTTGCCCGGCCGCCAGCTCGGCGGCGCGGGCTATGCCGTCGATCATCGCGGCCGTCCGGGGCTCCCCGATCTCCCAGTCGGCCGGGGTGACCACGAAGTCCAGGTCGCCCGGCTCGCGCGCCGCCTCGCCGTACCAGCCGCGCAGCAGGACACTGCCGCGCAGCACCAGGTGGTCGGCCCAGTCCGAGCCGGCGATGCCGGCGAGGACGAGGTCGATGGCGCGGCGCCGGGCGTCCCGCCAGGCGAGCCCGACCTCGCGGTCCGCGAACCGGGGGTCGGTGGCCCGGTAGGCGTTCGGGTACTGCTTGAGGGCGGGGTCGAAAACCGCCTTCTGGACCGCGCGCGGGTCCTGTACCGGCCGGAGCGTCAGCGGCAGCCCGTACCCCGGGCGCCGTTCGTCGTCGAGCGGGGCCTTCGGCACCTCCCGATTACGCCATCCGAAGGATTCCCAGGTGCCGGTCATCGTCTGTCCGTTCCGTCGAGCCAACCGTCGTCCACCGCCAGATTGCTGTCGTACACGACGAACTCCCGTTCCACCGAGAGGATGTCGAAGCCGGCCCCGGCGACCGCGCCGACCAGCCGGTCCAGCCGGTCCCCCGCCGTCCGCAGGCCGACGCCGTGGCAGCGCTGGGTGACGAACCGCTGCTGCCGCCCGGACGGCCCGGCCACCCGGCGGGCGTTCCAGGAGACGTGCGCGCCGTGGCCGACGGCGACGGCGGTCAGGGCCTCGCGCTCGGCGTCGGCGGCGAGAGCCACCTTGAGATGGTGCTCGAAGTACCGCTCCGGGCCGAGCCGGCGCGCGTCCTCGTCGCTCGCCGGAACGCCGTCCGTCCAGGGCGTGGCCTCGATCTTCACCCGCACCGGCCGGTACCCGGCGGCGCTCAGACCGTCCGTCAACTCCTCCGCCGCGACACGCTGTTGGCGCAGCGATCCGGCGCCGTTCAGGGTCACCATCGGCTGGGACTTGGTCCGGCCCCGGGCGAGGCGGATGTGGAGGAGCTTCACTCCGCGCTCGGCGGCCCACCGTTCGAGCCCCGGCAGATCGCCGTCCGGGCAGGCGACGGTCACATGGGTCTCGAACTCGCCGAGGAAGCCGGCCTCGGCCGGCGACGGAGGGAGTGGGTAGTCAGTGTGCACCACCACATGATCATCCCAGCTCAGGACGCTCGCCGACACCGGTTTTCCATCCACCCCGAGGCCGGGCGAACTCTCCCGTACGCCACGGCCTTGCACCTCGGACGATGGCCTCGGGGTCGATCAGTGCGTGGAAGTCGGTGCGTCAGGGGGCGGCCGAGGGCGGGGTGTGAGGGTCGTCCAGGTGCCGTCGGGGAGTTGCCGCACGGTGGCCGCCTGGGGGCCGGGCGGGAAGGCGGCTCATCATCTCAGAGCGCGCGCTCCAGCAGGGCCAGCAGCGCGGTCCAGTGCCGTTCGTCCGCCGCCGCGTCGTAGCGGTCGGTGTCGGCCTGGGTGAAGCCGTGGTGGGCTCCCTCGTACACCTCGGCGGTGTGGCGGACACCGGCGGCGGTGAGGGCCTTCGTCAGACGGTCGATCTGCTGGGCGGGGAGCGCAGGGTCCTGGTCGGCGTGCCCGAAGTACAGCTCCGCGGTGATCCGGTCGGCGAGCAGGTGCGGGCTGTCCCCTGCCTCGGTGGCCAGGAAGCCGCCGTGGAAGCCGGCCGCCGCCGCGACCCGCTCGGGGTGGTCGGCGGCCGTCAGCAGGGCCAGCCGGGCGCCCAGGCAGTAGCCGGTGATGCCCACCGGCCCGTCGGCGGCGAGCGGGGAGTCGGCCAGCCAGCGGAGGTAGGCGTCGGCGTCGCGCTCCGTCTGCTCCGGGGTGAGCGACCCCACGATGGGGCCGAGGCGTTCGAACAGGCCCGGGTCCGCGCCCGCGGCGATGAACTCGGGCAGTTCGACGACCGGCGCGCGGCCGTGCCGGTAGAAGACGTTGGGCACCAGGACGGTGTAGCCGGCGGCCGCGAGCCGGTCCGCCATCGCCCGGATGTGCGGCCGGAGCCCGAAGGCGTCCAGGTAGAACAGGACGGCGGGGTGGAGCGCGCCGTCGTCCGGGTGGGTCAGGTAGGCGTCGGCGGTGCCGTCCTGGGTGGGGATGTCCACGGATGTTCCGCGCACGGTGGCCATCGGCGTCTCGCTTCCGTTGTCGGGGGGACGACTGTCCGGGAGATGGTCGTCCGGGAGATGATCCACGGTGCAGGGTACTCGGAACCAAGGCGCGGCCGGGGCTCGTTGGACCAGCATGGCGATAGTCGTGAGCATGTTGACGATGGCGGCGCTGATGCTGGTGCTGATCGGGTCGGTCGCGGTGCGCCGGATCGGGCGACGCGGGCGGAGCCCGGGCGCGCGGAGTACCGGGGTGGGCCTCGGCGCCGCCGGGATCGAGGAGTTGCACGCCCTCTTCAACCCCAACAAGCGGGTCCAGATCGAGCAGCGCCAGGAGCAGCTGGCCCTGCGGGACGACAACCTGGCGGGTGCTCCGCCCGGGACGGGGGTCGACCTGGAACGGGGCGTCGCGGTGTTCGGGCGGCGGGAGCTGCCGCGGGGAGCGTGAGCGGCATCGACCGGCCGCGGTTCGGGCTCCCCGGGCGCGGAGCATGTGGGCGAGCGTGGCGGCCGTCACCGGCACCGGTGCCGCGGCCCGCTCGTGACGGACGGGGCGTCAGAGGCGGTGCAGGCGTTCCTCGTCCGAGGTCCGGGGGCAGGTGAGGCAGGCGGGGGCGGGGCCGACCGCGTAGTAGAGGCAGCAGCCGAGCCGGGTGCGGGTGATGTGCTCGCGGCCGTCGGCGCCGGTCAGGCGGCGGAAGGCGGCGGCACCGGGCAGCGGCAGGGTGCCGCCGGGCAGGACGGCCTCGGCGGCGGCGACGGCGGCGTCCTCCTCGCCCAGCATCCGGCCGAGGTACCAGATCGCGGAGGCGAGATCGTCCGTCACCATGCCCCACAGCGCCCGGGTGCCGCGCCGGGTGGGGGCGGCGAAGGCGGTGAGCAGGGGTTCGACGTGGGTGACGACGGCGGCGCGCAGTTCGGCGCGGAGTTCGTCGTCACCGGGGAGGGTGATGTGGTCGCGCGGGCGGAGCGCGAGGTCGCCGGTGGGGGCGTGCAGCCAGAGGTCCGCGGGGTCGATCGTGGGCACCCGGCGGCCGAGGTGCCATGGTCCGGCGATCAGGACGCAGACGGACCACAGGTAGTGGTGCAGCAGCCGGGAGGCGGTGACATGGGGGCGCGGGGCGGTGCCGTCGGCCGCGGCGATCCGGGCGGCCTCGCCGGCCAGCGCGGCATCCAGCGCCTGTGGGTCACGGACGAGTTCGACCGCCGAGTACCAGCCCATGGCCGCCGGCGGGGGCGGTTCGCCGGCGGCGAGCAGCCGGACCCGCAGCACCGGGCAGAGGTCGGACAGCCGCCGGTAGTCCGCGCGGAGGGGCTGCGCGACGCGGGGCACGGCGGGCACAGGTGTTCCCGAGATCATCGGCACTCCCGAGATCGAATGAGGTGAGGCTTACCTTATAGGCGATCAATGGATGCCCCGGACCACACCGGGGCGACTTGACGGACTTAGGCAAACCTAACCTAGGATCTCGCCCCGTGCCGAGAATCGACCCGCCGGACACCGCGGCCCCGGCGGCAGCCGTCCGCACCACGGAGAGGCCAGACATGCGGCTCTATCTGCTCGCCCTCAATCCCACCGACTCGGTCACCGAGGGGTTCCTCCCGGCCGCCGCCCGGCTCGGGCTGGACGTCACCGTGCTCACCGACCACGCCGGCCCTCACCACCGCGCCTACACCGGAATGGAGTTCGCGCCCGAGGTGCTGGAGTGCGAGGTACCGGACTTCCGCGCGGTGGTCAGCCGCATCTCCCGTCACCACGCGCCCGACGCGGTCTTCAGCAACAGCGACCACCTCCAGACCCAGACCGCCCTGGCCGCCGAGTACTTCGGGCTGCCCGCCAAGGACTGGAAGGCCGCGCTGCGCGCCAAGGACAAGGGCCAGCTCCGCCGCCACCTCGCCCTGGCCGGCCTGGACTCCGTCTGGTCCGCCGAGCTGGCGCCCGGGCAGGACCCGGCCGAGCTGGACCCGCCGTTCCCCTGCGTCGTCAAACCGCGCGAGGGCGTCGCCAGCGAGGACGTCACACTGGTCGGCGACGCCGCCGAACTGGCGCTCCGCTGCCGGGAGATCCAGCACCGCCGGGCCGGTGCCACCCTCGTCGTCGAGGAGTTCCTGCCGGGGCGGCTGCACACCCTGGAGACGCTTGGTGACGGTCGGCGGCGGCATGTCCTCGGCGGCTTCCGGACCAGGCTCTCCCCTCCCCCGCACTTCATCGAGGAGGCACTGGAGTTCACCCCCGCGCACCCGCCGCACGTGGTCGGCCAGGTGCTCGCCCAGCTCGACGCGATCGGCATCGGGCTCGGCGCCTGCCACACCGAGTTCGTCGTCCAGCCGGACGGCCGGGCCCGGATCATCGAGGTCAACTACCGTGCCATCGGCGACCAGTGCGACCTGATGCTCGCCGAGGTCCTCGGCATCCCGCTGTTCGAGCACATCCTCGGCGCCCACCTCGGCCGCGCACTGCCCGAGGATCTCGGCGAGCACTGCGCCGACACCGCCCGCCGCGCCCGCAACGAGGCCGTCTGCGCCGACCGGGCCGGCATCCTCACCGCCGCCCCCGGGCCGTACGACGAGGAGCGCGACGGCGTCCGGCTCGCCTACCGGCCGCTGCGCCCGCTCGGCGAACGCCACGAGCACTACCGCACCAACCGGGACTACCTCGGCGTCATCTGGGCCGTCGGCACCGACCAGGCCGCCGTGGACACCGCCGTCGCCCGCTTCCGCGCGGCCAACCGCTGGGAGATCACCCCGTGAGCACCGCGCGCCCTGCACCCGATGCGAACACCACCGGCCCGGACTCCGTCGAACCCCAGTCCACCGAAGCCCAGTTGACCCTGCGGGTGCTCTCCGCGCTGCTGCGCGAGGACGTGCTCGGGCTGCGCAGCCACAGCCGGCCCGAGGACCGGGCGGACGGGCGCTGGCTGGTCCTCCCCAAGGCCGGCCTCGCCCTGCCCGTCGCCACGGAGGGCTTCCAGTGCGAGTACGCGGCCCGGCGGCCGCTGCTGGAACTCCACGGCACCGGACTCACCTCCCTGGAGGCCGTGGTGGCCGCCCTCGCCGGGCTCTCCGAGGACGAGGACCGGCCCGGCTGGGCGGCCTTCACCGAGGAATGCCGGCAGACCCTGGCCACCATGGAACTGCACCGGCGCTCCCGGGCCGAGGTGCACACCGCGCTCACCGACCTCTACGGCGCGGACCCGGCCGACTGGACCGGCCCCGCCGCCACCCTCGGCCACGACACCCTCGCCGCCTATCTCGACCACCCGGTCTACCCCACCGCGCGCGGCCGGGCCGGCCTCACCGAACAGCAACTCCGCTCGTATGCACCGGAGTTCCACCCGGCTTTCGAACTGCGCTGGCTGGCCCTCCCCGCCGGCGCCGTCACCGCGCACGGCGACCGGCCGCTGCCCAGCTGGTGGCCCACCCCCAGCTGGCTCGGCCTCGACCTGGACGGCGGCGACGCCGCCTGGGCCACCCTGCCGGTGCACCCCCTCACCGTCGGCGCGCCGCTCGCCGAGGCCCTGCGCGCCACCGGCCTGGCCGACCGCGCCGTGCTCGCCGAGCGGCCCTACCTGACCGTCGTCCCCACCCTCTCCATGCGCACCGTCGCGGTCGCCGACGACCCCGCCCGCCACCTCAAACTCCCGCTCGCCACCGCCACGCTGGGCCGGCTCAACCGGCGCACCATCAAGCCCGGCACCCTGCTCGACGGCGCCGCCGGCCAGCGACTGGTCGAGGCCGTGCTGGCCCGCGAACCGCGCCTGGCCGGGCGAATCCTGCACGCCGACGAACAGAGCTGGGCCCACGCCGGGCACGAACTGCTCGCCGTCCTCTGCCGCCGCTACCCCGCCGGCCTCGACCGGGCCGTCACCGTCCCGCTGGCCGCCCTGCTGGCCCCCGCCCCCGGCGGCCGCCTCGTCCTCGACCACCTGGCCGACCGCTACTACGGCGGTGACCCGCTCGCCCTCTACGACGCCCTGCTGGAGCTGCTGCTCGACTGGCAGACCACACTGTTCGGCTATGGCATCGCGCTGGAGTCCCACCAGCAGAACACCTCGCTCGTCCTGGACGGCGACGGCCTGCGACTGCTCTACAAGGACGACGACGGACCGCGCGTCCACACCGGCCGGCTCGCCGCCACCCTCGGCGAACAGGCCCCGGCCCGGGAGGAGTTCGACGACGCCCGGATCTTCGGCACGGACGACCGGCCGCTGACCGACCTGTTCACCACCATCACCGGCCATCTCTGCACCGGCGCCCTGGCGTTCGGCCTCGCCGCACACGGCCGCGCCGAACTCACCGACACCCTGGCCCTGTTGCGCGGCCGCCTGACCGAGGCCGTCGACCGGATCGGACCGGCCGGCGCACCGCTGCGCACCGCCCTGCTGGACGCCGGGCGGCTGCCCGTCAAGGCCATGGTCACCGCCGGCACCCTGCTCGGCAAGCAGCGCTCGGGTGCCGCCGACATCAACAAGCACTACACCAGCGGCCCCAACTACCTCCTGGCGCCCGGGCCCGCGCGATGAGCGCGAACACCGTGGCGTGGTACTCCGGAATCGGTGCCGTCGCGGCCACCGGATCAGCCCTCCCGTCCCGCAAGCGCTGGAGTCGCCGATGACCCACGAACTGCCGACCGCCGACCAGGCGGTGGCCCACACCCTGCTCAACTGCCTGCTGCGCGAGGTCTCCGCACCCGAGCGCCGGACCGCCGTCACCGACGGCCGGCTGCTGGTCCGGCTGCCCCGGCTGGGCGTCCGGCTGCGGATCACGCTGCGCCGCACCTCGCTGCTCGGCGCGCACCGCTTCACCGGCCCGGTGGAGGAGGAACGCCCGGACGGCTGGACCGAGCTGGACTGGCGTGAGCTGGCCGGGCACGTCCAGCACGAGCTGGAGCTGCGGACCGGAACGGTGAACGAGGAGTTCCTCGACCAGCTGGCGTCCAGCCATGACGGCGTGCGGGAGGGGCTGGAGAACCGACCACAACCCGGCACCGACCGCTACCTGGAGTCCGAGCAGGCCCTGCTGTTCGGCCATCGCTTCCACCCCGCCCCGAAGTCCCGCTCCGCCGCGCGCGGCGACTGGCGCGCCTACGCGCCGGAGTCCCGGGCCGTCTTCCGGCTGCATCACCTCGCCGTCCGGGAGGAACTGCTCGCGCACTCCTCGCTGGACGAGCGGGCCACCGCGCTGCTGGACGGACTGGGCGAGGCGCCCGCCGGTTACCGACTGCTGCCCGCCCACCCCTGGCAGTACCAGCTCCTCGCCGACCACCCGCTGTTGCGTGACGCGCTGGCCGGCGGGGAGATCCTGGACCTCGGGCCCGGCGGGGAACCGTTCACCGCCACCGCCTCGGTGCGCACCCTGCACGGCGCGGGCGCGTTCCTGAAGTTCAGCCTCAACGTCCGGATCACCAACTGCCTGCGCAAGAACGCCGCGTACGAGCTGACCGGCGCCGTCGCGCTCACCCGGCTGCTCGCCCCGGCGCTGGCCGACCTCGCCGAACGCTTCCCGGACGCCGCGGTGCTGCGCGAACCGGCGTTCCGCACCCTCGCCCTGCCCGGCGCCGACGGCCGCCCGGACCAGGCGCTGTACGAGGGCTTCGGCCTGATCGTCCGGGAGGGCTTCGCCGGTGTGCTGCGGCCCGGCGTCACCCCGCTGCTCGCGGCCGCCGTCGCCGACGAGCACCCGACCAGCTCGGCGCACATCTCGCGGCTGCTCGGGCAGCGGGACGGCCCCGGGGGCGGGGAACGACGGGAGGACGGGCGGGCGGCGCTCGACTGGTGGAACGCCTATCTGCGGCTGCTGGTCCCACCCGTGCTGGCCGCCTACTTCGACCACGGCGTGGTGCTGGAGCCGCACCTGCAGAATGTGCTGATCGGTGTGGACGCGGCCGGGTGGCCCGCCCAGGTGATCTTCCGCGACCTGGAGGGCACCAAGCTCCTCCCCGAACGGAACGCCGCCCCGCTCGCCGTCCTGCCGCCCGAGGTGGCCGGGCCGATGGCGTACGACGCCGAGCGCGGCTGGGACCGCGTCGTCTACTGCCTGCTGGTCAACCACATCGCCGAACTGCTGGCCGCGCTCGCCGACCGCCACCCCGCGCTGGAGGGCGCCCTCTGGGAGGCCGTCCGCCACACACTGGCACGGTACGCACACGCCCACGGCTGCCCGCCGAGGCTGCGCGCCCTGCTCGCCGGGGCGCCGCTGCCCGCCAAGGCCAACCTGCTCACCCGCTGGGAGCGCAAGGCGGACCGCGAGGCCGGGTACGTCCGGCTGCCGTCCCCGCTGGCCGGGCACGTCCTGGCGGGGGCCGCGCAGCCCCCGGGCCGGGACGCGCTCGCGGGCGCTCGGCCCGTTCCCGCCACCGCCGTTCCCGCTGCCGCAGGGAGTGCCCGATGACCGAGGCCGTCCGCCGGCACGTGGCCGGCCTCGCGCCGGAGGCGCTGCCCGCCTACGTCTACGACCTGGCGGCGCTGCGCGCGCACGCCGCCGCCGTCCGGGCCGCGCTGCCCCGGCGGGTCGAGCTGTACTACGCCGCCAAGGCCAACCCCGAGGCCCCCCTGCTGACCGCGCTGCGGGACACCGTGGACGGCTACGAGGTCTCCAGCGGAGGCGAGTTGGCCCATGTCCGGGCGAGTGTGCCGGGCGCCCGGCTGGCGTTCGGCGGCCCGGGCAAGACGCCCGCCGAGATCGCCGCCGCCGTGGCCGCCGGGGTGCACCGCTGGCACGTCGAGAGCGAGCAGGAGCTGCACCGGCTGGCCGCCGTCCTGGCCGGGCGGCCGCAGACCGTGGTGGACGTGCTGCTGCGGGTCAACCTGCCGGTGGCGACGGGCACGCTCGCCTCGGTGGCGCTGGCGATGGGCGGGCGGCCGACCCCGTTCGGGCTGGACCCGGAGCGGGCCGAGGAGTGCGTCCGGCTGCTCGCCGGGCCACTCGGACGGCGGCTGCGGCTGCGCGGTGTGCACGCCCACCTGGCCAGCGGGCTGGCCGCCGGGGAGCAGCTGGCCCTCGCCGAGCGGATCGTCGGCTGGTCGGCCGCGCTGGCCACCCGGCACGGGTTCGTCCTGGACGAGGTCAACGTGGGCGGCGGCATGGCCGTGGACTACGCCGACCCGGCCGCCCGCTTCGACTGGACGGCCTTCGGCGCGGGCCTGGCCGGACTTCTCGACCGCCACCCCGGCCTGACCCTGCGGATCGAGCCGGGGCGCGCGCTGACCTCCTACTGCGGCTGGTACGCCACCGAGGTCCTGGACGTGAAGCGGAGCCACGGCGAGGACTTCGCGGTGGTCCGCGGCGGCACCCACCATCTGCGCACCCCCGCCACCCGCGGCCACGACCAGCCGTTCTCGGTGCTGCCGGTGCCGGACTGGCCCCACCCCTGGCCGCGGCCCGCCGTCACCACCGGCCGGGCCACCCTGGCCGGTCAGCTCTGCACCCCGAAGGACGTGCTCGCCCGCGCCGCCCCGGCGGCGGACGGTCTGCGCACGGCGGACCGGGTGCTGTTCGCGATGGCCGGCGCGTACGGGTGGAACATCTCGCACCACGAGTTCCTGATGCACCCTCGCCCGGGCTTCCACTATCTGGACGGGGCGGCCACCGGGGACGGCTGACGGCACAGCCGGGAGGCTGCCGGGGGCTGCCGAGGACACCGGCGGAGCCCGGCGCGGGGCCGCGACGCGCGCCCCGCCGAGGGGGCTGCCGCAGGTCACCACCGCACAGGCGTGCGAGAGTGGTAGGCAGCGAAGGGAGCGGGCACGTGCTGATGGACAAGGTGGCGGAGATCCTCGCCGAGGCGTCGGCCGAGGTGGTCGAGCCGCGGTTCCGGGCCCTGGCCGCGGGCGAGGTGATGGAGAAGGCCCCCGGCGACCTCGTGACCATAGCCGACCGCGAGGCCGAGGTGATCATCGAGCGGCGGCTGCGCGAGCTGCTGCCCGTCCCGGTGGTCGGCGAGGAGGCCGTCGCCGCCGACCCGGCCCTCGCGCAGGCCCTGCACTCGGAGCCCGCCGTCTGGCTGGTGGACCCGGTCGACGGCACGTCGAACTTCATCGCCGGGCGCCCCGACTACGCCGTGATGGCCTCGCTGGTGCGCGCCGGGCAGACCGTCGCCGCGTGGATCTGGCAGCCGGTCACCGCCACCTGCTACAGCGCCGAACTGGGCGCCGGCGCCTGGCGGAACGGCCACCGGCTGACCCGGACCCCGGCACCCGCCGTGCCCGCCAAGTGGCGCGGCTCGGTGAAGAGCCGCTACCTCGACCCGGCGTCGCACCGCCGGCTCCAGACCAGCGCCGCGGCGGCCTTCGGCGAGCTCACGCCCGGCCGGAACGCCGCCGGGATCGAGTACCCGGACCTCGTCGAGGGAGCGCTGGACTTCATCCTCTACTGGCGCACCCTGCCGTGGGACCACGCCCCCGGTTCGCTGCTGGTCACCGAGTCCGGCGGGGTCTCCGCCCGGCTGGACGGCAGCCCGTACCGGCCGGAGGCGCCGGGCGGCGAGGACGGCCTGCTGGTCGCCGCCGACCAGGAGACCTGGGAGCAGACCCGGGCCGTCCTGTTCGGGGAGTAGCGCCCGCCTGGCCCCGACCCGCTCGAACCACCGGCCCGCCCGGACCACCGGCCAACCGCCGCCGCGCGGACGTGGTCGCCGCGGCCCCGCGTCACCCCGCCCCGGCCTCCCGGCCCGCCCGGACCACCTCGTGCAGCAACGCGCCCACGTCGGCCGGGGTGGTGTGCGGGTTGAGCAGCGTCAGCTTCAGCCGGACCCGGCCGGGGCCCTCGCCCGGCAACTCGGTACGGCCGACCACGGCCCGGCCGGTGCGCAGCAGCGCCCGGCGCAGGGCGCCGTTGAGCCGGTCCACGGCGGCGGGGTCCCGCTCCCCCGGCGGGCGGTAGCGGAACACCACCGTGGTGAGGACGGGCTCGCCGTGCAGTTCCAGTTCGGGCTCGGCGCGGACGGCCTCGGCCGTGTCGAGGGCGAGTTCGTGGCAGGCGTCGACCAGCCTGCCCAGGCCGTCCCGGCCGAGCGTGCGCAGGGTGACGGCGATCTTGAAGGCGTCGGCCCGCCGGGTGGTGCGCAGTGAGCGGCCGAGCAGGCTGGGGTAGCCGGCCTGCTCGTCGTCGGCCGGGTTGAGGTACTCGGCGCGGCGGGCGAGCGAGACGTAGCTCTCGGCGCGGCGGGTCAGGAAGATCCCGGCGGCGGCGGGCTGCCAGCCGAGCTTGTGCCAGTCGAGGGAGACGGAGTCGGCGCGGGCGATGCCGTCCAGCAGCGGGGCGAGCCGCGCGGAGAGCAGCGCGCCGCCCCCGTACGCGGCGTCCACGTGCAGCCAGGCACCGTAGCGGGCGGCGAGGTCGGCGGCGGTGTGCAGCGGGTCGATCGCGCCGGTGTCGGTGGTGCCGGCGGTGGCGACGACGGCGATCGGGGTCTGCCCGGCCCAGCTGGTTTCGGCCAGGGCGCGTTCCAACGCGGCCGGGTCCATGCGCAGTTCGCGGTCGACCGGGACGGGGACGACGGCGCGTTCGCCGAGACCGAGCAGGGCGGCGGCGCGCTGGACGGAGAAGTGCGCTGCGCGGGAGGCGATGATCCGGGGGGTCACACCCGCCGGGATGCCGTCCAACTCGACGATGCCGTCGAGTTTCTGGTCCCTGGCCAGCATCAGGCCCATCAGGTTGGACTCGGTGCCGCCGGAGGTGAGCACGCCGGTTGCGCGGGCCGGGTCGTAGCCGACCAGGGCGGCGAGTTCGGCGATCAGCGCGGTCTCCAGCGCGGTGGCGGCGGGGGCCTGGTCCCAGGAGTCCTGGGAGGGGTTGAGGGCGCTGACCGCGAGGTCGGCGGCGGCCGCGACGGCGAGCGGTGGGCAGTGCAGGTGGGCGGCGCAGGCCGGGTCGGCGGGGTCGGCGGCGCCGTGGGCCAGCAGTTCGGTGAGGCGGGCGAGCGCGCCCCGGCCGTGGGCGCCGGCCAGGGTCTCGGTGACCAGCGCGGCGATCGCGGCCGGGCTGCCGGCGGGCAGCGGACCGCCGCGCCGGGCGGCCCCGGTGTCGAGCGCGTCCAGCACCGTGGCCAGCAGCGGCCCGAGCGCGGCGGGGCCGGCGACACCGCCGGCCAGAGCGTCGAGCGGGGTGTCGACCGGGCCGGGGTCCGCCGGCGGGGATCCGTCGAGGCGGGGCTCGTCGGGGGCCGTCACCGGGTTTCCCCGGAGGCGGCCCGGATGGCGTCGGCGAGCCGGTCGAGGACCGCGGCGACCTGCTCGTCGGTGATGGTGAGCGGCGGGAGCAGGCGCAGTACGGCGTCGTGGCGGCCGCCGAGTTCGACGATCAGGCCGCGGGCCAGGCAGGCCTCGCGGACCCTGACGGCGAGGGCGGGCGCGGCCGGGCGGGCTCCGCAGGCGTCCGGTTCGGCGTCCGGGTCGACGAGTTCGACGCCGAGCATCAGCCCGCGGCCGCGGACGTCGCCGATCACCGGCAGTTCGTCGGCGAGGGCCCGCAGCCACCCGGTCATCCTGGCGCCGACCAGGGCGGCGCGCTCGGCCAGGCCGTGGGCGGCGACGTACCGGAGGGTGGCCGCGCCGGCTGCCATGGCGAGGGTGTTGCCGCGGAAGGTGCCGGTGTGCGCGCCGGGTCGCCAGCCGTCGTAGTCCTCGCGGTAGACCACGACCGCGAGCGGGAGGCTGCCGCCGATCGCCTTGGAGAGCACCATCGCGTCGGGGACGATCCCGCTGTGCTCGACCGCCCACATCGCGCCGGTGCGGCCGACGCCGGTCTGCACCTCGTCCACGATCAGCGGGATGCCGCGCTCGGCGGTGATCCGGCGCATCGCGCGCAGCCAGCCGTCGGGGGCGGGAACGACGCCGCCCTCGCCCTGGACCACCTCCAGGACCATCGCGGCGGGCTTGACCACCCCGCCCGAGGGGTCGTCCAGCAGCCGTTCGGCATAGGTCGCGGCGAGGTCCGCGCCGGTCTCGCCACCGACGCCGAACGGGCAGCGGTAGCCGTACGGGTAGGGCAGCCGGACCACCTCCCCGCCGCCGGGGAGCGGCTCCTTGACGGCGACGTTGCCGGTCAGCGCGAGGGCCCCGGCCGTCATGCCGTGGTAGGCGCCGGTGAAGGCGAGGGCGCCGGAGCGGCCGGTGGCGGTCTGCATCAGCTTGAGCGCGGCCTCGACGGCGTCCGTCCCGGCGGGGCCGCAGAAGTGCACCCGGGCGTGCTCGCCGAAGCCCTTCGGCAGGCTCTCGAACAGGGCGGTGGTGAAGTCGTCCTTCTCGGCGGTGGCGAGGTCCAGCAGGTGCAGCGGCGCTCCGCTGTCGAGGGTGCGGCGGATCGCTTCCAGCACCACGGGGTGGTTGTGGCCGAGCGCGAGGGTGCCGGCGCCGGAGAGGCAGTCCAGGTAGCGGCGGCCGTCGGCACCTTCGACGGTCATGCCGTTGGCGCGCACGGGGACGATCGGGAACGAGCGGGCGTAGGTACGGGCGGCGGACTCGCGGACGCGCTGGCGGCGCAGGATGGCGTCGCCCGGGGCCTGGGCGGGGACGGCGGGCCCGGTGGCGGGCTCAGCGGCGAGCGTCAAGGCATACTCCCAGTCAAGTTAGGTAAGCCTAACTTTACCGACCGTTGGTGTCGGCTCCCCCCACAGGCAGCGAGAACCACCCTGGCGAGTGACACGAACCCCGCTTCTCCAACGAGCGACCGCCCTGGTGGTTACGGCCCGCGCGCTACTCTTCCGGGCATGCCGCAGCTGCCCCCGTCCTCGCCGTACGATGCCGAACTCGCCCGGACCCGCGAGTTCTTCGCCACCCGCGCCGCCGACTGGGACGCCCGCTTCCCCGACGACGGCCCGCGCTACGCGGCCGCGATCGCCGAACTCGGCCTGCGGCCCGGGCAGTCCGTCCTCGACGCGGGCTGCGGCACCGGCCGCGCCCTGCCCCTGCTGCGCGCGGCGGTCGCCGCCGAGGGCCGGGTGTTCGGCGCCGACGTCACCCCCGAGATGCTCCAGCAGGCCGCCACCCGCCACCCCGGTACCGCCACCCTGCTGCTCGCCGACTGCGCCCGGCTGCCGCTGCCCGGCGCCGCCCTGGACGCCGTGTTCGCGGCCGGCCTGATCTCCCACCTCCCCGACCCGGCCCGCACCCTGCGCGAACTCGCCCGCGTCACCCGCCCCGGCGCCGCCCTCGCCCTGTTCCACCCCGTCGGCCGCGCCGCCCTCGCCGCCCGCCACGGCCGCGCCCTCACCCCCGACGACCTGCGCGCCGAACCCCGCCTGCGCCCCCTCCTCGCCGCCTCCCACTGGCACCTGGACAGCTACACGGACCGGGACGACCGGTACCTCGCCCTGGCGACCCGGGTCCACCCGTAGTCGGCACCGGCGGCGGCACGGTCGCACGTCCGGGTCCGGGGCGGTCGCCCCGGGCGGCGGCCTCCGGGGCTCACCTGCCCCGCCAGCGGTAGCAGAGCTCGGGTCGGCCCACCGTGCCGTACTGGGGTTCGCGGACGGCGAGGCCGGTGTCGACGAGGTGTTCCAGGTAGCGGCGGGCGGTGATCCGGGAGACGCCGGCCTCGGTGCCGGCCGCGGCCGCGGAGAGGCCGGTGGCGGCCTCGCGCAGGACGGTGGCGACGGTGTCCAGGGTGGGGGCGCTGAGACCCTTGGGCAGGTCGGTGCGCTCGGGGGTGCGGAGCAGCGCGAGGGCCTGGTCGACCTCGTCCTGGCCGGTGGCCTCGCCGGTACGGCCCAGGCTGTCGCGGTAGCGGGCGTAGCGCTCCAGGCGGTCGTGCAGGGCGGCGCCGCTGAAGGGTTTCAGCAGGTACTGGACGACCCCCGCCGAGACCGCCTGGCGGACCATGGCCAGGTCGCGGGCGGAGGTGACGGCGATGATGTCGGTGGTGTGGCCGGCGGCGCGCAGGCCGCGGCAGAGCTGGAGCCCGTGGCCGTCCGGCAGGTAGAGGTCGAGCAGGGTGAGGTCGACGGGCGTCCCGGCGGCGCGGGCCCGGTCCAGGAAGCGCAGGGCGTCGGCGCAGCTGTGCACCGTCCCGGCGGCGCGGAAGCCCGGTTCGCGCTCGACGTACAGGGTGTGGGCGGCCGCGGCCACCGGGTCGTCCTCGACCACCAGGACGGAGATCGCGGGCGGTCCGGCCGGCGTCGGCGGCACGGCGGGAGGTGCGGGGGTCACCGGGCCACCGCCGGCTGCGGCCGGGCGGCCGGGGTGAGCGGCAGCCGGACGGTCAGCACCGCGCCGTGCTCGCGTCCGACCTCGACGGTGCCGCCGTTGCGCCGGACGGTCTGGGCGACCAGGGCGAGCCCGAGGCCGTGCCCGTGGGCGTCCCGCTTGGTGCTCCAGCCGCGCCGGAACACGTCGTCCACGGCGGCCGGGTCGATCCCGGCACCGGTGTCGGCGACCCGCAGCAGCAGGTGGCCGTCGTCGATCCGGGCGGTGACGGCGACCTCGGGCGGGGCGGGGTTCCCGGCGGCGCCGGCGACGGCCGCGTCCACCGCGTTGTCGAGCAGGTTGCCGAGGACGGTGATCAGATCGCGGTCGGAGAGGTCCGGCGGCAGCACACCGTCGTCGATGCGGCTGTCCTCGGTGAGGGTCAGGTCCACTCCCCGCTCGGCCGCCTGGGCGGCCTTGCCCAGCAACAGGGCGGCCAGCACGGGTTCGCCGACGGCGGCGACCACCCGGTCGGTGAGCTGCTGGGCGAGGGCGAGTTCGGCGGTGGCGAACTCCACCGCCTGTTCGTGGCGGCCGAGTTCGATCAGCGAGACGACGGCGTGCAGCCGGTTGGCGGCCTCGTGCGCCTGTGCGCCGAGCGCTTCGGTGAAGCCCCGGACGGAGTCCAACTCGCCACTCAGGGACTGTAGTTCGGTGTGGTCGCGAAGGGTGACGACCCGGCCGAGGCCGGTGCCGATGACGGAGGTGTTGAGCACCACCACCCGCTCGGCGGTGAGGTGGACCTCGTCGCGCGCCGGCCCGGCGCCGAGCACGGCGTCGAGCAGCGCCTCCGGCAGGCCCAGACCGGCGATCGGCTGCCCCTCCAATTTCCCCGACAGGCCGAGGAGTTCGCGGGCCGCGTCATTGCAGAGCACCACCCGGTGCCCACGGTCGAGCAGCACCAGGCCCTCGCGCACCGAGTGCAGGGTGGCCTGGTGGTACTCGTAGAGGTGGCTGAGTTCGGCCGGCCCCATGCCGTGGGTGTGCCGCCGCAGCCGGGCGTTGGCGAGGTAGGTGCCGAGCCCGCCGAGGGCGAGCGCGGCCACCGCGACACCGGCCAGGGCCAGCAGCGGCCCGCGCAGCTGGGCGGAGATGGACTGCACCGTGAGGCCCGCGCTGACCAGCGCGACCACCCGGCCCCGGTCGTCCAGCACGGGCGTGACGACGCGGACCGACGGGCCCAGCGTGCCGGTGTACGTCTCGCTGCGGGTCTCCCCCGCCAGCGCCCAGTCGATGTGCCCGAGGAAGGTCCTGCCGATCTGCTCGGGCAGCGGGTGGGTCCAGCGCACCCCGGCGGTGTCCATCACGGTGACGAAGGAGACCCCGGTGTCCGCCCGCACCTGCTCCGCGTACGGCTGGAGGAGCGCGGACGGGTCCGGCCCGGCGACGGCGGCCCGCACCGACGGGGAATCGGCGACCGCGCGGGCGACGGCGGTGACCTGGCGGCGGGCCGCGGCCTCGGTGCGGCCGGCGGTGAACAGGTAGGCGAGCACGGCGCCGCCCGCCACCACCGCGGCGACGATGACCACTTGGACGACGAAGAGCTGCCCGGCCAGACTGCGGACCAGCCGGCGCGGAGCGGGGAGGGTGCGCACGGACATGCCTGACAGTGTGCACCACACCCGGAGCAGAGCCGCCGGCCACCGCGTGCCGTGAACTCTATGAACACAAACGTGACCTTCGTCACGAGGCGGGCCCATAGTCGGAGCGGCCCACCACCCGGGGCCGCCAGGACTTGCCGGACGTGCAAGGGCGAAGGAGCCGCAGATGTCCATCACCGGAGTCGCAGGGCCGGCCGGTCGGCCGGCCGGGGTCAGAGCGAAGGACCGCACCCACTACCTCTACCTCGCCGTGATCGCGGCGGTGGTCGCGGGCGTCGTGGTCGGACTGGCCACGCCCGGCTTCGCGGTCGGCCTCAAGCCGGTCGGGACCGGCTTCGTCAACCTGATCAAGATGATGATCAGCCCGGTCATCTTCTGCACCATCGTGCTGGGCATCGGCTCGGTGACCAAGGCCGCCAAGGTCGGCAAGGTCGGCGGGCTCGCCCTCGGCTACTTCCTCACCATGTCGACCGTGGCGCTGGCCATCGGCCTGGCGGTCGGCAACCTGCTGGAGCCCGGCTCCGGCCTCCACCTCACCGCGGCGCTCGCCAAGTCCGGCCACGCCCAGGCCGCCGCCGGCGAGGCGCAGTCCACCACCGACTTCCTGCTCGGGATGATCCCGACCACCATGGTCTCGTCCCTCACCGAGGGCAAGGTGCTCCAGACCCTGCTGGTCGCGCTGCTGGCCGGCTTCGCCCTCCAGGCGATGGGCCCGGTCGGCGCCCCGGTGCTGCGCGGGATCGAGCACATGCAGCGGCTGGTGTTCCGCATCATGGCGATGATCATGTGGGTGGCACCGATCGGCGCGTTCGGCGCGATGGCCGCGGTGGTCGGGGCGACCGGCACGGCCGCGCTGAAGAGCCTCGCCGTGATCATGATCGGCTTCTACGTCACCTGCGCGCTGTTCGTGGTCGTGGTGCTCGGCGCGCTGCTGCGCCTGGTCGCCGGGGTGAACGTGTTCGCGCTGCTGCGCTACCTCGGCCGCGAGTTCCTGCTGATCCTCTCCACCTCCTCCTCGGAGAGCGCGCTGCCGCGGCTGATCGCCAAGATGGAACACCTGGGCGTCAGCCGCCCGGTGGTCGGCATCACGGTGCCGACCGGCTACAGCTTCAACCTGGACGGCACCGCGATCTACCTCACCATGGCGTCGATCTTCATCTCCGAGGCGATGGACAAGCCGATGTCGCTCGGCGAGCAGCTGTCGCTGCTGGTCTTCATGGTGATCGCCAGCAAGGGCGCGGCCGGGGTCACCGGCGCCGGCCTGGCCACCCTGGCGGGCGGGCTGCAGTCGCACAAGCCCGCGCTGGTGGACGGGGTCGGCCTGATCGTCGGCATCGACCGCTTCATGTCCGAGGCCCGGGCGCTGACCAACTTCGCCGGGAACGCCGTCGCCACCGTGCTGGTCGGGCAGTGGACCGGCGAGTTCGACCGGGAGCGCGCCCGGCAGGTGCTGGCGGGCGCGGTTCCGTTCGACGAGCGGACGCTGGTCGACGCGCACGGCCACCCGGGGGCGGACGCCCACGCGGGGTCCGGCGAAGCCGGTGTGCCCGGTGGGACCGACGTACCCGGCGGGGCCCAGCCGACGCCCGCGCCCACCCCGGCGGCCGCCTGAGCCTCCCCTTCTCCCCCGGTCCGGCGCCTCGCCCAACCCCCGAGCGGCGCCGGGTCGGGGGTTCGCGGTTGCGGCCCCGAAGGATGCCAGGGGCTGCCGGACCGGCCCTACAACTCCTCGGAGCCGCTGACCGCCCAGCTCAGGCCGGACGCCGGGTCCTCGACCGCGAGATGCAGATGACGCAGACCGTCCGCCGGGTCGCACCAGGTGAAGCAGCGCATCCGGGCCACCAGGGCGTTCACCTCGGCCCGGTCCGGCCCGTCGGCGCCGGCCATCGCGGCCAGCGCCCGCCAGAGGGCCAGCCGCCCGTGCGCCGAGCCGTGCGACCGGTCCGCGACGCCCGCATGGACCAGGGCCGGGTAGGCGGCGGCGAACGACAGGTACCCCCCGGTGACCCGCGCCCCCGGGGCGAGCTGTGCGACCGCCTGCGGCGCCGGCCCGCGTACGCAGGCCACCTCCGCCCAGTCCGCCCAGCCCACCAGTGCGGCCAGCGCCCTGGTCGCCCGCTGGCCACGCAGCCGGGCGCCCGGCGCGGGCAGTGTCACCGGGCCCAGCCCCTCCCGGGAGGCCGGGAGCGTGAGCAGCGCGCTGCACGAGCCACCGGACGGCAGGTACTCCCGGACCCGCGCGCCCTCGCCCCAGCCCGCCGACTCCCAGGGCTCCAGCAGCAACGGCACGCCCTCCGGGGCGGGCTCGGCGCCGTACGAGAGGTCCTCGCCGATCAGCACCCGGGTGTGCGCGACCAGCCGGCGGACCGGCGCGGGGGTGAGCAGCGGGGCCAGCCGCAGCCACGAGTGCCGGGTCGCCAGTACCTCCCAGAGCGGCCCGGCATCGTGGTCGGCGACCCCGGCCGCGGTGCCCGGGCCACCGTCCGGGTCGAACAGCCGGACGGCCAGCTCGGGAGGGGCGGCGTAGGCGATCAGATGGCCGAGCGGCGCGGTCTCCACCCCCGCCCAGTCCTCACCGCCGCGTACGACGGCCGCCGCCCGGGCCTGCCGGTAGACACCCAGCAGTTCGGACCAGCGGCCCTCGCCGGCCAGGGCGCGGTGGCGTTGCTCCTCGTACGTGATCACGATTCGCAGCGTACGGGCCGGGGCGGCGGATCAGCTGACACATCGTCAGTTCGGTGCGTCGGGAGCTCTTTCGGCACCGGACGCCGGTCCGGGGCCGGGCCTGGGTCCGGGGCCAGGGCCGGGGCCGGGTTCGGGGCCAGGGCCGGGGCCGGGTTCGGGTTCGACGGCGGGTTCGCGGCCGCGTTCGCGTTCGCGCTCGTGTTCGTGTTCGCGTTCGTGTTCGAGGACGGCTCGGAGCCGCCCCAGGGCGCGGCGCCGGGTGACCGCCAGGGTGCTGCGGTGCACACCCAGCAGTTCGGCGGCCTCGTCGACGCTGTAGCCGTCGAGGTCGACCAGGACCACCACCCGGGCCTGCTTGACGGTCAGACAGCGCAGCAGCCGGACCACCTCCCAGTGCGCCTGCAGTTCGCCCACCCCGCCACCGAAGGGATCGGCCGCACCGAACTCGGCCTCGACCGGCCCCGACAGGGCCGCCCGGCGGCGCTCCCGGCGCCACTGGTCGCGCACGATGTTCGCCATCGTGGTGAACACGTAGGCGTACGGCTGCGGATGGCCGAGGAAGTGCTCGGGGCGCCGGGCTATTCGCAGATACGCGTCGTGCACCACATCACCGGCCGCGAACGAACTTCCGGTGAGCGAGGCGGCCGCCCGATGGAGCCGGGGCAGCAGCTCCGTGAACACCCGGTCGAAATCAGCCGCGCCGGGATTCGCGGCCCCAGGATCCGGGGCGCGACCGGGCACGCCTCCGGCGTCGCCGAAATCCGGCTCCCGCCCACCTGTGCACCGACCACTGAGTTCCATGCCGCTCCCCTCGGAAATCGGCACCCTGAAGGCCTAGTTGTGACACAGGTCACATCATAGTTCGTCGTCTCACTCTTCGCAGTCATTCGTGTGCATTGCGTTACCGGTCGGGTGGCGTCGGGGAATTCCGACCAGCACCGCACCCGGCCGGGACGAACCCCCATGAGCGAGGAGACAACGCCATGTCAGGTTGTATCGCCAGGACCTTCACCAAGCTCGGCGTGGTAGCCGTGGCCGCCCTCGGCGTGCTCGGCACCACCGCCCTGCCGGCCACCGCCGAGCCGGTCCCCGACCAGTCCATCACCGCCGGATCCGGCGTGACGACGGCCGACGCCATCGCCGCCTCCTACCACTGCGTGATCACCGCCAACTACGGCTGGCGCTGGGAAGGCAACTGCACGATCTACTCCGGCGAGTTGCGCACCATCACCTACTGCGCCAACGGCACCTCCACCACCGGCCTGTGGATCGGCGCGCGACCGCAGCCGTGGGCGGTCTGGGGCAACTGCCCGGGCTCCAGCTGGACCAGGATCGTCTTCCAGTCGCGCGGCTGAGCCGCGGGCGATCGGACGAGTGGAGACGAGCGAGGGGGTGCCGTCCCGGTGGGCGGCACCCCCTCCGCCCGCACCCCCCACCCCTTCCGCGCACACCGCACCACCCGGGGCGGGCCCGCGCTCGAACGGGTCGACCCCGGCGCCACCCGGGAGGACGGCGAACAGATGACGACTTTCGTTATCTGTTATCCGACATCTGTTTTCTGTCATCTGTTTTCTGCCGGCCGCCGCCTGTCAGCCGCCCGTCTGTCAGCCTGTCAGCCCCGCGGCGTCAGCCGGATCCGCATCGGGCTGTCCGCCCGCAGGGTGATCCCCTGAGCGAGCGCCACCTCGTGGTCCACCGCCTCGATGTCGAAGTCGCGCAGCAGCACCCCCATCGCCAGCACCGCCTCCAGCATCGAGAAGTGCTGCCCGATGCACGCGCGAGGACCGCCGCCGAACGGGAACCAGGCGTAGCGGTGCCGCTCCTTCTCCCGGCCGGGCAGGAAACGGTCCGGATCGAAGCGGTCCGGGTCGGCCCAGTGGTCGGGGTGGCGGTGGGTGACCCACGGCGCGAGGATCACCTGCGCGCCCGCCGGGACGACGTGCCCGCCGATCACCGTCTCGGCCACCGAGCGCCGACCCATCAGCGCGGCCGCCGGATAGAGGCGCATCGCCTCCTTCAACACCTGGGTGATGTACGGCAGGGCCTCCAGATCGGCGGCGGTCGGCGACCGGCCGGTGAGCGCCGCCTCCGCCTCGCACTGGGCTCGGCGCTGCTCCTCCGGGTGCCGGGCGAGCAGGTGCAGCCCGAAGGCGAGCGAGGTCGCGGTGGTCTCGTGCCCGGCCAGCAGGAAGATCAGGACCTGGTCCCGCAGTTCCGTCGGATCGAGGCCCGCGCCGTCCTCGCCCCGGGCCCGGGCGAGCAGTGCCAGCAGGTCGTCCGTCTCGACGGCCCCGGCCCGGGCCGACCGTTCGGCGATGATCTGGTCGCAGATCCCGTAGAGGTCACGCTGCGCCTCGGCGTTGCGCCGGTTGGCGGGCGTGGGCCAGGCGCGCGGAATGCGGACCGGGGAGAAACCCCGCTCGAGTATGTACTCGCCGAGCACCGGGAAGCTGCGGTGCACCACCTCCACCGCCGCCTCCACGTCGGAGCCGAAGAGGATCCTGGCGACGGCGCGCAGCGCGAACCGGGACATCTCGTCCGCCGCGTCCACCACACCGCCGGGCACCGCCCGCCAGCGTTCGGTGAGCGCATCCGCCTCCAGCGCGATGGCGTCCACATAGCCATCCACCCGGCGGCGGGTGAACAGCGGCTGGATCAGCCGGCGCTGGCGCTGGTAGTCGTTGTCCTGGCTGGTCAGCAGGCCGTTGCCGATGCTGGTCCGCAGCTCGTCGTAGAAGCCGTTGTCCTTGCGGAAGTTGGCCGCCTCACCGGCGAGCACCTGGTGGGCGCCCTCCGGGGAGAACACCATGAAGAACTCGGCGCGGAGCCCGGGCGGTCCGGCGACGAAGCGGACCACGTCCCCGTAGTCGCGCCGGGCGGCGAGGTAGGTCTGCAGCGGGCGCCGGGTGAGGTCCAGCATCGACCCGATCAACGGGAGTCCGGGCGGGCCGGGTATCTGGGCAGCGGTGGTCATCTGTCTCCTCCTCCAGTACCGTCCCCCGAACTTAACTGACTGGTAATCACATGGAGAAGGGCTCACAACGGCGGTCGCGGATCACCCACGACCGCCCCGCACGCCCCCTGGCGTGCAGCGCCGGCGCCCGGCCGCGGCTCGTACATCAACCGGCATGTGCCGCCCCGGCCGCACACGCCCACCGGCTGCGCCTACTCGTACTCGGTGCCGCCCTTGCGGGTCAGGTAGGCGTCACTGACCACCTTGGCGATGGCCCGCCCGCCCACCACCGGGCTCCAGCGCTCGGCCACCGGGCGGATCACCACGCCCTCCCGCAGGTGCAGCTCGCGCCCGGAGACGGTCTCCCGCCCCTGGGCCAGCGCCAGCACGGTGTCCGGGTCGAACGGCCCGCGCCACAGCTCGGGCACCAGCGGCAGCCGGCCGTCCAGCAGTTCGGCGGCCGGCAGCCAGCGCAACTGTCCGTCCAGCACCGCCGAGACGTCGAATGCGGCGTAACCGGGCAGCTCGGCGCGGCCGGACTCGCCGTAGGTGAGGTCCTGCACACCGGCGCCGAAGACCTCGCCGAAGATGCCGACCCGCTCGGCGCCGAGACGCTCCGCCAGCCGGGCGGCCACCGCCGGTATGCCGTACGCCCGGACCGCCCGCCAGTACAGGTTCCGCTCGTCCTCGGCCAGCGCCAGCCCCTGGGCCCCGATGCCCTTGGACGACACCTGCACCTCGCCGGTGGCGGCATGGTAGGTGACCAGGCAGCAACTGCCGTGCAGCTTCTCGGTCAGCACCACCGGTTCGCCCGGCTCGAAGACGCCCGGGAAACGCTTGAGATTCTCCATGTCCACCCAGGGCAGCAGATCCGGCGCGCTCACCACGTCGCCGTTCATCGACGTCGGGACCGGCGGCTTCCACTTGGTGACGCCGAGCAGGTCGGCGAAGTCCTCGCCGCGCTCGGCGGCGGCCGCCAGGTCGGTGCCGGCCAGCGCGCCGGGACGGCAGACGATGCCCTGCGACAGTTCCCCGCGCAGCCGGACCGCCTTGACCCGGTCGGCGTTTCCCCCGGCCAGCCGTCCGGTCAGCCCCAACTCCTCGATCAGCGGGGCGGGCAGGACCGCCTGCTCGGGGATGTACACGGCGTAGTCGCCGCTGCGGTACGCGCCCTTGGCGACCACCGCCCGGTAGAGGCCGACCTGTGCGAGTTCCAGTGCGTCGGCGTTCGGGTGCGCCAGGATGGTCAGCCGCTCGGCGGTGACGCGCAGCGTGGACATGGGTGTACTCCTCCCCTTGGCTCGGCCGGTCGGCCGGCGGTGCGTACGGACGGTGACCACTGTCGCGCCCCGGGGCGCTTCGCCGCGACGGGTTTTCCAGGGGCGGGTCTTCCGGGGGCGGGTCTTCCGTGAGCACGCTTCCGGGAGGCGGGGCTTCCGGGGGCGGCGCCGTTTGAGGCTCCCCACGGCGGGGCACTCGCCCTTGATGCACCTTGCCTGTGCAATGCGGCAGGCAAACTTTCACTCGTATTTGCGACACTATGATCGCCTTAATGGCCGCATCTGCAACCGAGTCCCCGCGCCCTTCCGGCGCGCCCAGGAGGGGAAACCACCGATGAGCACCCGTACGACCACCACGCGCAGAGTCGCCGTCGCCACCGCGGTGGCCCTCGCCCTCGGCCTCGGGGTCACCGCCTGCGGCAGCGACGGCGGCAGCAAGAGCTCGGGCGACACGGGCGCCTCCGCCAGCGGGTCGGCCGGCACCCCGAAGGCCTCCGGCGAGATCAACGTCTTCGCCGCCGCCTCGCTCAAGGAGAGCTTCACCGAACTCGGCAGGAAGTTCGAGGCCGCCAACCCGGGCGCCAAGGTCAAGTTCAACTTCGGCGGCAGTTCCGGCCTCGCCACCAGCATCAACTCCGGCGCCCCCGCCGACGTCTTCGCCGCCGCGAGCCCGGCCACCATGAAGACCGTCACCGACGCGGGCGGGGTCAGCGGCGAGTCGAAGACCTTCGTCAAGAACACGCTCACCATCGCCGTCCCCAAGGGCAACCCCAAGCACATCGCGGGCCTGGGCGACCTGACCGCACCCGGCGTCAAGGTCGCGCTGTGCGCAAAGGAGGTGCCCTGCGGCGCCGCCGCCCTGACCGCGCTCAAGGCCGGCAACGTGAACCTGACCCCGGTCACCCTGGAGCAGGACGTCAAGGGCGCGCTCACCAAGGTCGAGCTGGGCGAGGTCGACGCCTCCCTGGTGTACAAGACCGATGTGAAGGCCGATGCTGCGAAGATCGACGGCGTGGACTTCCCCGAGGCCGACAAGGCCGTGAACGACTACCCGATCGCCGCGCTGGCCAAGGCCCCGAACAAGGACGGCGCCGCCGCCTTCGTCGCCTACATCGAGTCACCCGAGGCCACGCAGGTACTCACCGCGGCGGGCTTCCAGGCACCGTGAGCGGACGCACCACCGGGACCACCGGTGCCACCGGCACCGGTGCCACCGGCCACAACACCGGCACCGGCGGCGCGGCGCACCCAGGGAAGGGGATGCCGCGCCGACGGCGGCGCCCACACCGCGTCCCGGTCGCGCTGCTGCTCCCGGCGCTGCTCGGGCTGGCGTTCCTGATCCTCCCGCTGGTCGGGCTCCTGGTCCGGGCACCCTGGAGTACGCTGTCCGACCAGCTCACCAGCGCCGAGGTCTGGGAGGCGCTGCGCCTCTCGCTGGTCTGCGCGACGGCGGCCACGGCGGTGTCGCTGCTGCTCGGGGTGCCGTTGGCCTGGCTGCTCGCGCGCACCGAGCTGCCCGGCCGCCGCGTCATCCGGGCGCTGGTCACCCTGCCGCTGGTGCTGCCACCGGTGGTCGGCGGCGTGGCGCTGCTGCTGGTCCTCGGCCGGCGCGGCATCGTCGGCTCCTGGCTGGACTCCGCCTTCGGCATCACGCTGCCCTTCACCACCACCGGCGTGGTGATCGCCGAGGCGTTCGTGGCGATGCCGTTCCTGGTGATCAGCGTCGAGGGCGCGCTGCGGGCCGCCGACCCTCGGTACGAGGAGGCCGCCGCGACCCTGGGCGCCTCCCGGCTGACCGCGTTCCGCCGGGTCACCCTGCCCCTGATCGCCCCCGGCATCGGTGCCGGCGCCGTACTGGCCTGGGCCCGCGCGCTCGGCGAGTTCGGCGCGACGATCACCTTCGCGGGCAACTTCCCCGGCAAGACCCAGACCATGCCGCTCGCCGTCTACCTCGCCATGGAGTCCGACCCGGAGGCCGCGATCGCGCTCTCGCTGGTGCTGCTGGTGGTCTCCATCGCCGTCCTGGTCGGGCTGCGCGACCGCTGGATGTCGACCCCGTGAGCGCCGCGCCGCCCGCGCCGCGGTGGCGGGCCGGACCACCCGGCCCGCCACCTCGCACACCCGCCCCCGCTCCGGCCCCCGCCCCTTGGACGCCCACCCCATGACGACCGCCCCCGCCGACACCCCGAGCGACCACACACCCGACGACCACACGCCCGACGACCGGGCGCTCAACGGCCCGGCGCTCAACGGCCCGGCGCTCAACGGCCCGGCGCTCGACGCCCGGCTCCGGGTGGAACGCGCCGCCTTCACCCTCGACCTGGCCCTCACCGCCGCCCCCGGCGAGGTGGTCGCCCTGCTCGGACCGAACGGCGCCGGCAAGTCCACCGCGCTGCGCGCCCTCGCCGGGCTGCTCCCGCTCACCGGCGGCCACCTGCGGCTGGACGGCCGCGTCCTGGAGGACCCGGCGCAGCGGCTGCACACCCCCGCCGAGGAGCGTCCGGTCGGCGTGGTGTTCCAGGACTACCTGCTCTTCCCGCACCTCAGCGCCCTCGACAACGTCGCCTTCGGCCCGCGCTGCCAGGGCCGTCCCAAGCGCGAGGCCCGGGCCGAGGCGGCCGGCTGGCTGGAGCGGATGGGCCTGGCCGACCACGCGGGCGCCCGCCCCGGCCGCCTCTCCGGCGGCCAGGCGCAGCGGGTGGCACTCGCCCGGGCGCTGGCCGTACGGCCGCGGCTGCTGCTGCTGGACGAGCCGCTGGCGGCCCTGGACGCCCGCACCCGGCTCGATGTCCGCGCCCAACTCCGGCGCCATCTGGCCGAGTTCGAGGCGGTGGCGGTGCTGGTGACGCACGACCCGCTGGACGCGATGGTGCTGGCCGACCGGCTGGTGGTGATCGAGGGCGGCCGCGAGGTGCAGTCCGGCAGCCCCGCCGAGATCGCCCGGCGTCCGCGCACCGACTACATCGCCCGCCTGGTCGGCCTCAACCTCTACCAGGGCACGGCGGACGGCCACCGGGTGACGCTGGCCGACGGCCCCGTGCTGGCCACCACCGAGGAGCTGACCGGCCCCGCCTTCGTGGCGTTCCCGCCGTCCGCCGTCACGCTGCACCGGGAGCGACCGCAGTCCAGCGCGCGCAACGTCTGGGAGCTCCAGGTCGCGGGCCTGGACCTGCACGGCGACCAGGTCCGCGCCGACCTGGCCGGTGACCTGCCGATGGCCGCCGACCTGACCCCGGCCGCCGCCGCCGAGCTCGATCTCGCCCCCGGCACCACCGTCTGGGCCTCGGTCAAGGCCGCCCAGACCCACGCGTACCCCGCCTGAGCACCCTCATCGGCCACCCGTCACCGGGTACCGGCCAGGCCCGCCGGGTATCGCTTCGGCCCACCGGTTACCGGTCCCGGACGGCGGGGCCGGACGGCGGGGCCGGCTCCTGCCCTACGGCCGGCTCAACTCCGCGTCGGGTCCGCACGGTTCGGCTGTTCCTCGGACAGCCGGTCCTCGGCCGGCTCCACGAAGCCGGACTCGTACGCGGCGATCACCGCCTGGGTGCGGTCGCGGGCGCCGAGCTTCGCCAGCACACTGCTGACGTGCGTCTTCACCGTCTGCACGCCGAGGAACAGCTGCTCGGCGATCTCGCTGTTGGCGAGGCCCCGGGCCACCAGCCGCAGCACCTCGGCCTCACGCTCGGTCAGGGCGGCACGGGCCATCGTCGCGCGGGCGGCCGCGTTGCCCTGGCCTGCGGCGAGACGACGGATCGCGGCCGGGAAGAGCAGCGACTCGCCCGCCGCGACCAGCCGGACCGCGTGGGCGATCTCGGCCGGGCGGGAGCGCTTCAGCAGAAAGCCGTCGGCACCGGCGCGCAGGGCCTGGTAGACGTAGTCGTCGTTCTCGAAGGTGGTGACGACCAGGATCTTCGGCGGCTGCTCCCCGGTCGCGCCCGACCGGACGAGGGCGCGGGTCGCCGCCAGACCGTCGACCTCCGGCATCCGGACGTCCATCAGCACCACGTGCGGGCGCAGCTCCCGGGCCATGGCCACCGCCTCGCCTCCGTCGGAGGCCTCACCGACCACCCGCAGGTCGCCCTGCGCCTCCAGCACGGCCCGCAGTCCGGCCCGGACCAGTTCCTCGTCGTCGGCCAGCAGAATGTCGATCATCACACGCCCAAGCGTAGGGGCATGCGGACGGCCAGGACCCATTCGCCGGACTCCAGCCCGGCCGAGGCCTCGCCACCGAGCAGCGCGGCCCGCTCCCGGATACCGCGAAGTCCCTTGCCGCCCTTGCGCGGTGCGCTGCGCGCGGACGACGGGCCAGGCCCGCCCGTCGCGTTGGCGCAGCGCAGCTCCAACCGGCCTCCCCGCAGGGCGATCCGGACGCTGATCGGCTCGCCCGGCGCGTACTTGAGGGCGTTGGTGACGCCCTCCTGGAGGATCCGGTAGGACTCGCGGGAGAGCACCCCGGGCAGCTTCCCCGACGGCACGTCGATCCATGCCTCCACCGGGCTGCCGGCGGCCCGCGCGGTGTCGAAGAGCGCGGACAGCTGCTCGATGCCGGGGCGCTCGGTGACGGACCCGTCCGACGCGTCCCGCCGGTCCGAGGCCTCGCGGAGCAGGACGAGCGTGCGCTCCAGGTCGTCCATGGCCTGTCGGCCGGTCTCCTCGATGACTTCGAGCGCCTTGGCGACGAAGGCCGGGTCGCCCACCTCCCGAGCCGCACCGGCCTGAAGGACCGTCACCGTCAGTGCGTGGCCGATGGAGTCGTGCAGCTCGCGGGCCAACCGGTTGCGCTCCAGCAGACGTTCGGCCCGCAGCTCCGCCTCGGCCAGCCGTTCGGCCGGGGACGGTCCCAGCAGCCTTACCGCCATGGCGAGTTGCAGACGCCCCGCCCAGACCACCAGCCAGCCGTAGCCGAACAGCGCCGCGGCCGCCAGCAGCGGGTACCAGAGCAGTCCGTGCTGGTGCGGGAGTTGGATTCCGTGCAGGTTCGGCGCGGAGTCGGCGACCAGCTCGACGGCGCCGGCGGGCACCAGCACGGCGAGGATCCCGACCACCGAGCCGAGAGCCACCCGGCCGATCAACCAGACGGCGGTGCGTCGGCGGTCGGCCCAGGTACGGGCGGGTTCGGCGGCGATGTCCTGCTCGCGTTCGGGCATCAGCAGCAGCCGCGCCTGCACGCCCTCGGCCCGGCGCATCGCGGGCAGCAGGGCGGCCAGCGTGAGCAGCACGGCATCCAGCAGAACGGCCCTTGCCAGGACCTCGGCGAGGCTGAACCCGTACGTCCCCGGGTAGATCATCAGGACGACGCCGGCGAATATCCACCCGATCACCAGATGCAGCCACCGCGCGTAGGTGGCGGCGCTCAGCAGGGGCGCGAGGATCCTGGGCATGACGCCATCCTGCCAGGTCAGCGATGTGCCGCGACTCCCTCCCAAGAGGGAGAGGGCTCCACTCCCCGGCGGGATCCGCCGGAGTGGTCCGCTCCGGTGGAATGGGGCCGTCGGAGCCGGAGAGCCGGGGTCCGGAATCCCGGAGCGGGTCGGAGCGGGTCGGAGTGAATCCGGAGGAGCCCGAAGCGAGTCCGGGGAAGGTCCGGGGAGCACGCGGGAGGGCGTCATGATCGAGGTTCAGGGCCTCACCAAGGAGTACGACGGAAAGCGTGTGGTCGACGACCTCGGCTTCGTCGTCCGGCCCGGGGTGGTGACGGGCTTCCTCGGGCCGAACGGCGCGGGCAAGAGCACCACCATGCGGCTGATCCTCGGCCTCGACCGGCCCACCGCAGGCCACGCCCTGGTCGGCGGTCGCCGGTACGCCGAACTGGCCGACCCGCTGCGGCAGGTCGGCGCCCTGCTGGACGCCCAGGCCGTGCACGGCGGCCGCACCGCGCGCGGCCAGCTGCGCTGGCTGGCCGCCAGCAACGGGCTGCCGAACCGCCGGGTGGACGAGGTGCTCGCGCAGGTCGGCCTGACCGAGGCGGCGGGCCGCCGGATCCGCGGGTTCTCGCTCGGCATGCGCCAGCGGCTCGGCGTGGCCGCCGCGCTGCTCGGCGACCCGCCGGTGCTGCTGCTGGACGAGCCGGTGAACGGCCTCGACCCCGAGGGCATCCGCTGGATCCGCACCCTGCTGCGCGATCTGGCCGCCGAGGGCCGGGCCGTGCTGGTCTCCTCCCACCTCATGACGGAGATGGCGCTCACCGCCGACCATCTGGTCGTCATCGGCCGGGGCCGGCTGCTGGCGGACGACGCCACCACGGAATTCCTTCAACGCCACGGCCGCACCCGGATCCGGGTCCGCGCGGTGGACCGGACGAAGCTGGCCGCCCTGCTCGGCGGCGACCTCGGGAGTCTCGGTTCGGGAACGGTGACCGCCGAGCCGGTGGACGGCGACGCCTGGGAGGTGAGCGGGGCCGAGCCGGAGCGGATCGCGGCGCTGGCGGCGGCGAACGGCGTGGTGCTGTACGAGATCGCCGTCCAGCAGGACTCGCTGGAAGAGGCGTTCATGCGGATGACCGCCGACAGCGTCGAGTACCGGGCGGCGGCGGCATGAGCACCGTTCCGTCCGTACCGGCCCCGGCCCCGGCCCCGGCCACGTCCACGTCCACGTCCACGTCCACGTCCACCGCACTGAACCTGCTGCGGTCCGAAGGGATCAAGCTCGCCACCCTCCGCTCGCTCTGGTTCACCCCGGTCCTCGCCGCCCTGCTCACCGTCGGCCTGACCACCGCCGTCGGCGCCGCTCTCGGCGGCAAGGACCACAGCCTCACCGACGACCCCGGTGTCGGCCTCTACTACGGCCTCAACTTCGGCCAGGCCGCGCTGGTCTGCTTCGGCGTCCTGCTGATCGGCCAGGAGTTGAACACCCGCATGATCACCGTCTCGCTCACCGCCGTCCCCCGCCGAGGCCTGTTCTACGGCGGCAAACTCGCCGTCGGCGCACTCGTCGCCCTCGCCGTCGGCCTGATCGGGACGGCCGGCTCCTTCGCCGGATACGCCGCCACCACACCCGGTGCATGGGACGGCCCGGCCCTCGCCCGCAGCGCCACCGCCGGGGTGCTGTACCCCGTCCTGCTGGTGGTGTTCTGCATCGGCGCGACCGCTCTGCTCGGCAACCTCACGGCCGCGATGGGCCTGCTGGTGCCGACCGTCTTCCTGCTCTCCCCGCTGCTCAGCGGCGTACCCGGGGCGCGTTCCGTGGTGCAGTTCCTCCCGGACCGGGCCGGCCAGTACGCGCTGCACTACGCCGACAACCCGCAGGTCGTGTACGGGCACTGGACCGGTCTGCTGATCATGGCCGGCTGGGCGGCAGCCGCGGCGTACGGCGGCCTGCGCGCCCTGCGGCGAGCCGAGTTCTGAGTCCTGCGCCGAGGCCCGGGGCCTGCGCCTGCCTCCGCGACCGGCGGCGGGGTGCCTCCACCGCGAGCCGCTCCGCCCGCACCTCGCCCACTTCCCTGTCAGCCTCTTCCGAGACCGTTGGGAACGACACCTCGATGACCACGTCCATGACCGGCGCTCCGACCGCCCTGAACGTCCTGCGCTCCGAGCGCGTCAAGTTCACCACCCTTCCCTCCCAGTGGCTCGCCCCGCTCGTCGCCGTCGTTCTGACCGTCGGTGTCGCCGCCGCCGTCAACGCCGCGTACGGGGAGGCGGACCACACCCCGGGCGAGGACCCGAGCAACGGGATCTTCTACGGCCTGCTGTTCGGCCATGTCGCCGTGGCCTGCCATGGCGTCCTGCTGATCGGCCAGGAGTTCAACACCCGCATGATCTCGGTCTCACTCACCGCCGTCCCCCGCCGAGGCCTGCTCTACGGCGGCAAGCTCGCCCTCGGCATCGGACTGGGGCTGCTGATGGGGCTGGCCTCCACGGCCGGCTCGTTCCTCGTCGTCGCCGCCACCACCGGCCTGGACTTCTCCACCCCTGGTCTGGCCCGGGCCTTCACGGCCGGGGTGCTCTACCACCCGCTGCTGGTGGTGCTCTGCCTCGGCCTGACGGCCATGCTGCGCAACTTCAGCGCCGCGCTCGGCCTGCTCGTCCCGATGGTCTTCCTCGGCACCACCTGGCTGGCGGCGATCCCCGGTGTGCGCGAGGCCGGCCAGTTCCTGCCCGACCGGGCCGGGCTGTACGCCACGCGCACCCAGCCGGACCCGGGGATCCATTACGGCCACTGGTCCGGCCTGCTGATCATGGCCCTCTGGGCGGCCGCGGCGGCGTACGGCGGCCTGCGCGCGATGCGCCGCTACACCGTCTGAGGCGCCCGGCCCGGCGGGCAGGTGGTGAGCCGGCCGTCGGCGATCTCCCAGGTGCCGCCGTCGGCGCTCGCGCCGCGCAGGCCGTCCAGCGCCCCCTGACCGGCGAGGGCGACGGCACGCGGTTCGGCGGGCGAGGCGAGCGAGGCGAGCGAGGCGAAGCCGAAGGTGCGCCACGCCCGCCAGCCCGGCTCCCGGCCGAGGCGGCGGGCCAGTTGCGCCCAGCCGAGTGGTGCGGCGGCGAGGACCCAGGCGTCCGGCGCCGGGGCGGTCAGTCGGCGGGCGGGCCGCAGCCAGGAGGCGGCCTGCTCCGGCCAGTCGACGACGGCGAGCACCGACCGTCCCGGCAGGTCCAGCCAGGCTTCGGTGAAGGCCTCGGCGGCGGCGCGGGAGGCGTCGTCGCGGCTGTGGCCGACGGTCACGGTGTGGAGGCGGGCCCGGCCGCCGGTGAGCAGACGGAGCAGTGCGGCGAGTTCGGCCGCGGTGTGCGGGCCGGGCGCGGGCAGGCGACCGTAGGCGGCGATCGCGGCGGGGCCGATCAGCGGCGAGCGGGCGGGGGTGGCGGAGGTCATCACGGAACCGTTCAGGCCTCGTGGAAGACGAGGCCGAGCGCGTGGCGGTGGCCGGAACGGACCGTGCTCACGCCATGCCGGACGGGGCCGGCGGACCACCCCCGGGCCGACTTCACCGGGCGCTCCCGGGTGGTGAACACCAGGCCGTGGCCCTGGGCGAGGACGGTGCTGGTGCCCCGGGACTGCGCGCGGGGCCGCTGCTCGACGAGCAGGAACTCGCCGCCCGTGTAGTCCCTGCCCGGCTCGTCGAGGCCGATGACGACCTGGAGGGGGAAGACCATCTCGCCGAACACGTCGCGGTGCAGCGCGTTCCAGTCGCCCTGTCCGTAGCGCAGCAGGATCTGGGCGGACTTCGACTGGCCGGCCCGGTGGCACAGCTCCAGCCACTCGTCCAGCGTGTCCGGCCAGGGGGCTGGCCGGCCGAGCCGCCCGGCCCAGGTGCGGGCGATCGCGAGCAGGTGCGGGTAGAGCGCGGCCCGCAGGTCCCGGACGGGCCCGGGGAGGCCGTCGTGCGTGAAGTAGCGGTACTGGCCGGAGCCGAAGCGGTGGCGGGCCATGTCCACCGTGGTGCGGAACAGCTCCGCCCGGTCGTACCGGGCCGCCAGCTCCCGGCACTCGGCCGGGGAGAGGAGCCGGGGCGTGAGCGCGCAGCCGTGGGCGTCCAGTTCGTCGGCGACGGCGGCCCAGTCGGCGGCCGCCACCCGGGCGGCGGGCTCGGTGGTCACGGGGGTGTCCTTCCGGAGTCTCGGGCGGGTCGGGCCCGGCTGCGGACGGCACGGGGGCCAACCCCTTCGTCACCGATACTCACCGACCCGCCGCCCTGGATGCTGGCGGCATTCGGACACGGCGACGGGAGACCTGGAACGGATGACAGTTTTCAGGGGACGGATAACAGATAACAGCTTTCAGATTCTGTTATCCGAAAGCTGTTATCCGTCCGCTGTTCCCTGTCACTCGCCGCCGCCCGTCACCCGTCACCCGCGCAGCGCCGGGTGCTCCGCGACCACCGTGCAGCTCCCCGGCGCGATCTCGGTGAAGCCCGCGTCCTGGACCAGCGGCAGGCCGCTCACCAGCAGCTCCGCCCAGGCCTCCGGCGTCGCCGTGCGGACGGCGAGGGCGAAACCGGCCTCGGCCCACTCCTTGCGCTGCGTCTCGTCCAGCCGCCACCAGGCGACCTGGGCGGCATGGCCGGTCTGCGCCATCGTCTTGCCCGCGCTCATCTCCAGCTCCGGATTGAGCCACAGCACCGGCAGGCCGGGCTCGGCGGCGGCGACCGGGCCGGTCTCCTCCAGATCGGTGCCGGAGACCTGGAGATTCGGGCGGGGTGCACCTTGGGGATCGTCGGTCAGCTCAAGCCCCGACACCTGTAGCTTGACCAGCTCTTTTGGCCAGCCGTCCAGCGGCACCGGCGGGTACACCCGCACCTCGGCCCGCTTCCCCGTCACCGTGACGCCGGGCAGCTCGGCCGCCTTGCGCCACTCCCCGCCCCGGGCCCGGCGCACCACCTTGCGGATTCGGGCGTCCTCCCAGGCGGTGACCCGCTCCGCCCACTCGCCGTCCGGCTCGGTCACCCGGGGGTCTGAGAGCAGGGTCAGCACCGCCCGCGCCGAGGTCTCCAGCGCGTCCGTCCGCTCCGGCGGGTCCGCCTTCTCCAGGTGCAACACCAACGGCAGCACGTACTGCGGATTGGCATCGCGGTCGGTAGGGGCGTCGGCTGGGCTCGGGGCGTCGAAGGGCTCGGAAAGTGAGGTCACCGGGACAGGCTACCTGCGAGTTCCATTCGAGCCTTGGACGGCTTGAAGCCCCGCCCGTACGTCGCTGAGGGACAGGCACGGGCGGGACCGGTTCGGGGCTACGGCCAGGCTTTGCGGCCGGGCATGGGGATACCTTCCAGCGGGCCTGGCATCTGCCGAGGCGGCGCGGGAGTGACCTCAGGGTCGACGTGCCCGGCCTGGACCAGCTGCTGGTGGAGCCAGTCCGAGTCGCAGCCGTACATGATCCCCAGAGTGGCCACGCTCACGCCGGACGCGTGGCGCTGGGCAACGGCGGGCAGCGCGGCGACGACCAGCCGCCGCAGCATGTACTGCCGGTCCCGCTCGGTGGTAGCCCAGTTCACGCGACGCCCCACACGTCGATATCGGCCCCGAACCCGCTGGTTACCAGAGCAATGCGAGTCCGCACCAAGTCCTCAATGCTGGCGTACTCCCGGGGTGCCTCCCACTGAACGAAGCGCCCGCCCCCGATGGCACTCATGAACGACACGAACATGCGCGCCAACGAGAGGGCGGCGGCGGTCACTTCGGCCATGTGCGGCGTAACGACGTACTTCGGGTCTTCGCTCTCTCCGTCCTCGACCGTCAGCGTGGCCACGTCCGCCCACGCCTTGACCAGCTTGTCGACGTACTCCCGCGTGAAGGAGGGGTTGGCCTCCATTACGCGCGTGGTGATGTGGTCCGCGTACGCGTAGAACGGGCCCTTCAACATCAACTCGGCCCCACGCGAAAGGGTTTCGGTCTGCGTCATGCCTCTGCTCCTCCCCTGGTTGGCGGCGCCCGCCGTCGGCGGCGGATCGCTGCCCCCTCCTGCCGAGGCAGGACGGGGCTCAGCTCCCCGGGCGTGTTCGACCACGGCCGGGGATGCCCCGGCTAGCGGGACGTGATGATCACGTGAATGCCCAGCCCTCGGCGCCAGACTTCCACCGTCCGCCGGGGGCCGACCCGCACCCACCACAGGCGGCCGGGGACGTGCTCCTTCGGGTCCCAATCGACCCCTCCGAGGAACACCAGGAGGAACAAGCCCAACCCCACGTAGGTCACAGCGCCTCCCCCTTCACAGTCACGGTGACGTGGTCGGCGACGTACCGCACGAACCGGGTGTGTCCCGTCAACACCGTGTGCTCGCCCATGTCCTGGTGGAGCAGCTCAAGGGGAACCGGCTCCTCGCTCTCCCACGGACACGTCCGAGGCGAGGGGGCGTCGTCCTGGTGCTCGCCGTCCTCAGCCTCCCGCGCCTCGCCGAGGCACTGCGCGAGGCCGCACACGGTCACGTCCGGGTCGTGGAACACGGTGACGACCTGCGGTTCTGACGCCGCCTCTTCGACGGGAGCCGGGAGGTCGTCCGCCTGCTGTCGCACCGGCACCGACAGTGCAGCGTCCTCGGGCGGCGCTGTCGGCGGGTAGCAGTTCCGGTGTGCCAGCTCGAACATCGGGGGCATCACCGGCGAGCCGACTTCCTCCGGATCGTCCGCACCGACTCGCGCCCGCTGAGGGGTGGTCATGGGGGCTCCCTACATCTCGAAGAAGGCGCGCCAGTTCGACGCACACTCGGTCAGCTCTCGGGTGCGTTCCCGGAGGAGTTGCATGGTCGGAGACTCGGCGGGCTCCGACGAATCAACTTGACTCGCCGCCTCCAACCCCCCTCGCCTCTCGCGTCGTTGCTGGCAATTCACCTCGCAGCCGGCGTCCGATTCGATCCCGACCTCAGGCCGCATCACGTCAGCGTCGACACCGCGCCTTGTCGTCGTCACACCGCTTCGCCACCCTTCGCCATGGTGAAGTTGACTGATTCAGCCAACCTCGGAGGGACGCCCTCCGGTAGCGTGCGAAGGGGTGTTGAACCCTGTCGGTTTTCAGGCAGCTGCGAAGCGGGGAGCCATGGGGAAGCAAGCAAACGGCAAGTTCGCAGGCATGATCGAGCGGTCCGGTCTGAGCCGTGGCGAGGTAGCCCGGCGAGTGCACAGACGATCGCTGGAGTACGGGAACCCGCACATCAACCCGGATACGACGGGAGTGCGCCGCTGGTGTCTCGGCGAGCAGCCACGCCACCCCCTCCCCCGCATCATCGCTGATGTCTTCTCAGCCCACTTCGGCTACCGGGTCACCGCATATGACCTTGGCTTCGGTGATTCGCCAGACCTTGACCGGCCACTCGCTTACAGCGCATCGTTCGGGGAGACGGTAGAAGCGGTCACCGAGCTTGGAAGGGCTGACATGGATCGACGCGCGTTTCTGGCAGCGGTGCCGTTCGCGGCAACAGCAGGAGTCGGACCTTCCCGGGATTGGCTTCTCAACACTCTTGACCAACAGCCCGAACCCGGGCCCCGCGTTCGGCTCGAAGACGTCGTCAGTGTCCGCAACATGTTCGCGAGCTTCCAGGACATGGACGTGATGCAGGGGGGCGGCTCCGGCCGTCTGGTCCTCACCGCCTACATGAACGAACACGTCTACCCGCTGCTCCGACGTACCTTCGCCGACGACGTCCGGCAGGCTCTTTGTGCTGCCACGGCGGAGCAGACCTACCTGCTCGGGTGGATGGCCTACGACGACGGCGAGCACGGCACCGCGCAGCGGTACCTGATCCAGGCGCTCCGTCTCGCGGAGGAGTCCCAGGATGCCGCTCTGGGGGCCCACGTCCTGGCAGGAATGGCCGACCAGGCGACGCTACTCGGAAACCCCCAGGAAGGCCGCAGGCTCGCCCAGGCGGGCCGTCAGGGGCTCCGCCGCGCCGACTCCCCTGCCTGCCTCGCCGACCTGTGGGCGCTCGAAGCGCGGGCCCTTGCAGCCGCCGGGGATGCCAAGGCAGCCGCCCACGCGGTCACCGAGGCCGAACATGCCTTTGCCAATGTCCTGCCGGACCGAGAGGCGGAGTGGGCGAAGTTCATCGACGGCGCATACCTGCACGGCGAGATCGCCAACGTCTTCCGGGACCTCGACCAGCCGGACCATGCTGCCGAGCACGCGCACCGGTCGATCGACTACGCCCGCGCACAGGGCCGGGCCCGGCGCGGGGCGATGTCTCAAGCTGCCCTTGCTGTCTCCCACATCCAGAGGGGCGACCTCGACGCGGCCCACGCTGCTGGCGTCCGAGCCATCGATCTGTCACGCCGAGTGAAGTCCTCCCGAAGCGTCGAAGCCGTTCAGGACGTGCAGCGGCGCATGGTTCCCTTCGGCGCTCACCCGCTGGTCGCTGACTTCCGCGAGCGAACCCGCATGCTGCTCGCCGCCTGACGCCCCGCCAACCTCAGGCGCGGTTCACTTCCAACCGGCCAGGGAGCCAGTAGCCCAGAAACGACAGAAGGCCCCGGCCCGCCCTCACAGGGCAGACCGGGGCCTGGTCTATCTGCTGTTCATGCGTCAGCTCTCCGCCTCGATCTCCCCCGCAAGCTGCCGATAGAGCCTCCAGTCCTCGGCGCGCTTCGGAGCGTGGACGTCTTCGCTGCAAGCGGCATGACCCGCCCGCGCGCACCAGAAACACGACTTGCCGGTGACCCCCGCCGGGCGGGTCCGCATCCTCGCCATCAACGCACCCCCCAGCGTGCCCGAGCACCTGCCCGGCCAGCCTGACTGACCGACAGAGGCCCGTCCTGCGCCTCGCCATCGAGTGTGACCCCGAGTTGCCCGACCAGTCGGGCGAACTGGGCACGCTGGCGGTCCAGCACGCCGAATAGCGGGTGCGCAGCCGGTTGGCCGGCGGAGCCGGTCACGACAGGCCCGGAGGCCGTCAGAGCAGCCCGTACGGCCTCGACCTCGTCCCGGAGGGCGCACGCGTCGGCGAGGACGGCCCGTTCCCCCGCCGACAGCTCCCAGCCCTCTGCGCGGAGTGCTTCCCAAAGGTCCGTCCCGGCTTGGCCGAGGCCGCCGGGCGCCGGAGGCAGATCCGACGATGTGTCGGAGGTCATCGTTCAACTCCCTTTCTGGGCCCGAAAAAAGGACCTTTAGCGCTAAGCATTTTTTGGATCGCTTTGACATGGTGCTGCGGGAAGGAAGCGGAGGGGGGTCACCCCCCACCCCTTCGGATTGGCAGCCATGGTCAGAGAGAGGACGCGAGAGGGCCCCAGCGAGCGGCCGGTTCGGGCCAGCGCGCGCCGGGCCAAGGTGGCGGCTCAGCGCTCGCTCAAGCGGCGCGCGAGGCGCTGCGCGTAGGCGCTTGGCTCGGCTTCGCGTTGCTTCACAGCGAAGGTGCGAGCATTCACGCTCTGAGCGTGCGTCAGCTTGGCATGGTGGTAGTGGCACAGCGTGCGCAGATTGGCTAGCGCATGGTCGTCGCGGTCGCCCGCGTGGTCGACCTCAAGGCGCTTGCGCTCGGCGCATCGCTGTTCGGTGTCCTCGCGCAGCCAGGTGCACTGGAACTCGTCACGTCGCAGCACAGCGAGGCGGATGCGCTTCCAGCCCGGAGGTAGGGGGCGAGGCGCGCCATTCGGTAGAGCCCTCATACGGAACTGATGGATAGTCAGATCAGGCGCCCTAGATGACCACCCTTTACGTTAACCCCGGCCCCCCGGTAAGGACACCCCCCTGAAAGGGGTTCCCTGCGATAGCGAGACCGGCATGAATGCCCCACCAATCCCTCACGTGAGGGATTGGTGGGACTCCAGATGCCAGACGGGAGACATTGAGATGACCTCTCGTCACTTTGCCGCGCCGCTCGCGGCCTCCAACTTGAAGGCCACATAGCGGTTCGGGTCGATCTCGGCGCCACCAGCAAACGACTTCACCGTGTGCACGGCGCTGTGCCCACTCTGATCCCAAGCGGTCCAAACCGCGATCGCGTAACCGTCCTCGCTAATCGTCTTGCCACTCAGCAGCGGCAGCGACCCGCCACCCAGTACGCCCATCACCGGAGGGCACACCGCGAGGGCGAATGCTTCACGAACACCGGCGATGGCGCCACCCTTGAGGGCGTTGGAGTGGTACACCTTGAAGCCTCGGAGATCACCGATCTCGCCCCGGCGCAGCACGTCCGAGGAACCGGACTTGTCCGCATGCTTCATGTCAGGGTGCTTGAGGATCAAGCCCTTGAGTTCGGTTCCCACGAGAAGCCAACGCCCCTCCTCAGGAACGTCGTTGGCGTCCATCTCGGTGCCAGCGTCCACGATCCAGTCCAGGTCGAAGCCGTCTCCGCGCCGGATGATGTGGACGGTGTCAGTGTCCTTCACGGCCGCGATGGCCTTGTTCATGGGCGCGCAGGCAGCAGCCTCCAGCGCCCGCGCGACGCCGTCAACTTGTGGCGCGAGCACCTGAGTTGCGAAGTCGCGAATGTCGAACGTGGCCTCGTCCTGCCGAACCGGAACAGAGCTGTACGGGGCCTCAGTGATCTTGACCTCGACCTCTCGTTCCGAGGCGGCCGAAAGCTCGTCGGTACCATTGAAGTTCTTGGCCTCGATGCGGTTCGGGACGGCAATGCGAACAGTCTTGCCAGAGCCACCGCCGAACGTCTTCTCGGCGTTGCGGAAGACCAGCGCGGAGGCCACCCCGGTCTGAGCGAGGTAGGAGACGGCGGTCTCGGCGATCAGATCGTGAGTCTTGACATCATTGGTCATGGCAGCAGCCATAGCGTTACCTCCAGATACGGCCCTCGTCGGGCAATTGGTTGTTGGTCAGATTCGGCGAGCGCCGCGCATGTGCGCCACGAGAGAGGCCCGCCGGTCGGCCGGCTCCGGGACGCCTCCACCGCTACCAGCGATGGGTGCCGGTCGGCTCCGCAGCTTCGGCGCGGCCACCCCGGCCCGGCCGATCATCTCGGCGAAGGCCGCCGCGTCGGCCTCGACCTCCTCGGCCGTGGTGCCGTTGAGCCGTCCGGCGTGGTCTTCGGGGATGCCGTGCCGCAGAGCGGCGCGGAGCTGCCATACCTGCCGGTCAGGGCCCACCGGAGGCTGCGAGGGCAGGGCGACCGCCTCGGCCGCCTCCCGGGCCCTCCGGGCGGCCTCCTCGGCCCGTTCGGCCACCCTGGCGGCCACGCGGGCCATGACCGCGCGGTCGGGGCCCTCAGACACGCTTACCGGCCTCGCGCTGGGCCGCTCGGACACCCGCAACTAGCCCGTCCATGTCGGCGACTTCCCGGGCGTCGGCCCAGGTGTCGAACACCGGCGCGCCAGGCTGGCGACGCCGAACAGTCTCGGCACCGAACAGCACCGCATACTCGTCGTCGGACTTGGCACGGCGCAGCAGTGCCGGGAACGGCACTCGAAGTGCAGCCGCCAGCTCGGCGACACGGGCGATCGACGGAACGGCCTCGCCGTTCTCCCAGCGCCATGCGGTCGTCTCGTGAACGCCCATGCGGTCGGCGAGCTGGGCGCAGGTGAGATCGAGTGCCACGCGGCGAGACCTCATCCGTTCGGGATTGAACACCTCTGCTCCTTTCATTCAACTTGCATTCAGTGCAAGTGAGTTGAGAAATGAGAGAGGGCCACCCGCCAAAGGTGCGACGGGTGACCCAGTGCGCTGCAAGCCGGGAGAGAGTCGGCCAGCAACGCAGGCGCGGCCTATTGGGAGCACCCGAGACACCGGGCATGGCTCGACCGACAGACCGTAGATCGCGAGAGCTTCGCAGCGTCGCCGAGAGCGACAGGCGAAGCGTCACATACCTATTGAAGAGCGGTGGTTAACAGCCGCCCGTCGTGCCGGGCCGGACCGGCCCGGCGGCGGCCTCCCGAAACGGATCGGGCGACCGTGAACGGCAGAAAAGTTGCCGTCCACCCAAACCCCTATACGCGTGCAGGGAGTTTAGGGAGACGGCAACTTTTCTGCCGTGCCCAGACCCATGCACACCGAGAGCGCGCGCCCGGCGGGCCGGAGCCTGCCGCACGCGCGCCCTGTAGCGCTATATGACGATTCGTCAGGCGACCCCCGCCGGGGCCTTGGCCGCCTCCCTGGCGTCCCCCTTGGGGTCCTTCTTGGGGGCCTGGTGCTTCCATAGGATCTGGATACGCTCGCGCGGGTCCTCCCGGTGCTTGTAGTGGCCTCCGCGCTTGCCCTCGCGCACTACCACGCGGTCAATCAGGAGGCCCAGGAACTCCCGCCGCTCCGTCATCGACCACTTTGCCCAAGGGCCCTCCTCAATCGGGTCCTCGTAGGCCCCCTCCTCGCCCAACCACTCCTCGATGGGCAGGATGCCCACGGCGGCCTCCTCGGCCTCCAGGGCCTCCCTGTGCTTCCTGGCGCGATCCAGAGCCATAGTCAGTTTCATGACGCGCTCGCCGAACATCTCGGCCCCCACAGGCCCCTGGTACAGCTCTTCGTCCCGCTCCCGATAGGTCTGCCTCAGGGAAGCCTCTGTGTGCTCCTCAGACGTCCTTGCGGCGGCCAGCTCGACCTCCCTCTCGGATGCCCCCTGGCGCTCCGCGTACGCCTTCCCTGCTGCCGTCCACAGGGCCACGTCGTCTTCGTCGTCCAGGTCCAGCGCGGAGAGACGTGCGAACACCTCGGCGGGCACGTGGTACTCGACTACGTCTGTCTCAATCGTGGTCTTTCGCTTGCCCATGGCACGCAGCGCCTCGGGGCCCCGGTTGCATCGGTAGACAGTCCGGTCCGCCGAGACGTTCGCAGCGCCCATGGTGGCGTCGCAGTCGCAGTACAGGAAATCCCACCCGGACATGAGCCAAGCAACTCCCGTGTGGGGGTTGTGGTACTTCTTCCCGGCCGCTGTGAGCATGCCGGTTGCCCGGTACCACAGCTGCTCGGGCACCAGGGCGTCATGGACACGCATGGGGGCGCCGTCCTCGTCCCGCCGGATCTCGTACTTCTCGCCGGACGTGTCGGTGGCGAAGCCAGCCATACGCGGGTCACGGACGATTCGCCGGATGGCGTGTGCCGTCCACTGGTCCACGTCGAGCTTGGCCCCCGTGCGCGCGCGAAGTGCCTTGACCCGGCCCGGCGTGCGGGAACCGGGAGACGGGACACGCGCACGGTTGAGCACCTTCGCCACCCAAGCCGGCGTCCGGCCCGCCGCCACTCGCCGGATGATCCACCGGCATATGAGGGCTTCTGACACCCGCTCACGGAGGTAGACAACCTTGACGCCCTCGGGGCCGGTCACCTTCTCCATTTCGAAGCCGTAGGGGGCGGTACCGGCGGTGTGGCCGCCGAGTAGGCGCGCCTGTTCCTTGGCATCCGTGATGAACTCAGACTTGCTCGACGACTCCTGTTCGGCCAGGCCCGCGATGATGGCGAAGATGCCCAGGCCGACCGGCGTAGACGTGTCGAGCCACGGTTCCAGGACGCTCAACAGCGTGACGCCGTGCTTCCGCATCTCGGCCTCGATCTGGATTGCATCCAGCGCACCCTTGCGGGTCAGACGGGCCAGGTTGTAGATGATCACCACGTCCACGGTGCCGGAGCGGACGCGCTCCATCATGGCCTCGAAGCCATGCCGGTAGATGTGGGGGTTCCACCCCGACTTGCCCACGTCTTCGTAGTGGTCTGTGTCGGGGTCGTACTCGTAGTCGCGCGCGTCGGCGAGGCTCTGCCCCTTGCGCTGCTGCATAACCGGGGACGCCAAGCTGTCGTCATCACGCCTGTTGCTCTGCCGCGCGTACGTGATGGCTCGGGGCGAGCTGTGGGCGGCCCGCATCGCAACGTGCCTGTTCAGGGGGGTGTTCATCCCCAGAGTGTATGCAGACCGTTTCCTTGGAGCTTGGCGAGCTCCTTCGGCCAGCCGTCCAGCGGAACGGGCGGGAACACTCGCACCTCCGCCTCCCGCCCGGTGACCGTGATCCCCGGCAGTTCGCCGGCCCGGCGCCACTCCCCGCCCCGGGCCCGCCGGACCACCTTGCGGATCCGGGCGTCCTCCCAGGCGGCGACCCGTTCCGCCCACTCCCCGTCCGGCTCGGTGACGCGCGAGTCCGCGAGCAGCGTCAGCACGGCCCGCGCCGAGGTCTCCAGCGCGTCGGTCCGCCCGGGCGGGGTGGCCCGCTCCATCCGGACGAGGAGCGGCAGGACGTACTGCGGCCGGGCGTCCCGGTCCTCGGCGGCCGGCACGGACTCCGGAGCGGAGGACGGAACGGAAACGGCGGGAACGGAAGCGGCGGCAGGGGCGGGGACGGCGGCGTCGAACGGAGAAGTCACCCGTCTAGCATGCCAGCCCCCACCTCGCCGCGATCACGACAGGTAGTCCTCCAGCCCGCCGTCCCGCCGGATGTCCAGGGTCACGCAGTGGAAACCGCCGCCGAGCACCCGCGAGTGGCGCAGCCGGTGCGGCAGGACGGTGATGCCGGCGTGTTCCAGCTGCTTGATCAGGCTCCGCTGGTCCGACTCGACGATCGCCGTGTCGGGGCTGACCATCAGCAGATTCATGCTGATCCAGCTCTCGCTCAGCGAGTGCTCGGGCTCGGGCTCGGTCGAGTCGGCGGACGGCTCGGCCGGCGGGCACCACAGGATGTCCCAGCCCCGCAGCGGCTCGGGCACCGTCTCGGGGCTGATCCGCTCGGGGTTGAGCAGCACCAGGCCCGGCCTCAGCAGCGCGATGGTGCTGTCGATGTGGGTGTATCCGTAGATGTCGCGCAGCGGGTGCAGGCGCAGGTCACCGAGCAGGCCAAGGGTGGACTCCAGCCACCGCAGCCCGAGTTCGTTGCCACTGCGGGAGACCTGGTAGAAGACGTCGCGGCCGAGCCGCAGCACGTTGGCGGCGTCGAAGACCGGCTCGGCCTCGCCGAGCAGCGGCAGCCCGTCGGCGTCGAACTCGAAGAGCTCGTCGTTCAGTTGCGGGCGGGGTGCGGCCAACCATCGGGCGCCGCCGCGCAGATACTCCTGGAAGAGGCCGCGCAGGCCGAACACCTCGAAGTAGCGGGCGCGCATCGGGCTCGCCACCTCGATCACGGTCTCACCGACCACCAGGGTGAGGTCCCGCGGGCAGTAGGAGTGGAAGCCGCCGTCGGCCTTCCAGTGCGGGGCGGCGAACTCGGCGGCGTGGTCGACCACTTCGGGCTGGTGGACGGTGACGCCGAGGCCGCGCAGGGTGGCGACCAGGGCGTCCAGGTCCTCCTCGGTCTCCTCGACGACCTGCTGCGAGTAGGCGCCGACCGGGATCGAGCCGAGGTCGGCGGCCCTGGTCTTCGGAAAGCAGGACAGCCAGGACGAAGGGTCGGACTGCCCGGGCAGCCGGGCGCCGACGGCGGTACCGACCACCACCTCGCGCAGCGTGGTGAACTCGTCCCAGCTGTGCACCGGACTGGCCGCTTGAACCGGACGGGCCGGGTGGACCGGGTGGACCGGGTGGACCGGACGGGCCGAATTGGACATGACTCCCCCTTGACGCGAATTCGGGAAATGGCTGGGCCGGAGGCTGGGAAAAGTCGGATCGAGGTGAACCGGATACCGAACCGGCCGGGACGGCACCGGAATCAGCTCGCGAGAAATCCGTCGGCCGGCTCCGGGCCGGCCACGACGGAGGGGAAATCCCGATCCTGGAAGGTGAATCAACGAACTGCGGGAGCCGGGATCGACCGCCAAGCTACCCGGCCCGCCGACGGCCGCGCAAGGACGTGATCGACATTCCGAGGCGCGCCCCGATCGCCCGTTGATTGAACAGGGCGATGTTCAACTCCCTGGCCCCGGGGCTGATCAATCCCGCCGCGCCCGCAGAATCCGGCTCCCCCCGGCCAGGGTGATCAGCGCGCCGCCGGCCGCCGCGAGCCCGGCCACGGCGAGGCTCTGCCGACGGGACCGGCGCCGGTCTGCGGCGGCCGCGCGCACTGCCGCCGCCAGGAACGCCCGCTCGACTCCGGCCGGGGTCAGCTCTCCGGCCGCCACCCGCCGCCGAACGAGTTCCAGCCGGGCTCCCCGGTAGAGCAGTTCAGGGTCCCGGTCGGCGGCGGCCCAGCTGCGGGCGACCTCGGTGAGCCGCCGATGGTCGCCGAGCGTGTCCCGGCTCTCGGCCAGCCAGTCCCGCAGCCGGGGCCAGACCTGCGGCAGCGCGCCGTGGGCGAGTTCGACGGTGTCCCGGTCCAGCACCACCAGCCGGGCCCGGACCAGCCGTTCCAGCACGGCCGGCACCCCGGGGCCGTCGAACTCGCCGATCCCGACGGGGATCCGCACGCTCTCACCGCCGAGCCGCAGGAAAACCGCCCGGGCCAGCTCGCGGTCCAGCGCGCCCAGCCCGTCGAACAACACCTCGGCGGTCCGGGCCAGCGCCCCCTCGAAGCCGCCGGTGGCCTGGAACCCGGCCAGGGTGAGCGCGTTGCCGCTGCGCCGCCGCCAGGTCTCCAACAGGGCCGCCGACACCAGCGGCAGGGCGCCCGGCTGCTGGGCGGCGGTGGAGATCAGGACGGCGAGCAGCGCACCCTCGACGGTGCAACCGGCCCGCAGCGCGGGTTCGGTGATCGCGCGGCGCAGTTCGTCGGGCGCCGGGCGGCCGACCGTCAGCACGGCGTCCTGGCAGGCCGCGGCCAGCGCGGGATGTTCGGCGAGCAGCGCGGCACACTGGTCGGACCGCAGCACCAGAACCACCCGGCACCGAGCGGTTCCGGCGCCGCTCCCGCCCATGGCGGCCGCCCGCTCGGAGACCGCGTCCTCGGCGCACGCCACCAACGAGTCCAGGAACCGGGTGCGCTCGGCGGCGTCACGGCAGCGGGTGCCCAGTTCCTCGCCCTGGTCCACCACCAGCACCGGATCGGCCGCCCACTCCCCCTCGGCCGTCCGGTTGCCACGCCCGGCCCGCGCCTCGCCACTCCCCCCGCCCCGGGTCCGCGCGGACCCGACCCGCGCGGGCCCGACCTGCGCCTCTGCGGCCCGCGCGCTCCCGGCCTGGGCTCGCGTGGCCCGTCCATCCCCGGCCCGCTGCCCGAGCCGGGCCAGGGCCAGCGTGTACGCCTCCATCGGCCGCTCCCCCGGGGTGAGCAGCGCCACCGGCCCGCCGAGCCGCGCCAGCAGACCGGCCCTGACCAGCGAGGACTTCCCCACCCCGGAGGGCCCGGTGACCACCACCAGGCGCCGTTCGGCGAGCAGCCCCACCAACTGGTCCAGCAGCGCCTCCCGTCCGAAGAAGCGCTCGGCGTCCACCGCCTCGAAGGCCGCCACACCCGGGTACGGGGCCCGCCCGGCGTCCTGGGCGCGCCGGCGGGCGGCGGTGTCCGCGGCCAGTTCCGCGGCGAGCAACTGCCAGCGGTGCTGCCACTCCCGCACGTCCCCTCCGCACGCCTGTACATAGGCGAGGGTGACGGCGAGGCTCGGCAGCTGCCGGCCGCCCGCCGCCACCGAGAGGCTGGCGGCCGAGCAGTGTGCCCGGAGGGCGAGCTGCCGGTACGGCGGGGTGCCCGCCCGCTCCCTGAGCGCCCGTAAGTCGCCCGCGAACCGCAGCAGCGGCCCGTCGCCCTGGTCCAGTGGACTCTCCCGACGCGGCACAGTAGCCCCCTTCTTCGTTGAAGCGGTGCCCGGTGATCCGGAGCCCGATGATCCGAGGCCCCGTCGACGCGGTCTCCCGTGGACGGAAAACCCAAGGGCGGAAGGCCCGAGCGCGGATAACCCGACAGCAGGGGGCCGACGCCAGGAGAACCTGACGGCTGGCGGTCCTGACGGCCGGAGGTCCTGACGCCTGGGCGGTGTCCATCCTTCGAGATTCATCATGCACAGGACAGTTGGCGTCAAACAATGGGTCGCACGGGGCGGTTGTTCCGAGTTGATGTTCAATGTCCAGCCGCACGGCGCCGAACAATGCCGGTGGGATAGAACCAGGAGCCGCAGACTTCGCTGACTTCGGAGATTTCCATGAAGTTCACGCGGTACTGCCGTTCCCTGCTGTCCACACCCGCGATGGCGGTGGAGCGGTACGCCAAGAGCCACCAGTCCGGGGCCGATATCGCCATGGTCGACCTGGAGGACTCGGTCCCACCCGCTCGAAAGGAGGAGGCCCGCCACCTCGCCGAGGAGTTCTTCGACCTGCCGTCCACCAAGCTCGCCCGCAGCGCGGTGCGCATCAACACCCTTGCCGGGCCCGACGGGTTGCGCGATCTGATCGCCATCACCCGGTACCGCGTCAAGCCCGACATCGTGCTGATCCCGATGGCGCAGTCCCCCCGGGACATCGAGATCGCCGCCGGAGCGCTCGGACCGGACTGCCCGGAGACGGAGTTCCTCGCCGTCGTGGAGACGCCCCTGGGCATCGAGCACGCACCCGCCATCGCGGCCGCCGGGCACCGCCTGCGCGGACTGGTCTTCGGCTCCGCCGACTACGCGTTCGCGGTCGGCGCCCGGCTCTCCTGGGAAGCCCTGGCACACGCCCGGGGCCGAGTGGTCAACAGCGCCCGGGCCGCGGGGGTGGAGGCGATGGACGCGCCGTTCTTCGAAGTCACCGATCTGGACGGGCTGTGCCGGGAGGCCGCGCTCGCCCGGGACTTCGGGTTCAGTGGCAAGATCGCCGTGCACCCCCGCCAACTTCCCCTGATCAACGAGGCGTTCAGCCCCGACGAGCATCTGCTGGAACAGGCCCTGCGAGTGGTCGAGGCGGGCCGGGAGAACGGCCGCTCGGTCACCGTCGTGGACGGGGTGATGGTCGGCATGCCCTTCTTCGAGGCCTCGCAGCGTCTGATCGAGCAGTTCGGCCCGCCGGGCCAGGCCGACCAGCCCACGCGGCCCGTACCGCCGGTACCGCCCGCACGGCCCGTACCCCCCGTACGGCCCGCAGCCCCCCGGAACGACACGGAGGAGAAGTGACGATGACCGAAGAATCCATCCAGGGCCCGCGCCGCTACCGCAACGCCGAGGCCATGCTCGCCACCGCCGACCCGGTCTGGCAGGCGGCCGGCGCCAACGGGCTGATCGGCATCAAGGTGGACTCGGAGTCCAACAACCGGCTGATCGTCCGCGAGACCGGCCACGAGTTCGCCAACATGGTCTCCTGCGCCTACCTCGGGCTGAACAACCACCCGCAGGTCGCGGCCGGAGCGGTGGACGCGCTCACGGAGTCCAAGAGCACCTGGCTGGTCACCTCCACCACCCGGATCCGGCACAACCTGCTGGTGCGGCTGGAGGAGGAACTGGGCGAACTGTTCGGCGCGCACATCCTGCCCGGCGCGTCCTGCACCGCGCTCACCGCCGGCATCCTGCCGCTGGTCGCCTCCGGTCACCTCGACGGCACCTGCGAGCGCGGCGGCGGGCCCCGCGTGATGGTCTTCGACCGGTTCTGCCACTTCTGCATGGCGTATGTGAAGCCGATCTGCGCGGACGAGTCGCTGGTGCTCAACTGCCCGCACAACGACCTGAACTATCTGGAGGACATCTGCCGCAAGTACCCGCGGGTCGCCTACGTCGCCGACGGAGCGTACTCGATGGGCGGCGCGGCGGCCCTCGACGGGCTGCTCGAACTCCAGGACCGCTACGGGCTGTTCCTCTACATCGACGACTCCCACTCGCTGTCCATCATGGGCGAGCGCGGCGAGGGCTTCGTCCGCTCGCGGCTGGAGATGAACCCGTTGACGGTCATCGTCGCCAGCCTCGGCAAGGGCTTCGGCACCGGCGGCGGCATCGCCATGCTCGGCAACCGCGAGCAGTTCGAGTTCCTGCACCGGCACGCCGGTCCGGTCGGCTGGTCGCAGAACGTGGCACTGCCGCTGGTCGGCGCCTCGCTGGGCAGCGCGGCCGTCCACCGGTCCGCCGAACTCACCGAACTCCAGGCGAAGCTGAACCGCAACATCGACCTCTTCGACAAGCTGCTGCCGACCACCTTCGCGGGCAACGGCCTGCCGGTTCGGCGGGTGGATGTCGGGGACGCCGAGCGTGCGGTCAAGCTCTCCGCCCAGCTCTTCGAACGCGGCTTCTACAGCTCGGCGGTGTTCTTCCCGATCGTTCCCAAGGGCGAGGCGGGTCTGCGGCTGATGATGCGCGCCGACATGGACGAGCGGCTGATCACCGAGTTCGCCGGCCACGTCAGGGAGCTCACCTCCGACCTCTGATCCCTGCCTCCTGACACCAGACGCCAGACGCCAGGCACCTGACGCCAGACACCTGATCGCCCACCGCCGGACTCCGACCCCTGGGGAGCAACGCGCCATGCCCGAAGCCGAATCCGCGTCCGCGCTCACGCCCGACCCCGAACCCGCCGGCTACCGGCGGATCGGCGAGCGGCACTACCGCGAGGTGGTCGGCCGCTACTACGAGGAGTTCACCGTCGGCGATGTCATCGAGCACCGCCCGGGGCGGACCGTCACCGAGCTGGACAACGTGCTGATGAGCATGCTGAGCATGAACGACGCCCCGCTGCACATCGACGCCGCGTACAGCCAACACACCCCCTGGGGGCGGCCGATCGTCTCCAGCCTGGTGACGCTCAGCATCGTCGGCGGGATGACGGCCCGCTCCACCAGCGGGCGGACCATCGCCAACCTCGGCTGGGAGAACATCCGGATGACCCACCCGGTGTTCACGGGCGACACCCTGTACGCACAGACCGAGACGCTCGCCAAGCGGCTCTCCAAGAGCCGTACCGGACAGGGCATCGTCACGTGCCGAACCACCGGGACGAAGTCCACCGGCGAGGTCGTGGTGGTCTTCGAGCGCAGCTTCCTCGTCCCGCTGCGCGGCCACGGGCTGGACGACGCCGCCGGGTACTGAACCCGCTTGCCGAACCCGGTTGCCGAGCAACGGAAACCGGACGTCGGACATCAGCCATCGGGCCCCGGGCGCTGCTGCGCTCGGGGCCGATGCCTCAGCCCTCCCGGTGGACGTCGATCAGCACCTTTCCCATCGTCTGCCGTGCGGCCAGGGCCCGGTGCGCGCCCCCCACGCCGGAGAGCGGGACGATCCGGTCGATCCGCGCCGTCAGCCGGCCCCGCCCGGCCAGCCGGAACAGCTGCTCGACGACGCCCGAGAAGAGCACCCGGTCGTCCAGCACATGCTGCAGCCAGAAGCCGAGCACGCCCGCCGAGCGCTCCGCCAGCTCGTCCACCGCGAAGGCCTCCTCCGGTCCGCCTCGGGCGCCGACGCAGAGCAGCCGGCCGAACGGCGCCAGCGCCGCCAGCCCGTCCCGCAGCCCCCGGCCGCCCGCCGAGTCCACGAACAGGTCGACTCCGCCCGACTCGGCCAGCAGCTCGGCCAGTTCGGGTGCGGCGGGGTCGAACACCGCGTCCGCTCCCAGCGAGCGGACGAACTCCCGCTTGGCCGGTGTCGAGGCCAGCCCCAGCACGCGTCCGGCCCCCAGCTCCCGGGCCAGCTGCACCGCCAGGTGCCCGACACCGCCCGCCGCCGCCGTCACCGCGACACACTCACCCGGCCGCAGCCGCCCGAGCAGGGCCAGGGCGGCGTACGCCGTCGCGCCCTGCTCCAGCAGCGCCAGCGCCTGCTCGTCGCCGACCTCGTCCGGCACCTCCACGGTGAACGACCGCTCCGCGCACGCCACCTGGGCATAGCCGCCGCCGGTCCGGAGCAGTGCGGCGACCCGCCGTCCGTCGCCGCGGCGGCGCCCGATCACGTCCGCGCCGAGCACCGCGGGCAACGGGAACCTCGCGTACCCGCCCGTACGGCAGTGCAGGTCCGCGTAGTTGACCCCGGCCAGGGCGACGTCGATCAGCACCTGGCCGGGCCCGGCCGCCGGTTCGGGTACGGTCTCGGCACGGAACTCCTCCGGCCCGCCGTACCTCCGGATCACCGCCGCCCGGATGCCCGACGGCCCGAGGCCCGAAGGCCCGGCGCCCAAAAGCCCGTCCGGGGCCTCCGTCACCGCGGGAAGAGTTCGGTCAGCCGGCGTTCCGCGGCCCGGGCCGCCTCGGCGTCCTCGGCGATCACGCAGTACATCACCGAGCCGTCGGCCGGGGCGAAGTCGCAGCTGAACACCACGCCGGTCCGGGTCTGCGGATCGAAGGCCAGCCCGGCCCGCTCCAGCGCCTCGACCGCCTCCGGGAACGACGGCACCCGCAGGCCCGCGAGCTCCAGGATCACCCGGGCGGAGCGGTGATCGGCGCCGACCAGGCGGGCGAACAACGCGTCGTGCAGATGCGTCGAACCGGTGAGACGCCCATTGGTCTCGCTGAAGTACAACTCGCCCTTGGGGGTCAGGATCGCGTCCGCACTGACCGTGCCCCGGTAGCCGAGCACCCGCAGCGACTCGCACAACCGGGAGGCCTGGTGGACGAGTTCGGCCCGCACCCCGGCGTCAGGGGTGACCGGCGGGGTGATCTCGCCGACCACCACCGGGTCCATCACCATCTCGCCGCACCCGGACAGCACCGACCCGTGGTCCCCGATCACGAACTCCGCGTACACCGGCACCGCGTCCGTGAAGTACCGCTCCACCACGACCCGTTGGCCACGCCCGCCGGTCAGCCAGGTCCAGCGCTCGGCGACGTACCCGGCGACGGCGGCGCGGTCCGCCAGCGACACGACCCGCTGGGCGCCCAGCGGGGTGACGTCCTCGTCCCGGGCGAGGACCTCATTGCCGAACCCGCCGGCCTGGTACTCGACCTTCATCATCACGCTGTGGCCCTGCTCCAGCAGGCCGTTGACCGCCGCCTCCACCTGCTGCGGCGAGGTGGCGACCGTCCCCGGCGGGATCGGCACCCCGGCCCCGGCGGCCAGCGCCCGGAACACCGCCTTGCTGTTGACCAGCGCGTTGCCGCCCTGCGCGGCGAAGGCGTGGCCCGGGACGGCGTGCTCGGCCCCGAGCGCGGCCGCCAGGTCCACCACGGCCGCGTTGGGCGAGATCGCCAGCACCCGCTCCACCGGCCGGCCGGCCAGCGCCCGGCGCAGCTCCTCGCGGAAGCCCGGCTCGGCCAGCCGGTCCGGGGTGATGATGTCCGCGCCCTCCACGCCCGGCGGCGGTACCACGAAGGTCAGGCTCTCGGCCCGGGTACCGGTCAGCCCGGTGACATACCCGAGGTAGACCGGGTCGGGCCCCCAGGGCAGCACCAGGACGTCGCCGTCCTCGGCGAACCAGAGCATGCGCTGGGCCCCGCAGCCGGCGAACAGCCGCTCCAGCGGCGTCATCCCGGTGAGGTCCCCGACCATCTCCTCGGTGCGGTTGTTTCCGATACAGAGCGTCGTCATCTGCTGAACTCTCCCGGCGTTCGACGGAACCGCGGCACCGATGACGCGACACCGGTGGCACGGAACCCGTGAGGCGGAACTGGTGAGGCGTGCGCTTCAGATGTAGCGCACCGGGGTTGTTCGGGTTCGGCGCTCGGTCATTGAACAAAAACGCTGAACAACCCGGTGGGGGCACTCACCCGTCACCGCCCCCTCAGCGCCGGTAGCCGCGCTGCGGATCCCGCTCCTCCGCGTCCTCGTACGACAGGAACCAGCCCTCCGGATGCGTCGCCGCCAGCAGCAGCTCGGTGCGCTGCTCGGCGTTCAGCTCCGGATCGCCGTCGTCCGGGCCGAAGACACCGAACAGCTCGTCGTGGCAGCCCTCCCAGTCGTAGTCGTACAGGTCGGCCGGCAGGTCGCCCATCATGTCGGCGACCGACTCGGGCTGTGCGCCGAGCAGCGCGCGGGCGTCCACCAGGGCCATCCGCAGCGCGATCTCCTCGGCCAGGCAGCGCGGCAGCGGCCACTCGCCGAGCGCGAGGTCGTCGGCGAGGTCGTCGAAGGCCCGGGCCATCGCCCGGCGCCAGCCCCGGTGGAGGCGCCAGGTGCGCTGCGGCAGACGGCCGAAGACCGTCCAGTCGGCCTCGTCGCCATCGGTGACCGGTTCGTCCTCGTGCTCGTCGAGGTCGTCGTAGGCGGCGTCCGCCAGTCCCAGCAGTTGGGCGTGGAGCAGGCAGGCCGTCCGAGGGGTGAGCGTCCAGTCCCCCGCCCCGCCGCCACCGTCCTCCTCGTCGCCGTCCAGCGGGAACAGTTCGGCGAAGTCCGGCGCGAAGTCCTCGGTGACGCTGATCTCCAGCGTGCCGCCGAGCGCCTCGACGCCCGGGATCGCGGCCACCAGCCGGTCCGGGTGCAGCAGCGCGCCGAGCGCCGCGTTGGCGTCCTCGGCCACCTCGCGCAGCAGTTCGCGGCGCTGGCCGGCCGGGTCGATGCCGTCGAAGTCCAGCTCCTCCACGGCCGCGATCGCGGCCGCGCGCAGCGCCGGCCAGTCGGTGATCCGCAGGCCCAGCACCACCGTCGCCTCGATCTCCGGCGCGCCGGAGTCCTCCGCCGCGCCCGGCCCCTGTGGATGATCGCTTCGCTCGCCCATGGGGCTACGGTACGGCCTTTCGGCCGCCCGATCACCGGTCCGTCCCAGCTTCTCGACGCCTTCTCCGCCGGATTCGGGCCGGGCCTCTGTCGTCCGGCCGTGTGCGGACCGGCAGGATGGGCCCATGGCAAACATCGACGAATACGGCGGCGGGCAGGGCCCGAACGCCCAGGTCCTGGTAGTGACCACCAATGACATTCCCGGATACCGGGTCGATCATGTGATCGGCGAGGTCTTCGGACTGACCGTGCGCAGCCGGCACATCGGCAGCCAGATCGGCGCCTCGCTGAAGTCGCTGGTCGGCGGCGAGCTGAAGGGTCTGACCAAAACCCTGGTGGAGAGCCGCAACGAGGCGATGCAGCGACTGGTCGAGCAGACCAAGGCGCGCGGCGGCAACGCGGTGCTGATGATGCGATTCGACGTCACCGAGGCCGCGGACATCGGTACCGAGATCTGCGCGTACGGCACCGCCGTGGTGATCTCGCCCGCCGCCTGAGCCGGGCGCGGAACCCCGCCGGGAACACCTGCCGCACCGTCGATGTTTCACCGGCGTGACTGTTTACGGTGCAACATCTCGGGCCGCTGACGGTGAACACCCGGAGCGGCTCACGGCCGTCGACCGAGAGGTGGGCACCGACCTGCGGGTGGACGTCGTGGTGGTGGGCGCCGGGCAGGCGGGCCTGTCCGCCGCCTACCACCTGGGCCGCCGCGGCTTCGCCCCCTACCGGGCGGACGCCGACGGCGGCTTCGTCGTGCTCGACGCCGACGCCGCACCCGGCGGGGCCTGGGCGCACCGCTCCCCGTCCCTGCGGATGGCCACCGTGCACGGTTTCCACGACCTCCCGGACTTCGAACTGCCCGCGGCCGATCCGGACGCCCCCGCCCGTGAGGTGGTGCCGGGGTACTTCGCGGCGTACGAGGCCAGGCACGCGCTCCCCGTGGTGCGCCCGGTCACCGTACGGGCGGTGCGCTCGGAGTCCGAGCGGCCGGACTCCCGGCTGCTCGTCGAGACCGACTCCGGCACCTGGTCCACCCGGGCTCTGATCAACGCCACCGGCACCTGGACCCGTCCGTTCCTGCCGCACTACCCGGGCCACTTCGCCGGCCGCCAGCTGCACTACGCCGAGTACCGGGGCCCGGAGGAGCTCGCCGGCCGGCGCGTCCTGGTGGTCGGCGGCGGCGCGTCCGCGATCCAGGTGCTGTCGGAGGTCGCAGCGGTCGGCGAGACGGTCTGGGTCACCCGGACCCCGCCGGTCTACCACGACGGCCCGTTCACCCCGGAGTTCGGCCGGGCGGTGGTCGCCCAGGTCGAGGAGCGGGTCCGCCAGGGCCTGCCGGTGCGCAGCGTGGTGAGCGTGACCGGCCTCGGCCCGTCGGTGGCCTACCGCCGTGCCGAGGCGCTGGGCGCGCTGCACCGCCGCCCGATGTTCGACCGCCTCACCGAGCACGGTGTCGCCTGGGGCGACGAGGAACTCCCGGTGGACGCCGTCATCTGGGCCACCGGTTTCCGCCCCGAGGTCGGCCACCTCGCCCCGCTCGGGCTGCGCTCCCCCGGCGGCGGGATCGCCCTCACCGGGACCCGCGCCACCGCCGACGCCCGCGTCCACCTCGTCGGCTACGGCCCCTCCGCGAGCACCATCGGCGCCAACCGGGCCGGGCGCTCCGCCGTCAACGACCTCGTCCGGCTGCTCGGCGAACCGGCGGCCGTCCTGGTCTGACGGGGCGGCGGCAGCCGCGCGCTGATGCCGACCGGCCGGCATCAGCGCGCCCGCCACCGGAGGCCTCGCAGCACCCCCAGCGCCCAGCCCGCGGTCCGCGCCGCCCTGCCCGCCCTGCCCGCCCTGCCCGCCCTGCCGCCCCTACCGGTCGTAGTCGACCGTCACCCGGTCGGTCAGCGGGCGGGCCTGGCAGGTCAGGACATAGCCCGCCGCCAGTTCCTTCTCCTCCAGCGCGAAGTTGCGCCGCATCGCCACCTCGCCCTCGGTGACCAGAGCCCGGCAGGTGCCGCAGACCCCGCCCTTGCAGGCGAACGGCAGGTCGGGGCGCGTACGCTGGGCGCCGTCCAGGATGGACCGGTCCCGCGGGAGGGAGAGCGTGCTGCCGCGCCCGTCGAGCACGACGGTGACCTCGCTGTGCGCGCCACCGCCCGCCGGTGCCTCCTCGACGCGCTCGGCGACCGGCTCGTCCTCGGCGTGGAACAGCTCCTGGTGCACCTGCCCGGTGGGCACCCCCAGCCCGGCCAGCAGGTCCTTCGCCCCGGCGACCATCCCGAACGGGCCGCAGAGCCACCAGTGGCCCACCGTCTCGACGTCCACCAGCGCCTTCAGCAGCGCCTCGACCCGCTCCGGGTCCAGCCGGCCGCTGAGCAGCTCGGCGTCCCTGCTCTCCCGGGAGAGCACGTGCACCAGCTGGAACCGGCCGAGGTGGCGGTCCTTCAGATCGGCCAGCTCGTCGGCGAACATCACGGTGTCGCTGCGCCGGTTTCCGTAGAACAGGGTGACGGTGGAGACGCGGTCGGCGGCCAGCACGGAGGCGGCGATGGAGAGCATCGGCGTGATACCGGAGCCGGCCGCCAGCAGGACATGGTCGGCGGGGACGCCCAGCTCCGGGGTGAAGAGCCCGGTCGGCGTCAGCACCTCGACCTCCTCGCCCGGCCGGGCCTCCCGCACCAGCCACTGGGAGAACAGCCCGCCGGGCACCTCGCGCACGGCGATCCGCAGCGGGCCGCCGACGGGGGCGCAGATCGAGTACGAGCGGCGCTCGTCGACGCCGTCCACCTCCCGGCGCAGCGTCAGCGTCTGCCCCGGCCGGAACGCGAACTCCTCGGCGAGCCCGTGCGGCACCGCGAAGGTCACGGCGACGGCGTCCTCGCAGAGCCGCTCCACCAGGGCGATCCGCAGCCGGTGGAAGGTCGGGCGACGGGCGGGACGGGCGGCCATTCAGATCTCCTTGACGCGTTCGAAGGGCTCCCGGCAGCCGCGGCAGCGCCAGAGCGCCTTGCAGGCGGTGGAACCGAAGCGGGACAGCTCCTCGGTGTCGGCGCAGCCGCAGAGCGGGCAGGTGACAGCGGGCACGGGCGGGGCGGCCGGCCTGGCCTCGTGACCGCCGCGATCCCCGTGATCCTCACGATCCCCGTGACCGCCACGGCCGCCATGGCCGCCGGATGCGACGGGGGCGCCGGGACCGCTGTCCAGGAACCGGGTCGGGCCGAGGCCCAGCAGCCCCGGGGCGGCGGGGCCGGGCGGGGCGATGCCCGCCTCCGCCAGCTTGCGGCGGCCCTCGGCGGTGATCAGGTCGGTGGACCACGGCGGGTCCAGCCGGAGCCGGACCCGGACGTCCGGATAGCCGGCCGCGCGCAGCCGCCGGTCCACGTCGGCGGCCATTTCGGCAACGGCCGGACAGCCCGAGTAGGTCGGGGTCAGCCAGGCGGTCACCGCGCCGCCCTCCTCGGCGACCTCGACCTCGGCCAGCACACCGAGGTCGGCGAGGGTGAGCATGGGCAGCTCCGGGTCCGGGACGGCCGCCGCGACCTCCCAGGCGCCGGTGCGCGCGGTCGTCACCATGTCGCCCCCGGGTGCGCGCGGGCCACCACCTGGAACTCGGCCAGCAGGGGGCCCAGCGCCTCGGTGTGCACACCGTCCCGGCCGGCCCGGCCACCGACCGTGGCCAGCGCCGGCACCTCCGGCACGGTCAGCCCGGCCTCGGCGAGCACGGCGGCGAGCGAGCCCAGCACCGGCTCGCGCAGCAGCGCCGGGTCCACCCCGGCCCGCAGCTCCACCGGGTGGGCGGTGAACAGCTCCTCCACCAGCGGCCAGACGGCGTCCAGACCGGCCTGCATCCGGGCCGACGAGTACGGCGTGCCGTCGCCGAGCCGCAGCGTCCAGGCGGTGGCGTACTCGCGGTGGTAGGCCAGCTCCTTGACGCTCCGGGCGGCGACCGCCGCCAGTACCGGATCGGCGTGCCCGGCCAGCGCCTCGTACAGCGCGCCGCGCGCGGTGGCGAAGACCAGCAGCCGGGCGATCGAGTACGCGAAGTCCCCGTTCGGCGCCTCGACCAGGCGGACGTTGCGGAACTCGTGCTCCTCGCGCCAGTACGCCAGGTCGTCCTCGGTGCGCCCGGTGCCGTCGGCCTGGCCGGCCCGGGTGAGCAGCTGGCGGGCCTGGCCGAGCAGATCGAGGCCGAGGTTGGCGAGCGCCACCTCCTCCTCCAGCTCGGGCGCCCGGGTGCACCACTCGATCAGCCGCTGGGCGAGCACCAGGGCGTCGTCGCCCAGCATCAGGCAGTAGGCGGCGAGGTCGGCACCGTCCAGGCCGGCCGGTACGGCGGTGTCCACGCCGAGCAGCGGGTCGGCGAAGCCCGTCCCGTACGCCCAGCGGCCCTCGCCCTCGGGCTCGGGGGACGCCTCGGCGAGGCTCAGGTAGACGTGGTCGTCGGTCATCGTGCGTGCTCCCCGTCAGATGTGCGGGACATCCTCGGGGATGTCGTAGAAGGTCGGGTGGCGGTAGACCTTGTCGCCGCTGGGGTCGAAGAAGGCGTCGCGCTCGTCCGGGGTGGAGGCGGTGATCGCGTCCGAGCGGACCACCCAGAGGCTGACGCCCTCGTTGCGGCGGGTGTAGAGGTCGCGGGCGGCGAGCAGCGCCATCCGCTCGTCGGAGGCGTGCAGCGAGCCGACGTGGACGTGGTTCAGGCCGCGCCGGGGGCGCACGAACACCTCGTACAGGGGCCAGCCGGCCTTGGACTCGGTCACTTTCCGTTCTCCTGTTCCGCTTCGGCTTGCGCCTGGTTCGCCTGCTGTTCGGGGCGACGGCCTTCGGATCCGTCGGCTGCGGATCTCGGGTGCCCCGCGGATCGGTGCCCCACGGGCCGGTCCTCCGCAGGTCGGCCCTCGGCAGGTCGGTCCCCAGCCGATCGATGCTCCGCCCGTCGCTTCTCCGCGTAGGCGACCGCCGCCTCCCGGACCCAGGCGCCGTCCTCGTGGGCGGCCCGGCGGCGGTCGATCCGCTGGGCGTTGCACGGGCCCTGGCCCTGGATGACCCGGGTCAGCTCCGACCAGTCCGGCTCACCGAAGTCCCAGCCGCCGCGCTGCTCGTTCCAGCTCAGCGCGGGGTCGGGGAGGGTGACGCCGAGGTGCTGCGCCTGCGGGACGGTCATGTCGACGAAGCGCTGACGCAACTCGTCGTTGGTGTGCCGCTTGATCCGCCAGGCCATCGAGCGGGCGGTGTTCGGCGAGTCCGCGTCCGGGGGCCCGAACATCATCAGCGACGGCCACCACCAGCGGTCCACCGCGTCCTGGACCATCCGCCGCTGGGCGTCGGTACCGCGCATCAGGGTCATCAGCAGCTCGTAACCCTGGCGCTGGTGGAACGACTCCTCCTTGCAGACCCGGACCATGGCCCGCGCGTACGGGCCGTAGCTGCAACGGCAGAGCGGCACCTGGTTGCAGATCGCGGCGCCGTCGACCAGCCAGCCGATCACCCCGACGTCGGCGAAGGTGAGGGTCGGGTAGTTGAAGATCGAGGAGTACTTCTGGCGGCCCGAGACCAGCTTCTCGGTCAGCTCGGCCCGATCCACGCCGAGGGTCTCCGCGGCGGCGTAGAGGTAGAGGCCGTGGCCGGCCTCGTCCTGGGCCTTGGCCAGCAGGATGGCCTTGCGACGCAGCGACGGGGCACGGGTGAGCCAGTTGCCCTCCGGCTGCATGCCGATGATCTCGGAGTGCGCGTGCTGGGCGATCTGGCGGATCAGGGTCGCCCGGTAGGCATCGGGCATCCAGTCCCGGGGCTCGATCCGCTGCTCGGCGGCGATCACCGCCTCGAACCGGTCCTCCTGTGTCCGCGCGGAGACCGGTTCGGCCACCTCTGCTGTCATCACGGTCCCCTCTCGCGTGCACACGTCGGCTGTCGCGGGGCCTCACGGTTCCCGGGCCCGGCCACCGACTGACCGTTCGGTCGGTTCCATTGTGCGCGGCGAGGCGGCGGCCTGACAAGGGAGCCGGGCCGTCCGCGCCTCACGGGCGCGAACGCCGACGGTCGCGCCGGGGCGCGCGGCGCTGCTCAGGGGCGGCACCGGGCGGCGTCACCACTCGCGCCCCGGCCCTCCCGGTGCGGCTAGCGCAGGCCTTCCAGCCGCTCGGCGCGGGCGGCGCGCTTGGCGAAGACCTTCTCCTTGCGGTCCTCCACCTCACCCCCGACGAACCCGCCGGCCTCGGCGCCGCCGTCCGCGCCCTGCTCGCCCCGCACCGACAGCGCGACGCCCGGCCCGGCACCCGTCCGGTGGCCGCCGTCACCCGACTGTTCCCGCTCCTCGACGACCGGACCGGCGACGACCAGGCAGGCGACGACCAGGCAGGCGACGACCGGGTAGGCGACGACCGAATCGGCGCTGGGCGCGACGGCGACGCCCCGGCGGACGGTGAGCGGTCCGCCGAGGACGGGCCCCGATAGGCCCCGGACGAAGGGGCCCGCCGCCCGGCCGAAGCCGAGGGGCGGGCCCCCTCCCGCCGCACGAAGCCGCTCAGCCCTCCGAGCGGTCCCGCAGGCGCGGCAGCGGAACCGCGAGGAGCGCCGTCAGCAGCGCGATCCGGGGAGCCAGCTGATCGATCCGGATGTGCTCGTGCCGGGCATGCGCCCCCGCGCCGACCGCACCGAACCCGTCCAGCGTCGGCAGACCGCGCGAACCGGGCAGGTTGGTGTCGCCCGCCCCGCCCGCCGGAGCGCCGTCGAGCTGCTGGCCGAGCACCGCCGCGAGCGAACGGACGTGCCGCAGCAGCGGATTGCCGGAGCGTTCGGGCCAGGCCGGCCGGCTGGACAGCACCTCCGTCCGGACCTTGGCCCCCGGGCGCTGGGCGGTCAGCCGGGCCAGGTTGTCGAGCGTGCGGCGCTGCGCCTCCATGGTGGCGAAGCGCAGGCCGAGTTCGGCCTCGGCCCGGCCGGCGATGACGTTCGCCCGGGTGCCGCCGCTGATCCGGCCGGCGTTCAGCTCGGTGCCGGGCTGACAGACGAGCCCGCGGACCGCGACGAGCTGGTCCACGAGTTCGTCCACCGCGGAGACGCCGTCGGCCGCGTCGTTCCCGGCGTGCGCCTCGCGACCGGTGACGGTGAGGCGCACCCGGGTGCTGCCCCGGCGGGCGGTCTTGAGCCGACCGTCCGGGTGGGGCGGTTCGAGCCCCAGGACGGCGGCCGCACCACGCAGTTGGCGTTCGACCAGGCGCTTGCCGTCCGGGCTGCCGACCTCCTCGTCGGAGACCACCACCAGGCGGACGGTGCGGTGCGGGCGCTGGCCGAGGTCGGCGAGCAGGGCGAACGCGCCTTCCAGAATGGCGAGTCCGCCCTTCATGTCGACCACGCCGGGGCCGCTGAGCACGCCGTCCTGCTCGGTGACGGGCCAGTCGGCCAGGATGCCGGCCGGCCAGACGGTGTCATGGTGGCCGACCACGAGGAGGTGCGGCAGGCTTTCGTCCTGCCCGTCCCACTGCAGCACCAGGTGGTCCCCGGCGGGGCCGGACTCGCGGCGGGCGGTGGCGCCGGTGGACCGGAAGCCTGCGGACAACTCTTCGGCGAGGGCGTCGAGTCGGGGCGCGTCGCCACTGGGGGACTCGATCCGGGCGAGGTCCGCGCAGCGTCGGCGGACGGCTCCGGCCAGCGTGCGGGCGCGTGAGCTGATGGCCTGCGGAAGGCCCGGGAGGGCGGTGGTGAGGGCGGGTTGGGTGTCACCGTCGGTGGTCGCCGATGCGACAGCCGACGTGACAGCCGAGGTGGTCGCCGTGGCGGACGGTGCTCCGGTCAGCAGTGCTGCTGATGGCGGCGCGGTGGGTGGTGCGGTGGGTAGTGCGACGGCCGGCGCGGTGGCCGGTGCGGTGGCCGTCGCCGCCGATGGTGCGACTGCCGGACGGGAGACCGGACGAACGGCCTCCGTGGCAACTGCGGTGAGGGTGGCGGTAACAGCGGCGGCGGCGGCCATGGTGCCGGGGGCGGACGCGGGTGCGGGGTCGGTGGTCACGGTCGGCGCGCCGGGCGGCCGAACGGCTTGGGGACTCAACGCTCGCCTCCGCGGCCGCCGCCGGTATTCAGTGGCCGAACCGGCCGGCCGGACCAGCCCGGGTGCCCGGACCAGCCCGGTCGCACGGCCCCGGTCAGACGCACGGTCCGCCAGGACGGCCCGTCTGGCCCAAGTACGGTGGAACGGCTGGGCGGCATGCTTGGCATTGCGTCCTCCTCGCTCGATCCGGGGGCCCTGGTTGGCCCGGAGCCCCCGTGGACGGCGGCTTCGAAGCGGCGGGCGCAGCGACCGCACCGCCACAGGGAAGCCGAGATGTGAGCCTAGAAGAACCGTTCGGCTTCCTGCGAGGTGGCCCTGCTCCCAGCACGCCGGGGGGCCTGGCCCCGCCTCGGGCGCCCGTCGGAGAACGGCGGCAGGCGCACGGCGCGCGGGCCTGGATCGGCGCGCGAGCGCGGTCGCCGGATCGCGCCCATCTCCACCATGGACCCGGCGCCCGGGTTCGGCAGCACAAATCGCCAAGGCACGGCTTTTCCACGCCGGATGGGTGACAGCCGCTCAGCATTCGGTACCAGGCGGCGGTCCGTCGCCAGCCCCTCGGCGGGGGCGGAGGGAGGCGTGCTCGTGGTCCCTCCGGCGCCTGTGCCAGGGGTGGCGCGCGGACGGTCGGGCCCACCACCGTCACACCGGTCGCCGTCGGGGGCGGGCGGCGTCGGGGCGGTCACCGTCGGGTCAGTCGGCGCCGGATCAGTCGGCGCCCTCGACGAGCCCGGCGTCGCGGGCGAGCAGTGCGGCCTGGACACGGTTGCCGACGCCGAGCGCGGTGAGGATCCGGCTGATGTGGGCTTTGACGGTGCTCTCGCGCATTCCGAGCACGGAGGCGATCTCCGCGTTGGAGAGCCCGCAGGCGAGTTCGCCCAGCACCTCGGTCTCGCGCGGGGTGAGCGCGGCGACACGGCCGCGGGCGGCGACCGATCGTGGCGCACCGGCACGGTGGTAGCGGTCTATGAGGCGGCGAGCGGCGGCCGGGTGCAGCATGCCCTGGCCGTCGGCCACGATGTGGACCGCCCGGACGATCTCGGCGGGCGGGGTGTCCTTGAGCAGGAAGCCGTCGGCACCGGCGGCGAGCGCCTGGTACACGTACTCGTCGAGGTCGAAGGTGGTGAGCGCGATGACGCGCGGGCCCTCGGGCAGCTCGCGCAGTCGGCGGGTGGCGGCGATGCCGTCGAGTCTGGGCATCCGGATGTCCATCAGCGCGACGTCGATGCGTTGGCGGCGGGCCAACTCGACGGCCTGCAGCCCGTCGGCGGCCTCGGCGACCACGGTGAGTACCGGGTCCTGGGTAAGCAGGTCGACGAGGCCGAGCCGGACCAGCGCGTCGTCGTCGACCACCATGGTGCGGATCATGCGGGTTCCCTCGGTGGCTGCGGGTGCGACGTGACGTGCGGGTAGGGCGTGGGCTGCGGGTAGGGCGTGGGCTGCGGGTAGGGCATGGGCTGCGGGTACGGGGGCGGTGCCGGCTTCCGGACGGATGCGGGCGGGCGCCTCGGTGACGGAAGTTGGGCGGCGAGGCGGAAGCCACCGTGGCCGTCGGGGCCCGCATCGAGGTATCCGCCCAGCGCGCCGACCCGTTCGGTGAGCCCGACCAGCCCGTATCCACCGCCGGTACAGGCTCCCGACGGTGCCGGTTCGCCCGGGCCGTTGCGCACCTCGACGCTGGTCGCCGGGGCACCGTACCGGACGCGGACCGTCACTGGTGCGGCGTGTGCGTACTTGCGGGCGTTGGTCAGTGCCTCCTGCACCACTCGGTGAACGGCCAGGCGGTGGGTGGTGGGGATGCTCTCGGGATCGCCGACGAGGGCGAGTTCGACCGTCTGTCCGGCCTCCCTGGCCTCGCCGACGAGTTCGGTGAGGTCGCGCAGCGCCGGTGCCGGTACGCGGACGGGTCGTGGCCCCCCGGCCTCGCCAGGGCCCACGGGCGGGGACGCGGAGAGCGACGGGGACGGGCGAGGGGGCACAGGGCGCACGGCGACGACCGCCGAGACCCAGTCGCCCGTACGATCCCCCGCGTCCCCGGTGCCCCCGGTGTCGTGGACGTCTCCGGCGTACTTGGGGTACTCGGTGTCTCCGGGGCCGGCCGGGGACCGCGGTTCGGCCCGGAGCGCGCCGAGGACGTCACGCAGGTCGTCGAGCGAGCGGGCGGCCGTCGTCCGCAGGAGTTCCAGCCGGTGCGCGAGCCGGGCGGGGTCGTCGGCGACCGTCCCGGCCTGGGCCTGGTCCCGGAGGACCCCGGCATGCAGCACGAGCAGACTGAGGCGATGCGCCAGTACGTCGTGCATCTCCCGTGCGATCCGGGATCGTTCCGCGGACCGGGCCTGTTCGGCGCGGAGCTCGCGTTCACGGCGCAGCACGTCGACCTGGTCGTGCAGGGTCTGGATCAGGACGCGGCGGCCGTGCAGCCAGAGACCGAGGGAGAGGGCGGCGGCCTCGACGAGAAGTTGTGAGCCGGTGGTGCCCACCCAGTCGATGACCGAGTCGGCGCGGGCTGCGCTGACCAGGGCGATGACGACGCCGCCCACCATGGCGAGGCCCAAGCGGCCGGTGGAGGCGAGGTTGTAGACGCTGAACAGGCCGGGGAGGGCGCGATTGAGTACACCTGCGGTGAGGATGGGGAGGACCGCGGAGGCGACTGGGTAACGGCGGACGAGGAGGAGGGAGAGGGAGGCGAGGGCGGCTACGACGGTACGCAGGAAGCGGTAGGAGTCCTCGGTGCTCGTCCAGTGGACGACGGTTTCTTCGGCGGTCAGGGTGAGGACGGCCAGCAGGAACAGCGTCTCGATCCACCAACGGTGGCCGGGTGCGTACCAGCCGAGCAGAGCGCGGCGCACGAACGACCGTTCATCCGGGTCACGCGGGACGGGCACGTGGCCCGGGTATGCCTGGCGCGGCGTTTGCGGCTGATACGGCGGTTGGCCCGGGTGGTCCGGGTGGTCCGCTCGGCCTGTGCTCAATCGGTCTCCTCCCTTCGGTCTGGCCCGATGCTACGGTCGGTTCCCAAGGCGGCGCCCCCTACCTTCGGCCAGCGGTGTCCTCGACTTTCGTCGGGGGTCGTCGCCACTCGTCGGCCGATTCGCGTGGGGCCAGGCGCTTCTAGCTTCGATGGTATGACGACAGATCAGCCCCGCCCCGCCCCGTACGCCCGCTCTTCGTTCGCCGCCCCGGGTCGGACCGGCGGCGACCTTCTGCTCTTCCTCCGCGAGGCGCTGCGCACGTTCCACAGCACGGGCGCGCTGGCGCCGAGCGGGGCGGACCTGGTGAACGCCCTGGTGGTCCCGGTGACCAGCCGCCCCGATCGGCCGCTCTCGGTGCTGGAGGTCGGCGCCGGGACGGGGGTCGTGACCCGGCGGCTGGCCGAAGTGCTGCGCCCGGGCGACCGGCTGCACGTCGTCGAGGCGAACCCCCGCTTCGCCGAGCGGCTGCGGGAGGATCCGGAGCTGGTCCGGCGGGGGCCGGGGATCGACCTGCGGCTGTCCGCCTGCCGGGTGGAGGAACTGCCGGAGTGCCGGCCGCCGGCGCCGGACGGGGGCGGGCCCGCGGGTGAGCGGTACGACGTGATCGTCTCGGGGCTGCCGTTCACCAACTTCGAGCCGGCGCAGGTGCGGCACGTGCTGGACCTCTATCTGCGGCTGCTGGTGCCCGGCGGCGAGCTGACGTACTTCGGGTATCTGGGTACCACTACGGCCCGGACGCTGACCTCCGGGCCTCGGCGCGGGGCGCGGCACCGGGCGGTGGTGCGGCTGCTGCGGCGGTTCGAGGAGGTGTACGGACTGGGGAACCGGACGGCCTGGCGCAACCTGCCGCCGGCCCGGGCCCATCTGCTGCGGGCGCCGGGCGGCGAGCGGCGGATGTCAGACGACAGGTGACGGGCGGCGGGTCACTGGCGGCGGGTAACAGATGACAGAAAACGGATAACAGATATTGAAATCTGTTACCTGTCGTGCCACAGTTGAACCCAGCCCGCCATCCCCGCCCTACGCGCCACCGACCCGCAGGAGCACCCGATGTCCGCCACTTCCCGAATCCCCCGGCGCACCCTCGGCACCACCGGCCCCAGCACGTCCGCCATCGGCTTGGGCTGCATGGGCATGTCAGGCCTCTACGGCCCGGCCGACGAGAGCGAAAGCGTCGCCACCATCCACGCCGCACTCGACGCGGGCGTCACCCTGCTCGACACGGGTGACTTCTACGGCATGGGCCACAACGAGCTGCTGATCCACGACGCGCTGCGCGGCCGCGACCGTGAGGGCGTCCAGATCAGCGTGAAGTTCGGCGCCCAGCGCGGCCCCGACGGCCAGTGGCTCGGCTACGACGCCAGCCCGGCCGCCGCCAAGACCGCCCTCGCCTACACCCTGCGCCGCCTGCGCACCGACTACGTCGACGTCTACCGCCCGGCCCGACTGGACCCGAACGTTCCCGTCGAGGAAACCGTCGGCGCGATCGCCGACCTGGTGAAGGCCGGCTACGTCCGCCACATCGGGCTCTCCGAGGTCGGCGCCGACACCCTGCGCCGCGCCGCCGCCGTCCACCCGATCAGCGATCTGCAGATCGAGTACTCGCTGCTCTCGCGCACCATCGAGGCCGAGATCCTGCCCGCCGCCCGCGAGTTGGGCATCGGCGTCACCGCGTACGGTGTGCTCTCGCGCGGCCTGCTCAGCGGCCACTGGAACAACGACCGCGTCCTGGCCGGCACCGACTTCCGCGGCCACAGCCCGCGCTTCCAGGGCGACAACCTCGCCCACAACCTCGCGCTGGTCGAGGCCCTGCGGGCGGTCGCCACCGAGAAGGGCGCCGGCGTGGCACAGGTCGCGATCGCGTGGGTCGCCTCGCGCGGCGAGGACATCGTCCCGCTGGTCGGCGCCCGCAGCCGCGACCGCCTCACCGAGGCACTCGGCGCACTGGACATCACCCTCACCGCCGCCGACCTCGCCGCCATCGAGGCCGCGGTGCCCGCCGGATCCGCCGCCGGGGACAGGTACGCTGCCGCTCAGATGGCCCATCTCGACAGCGAGCGCTGACCGGCGTCCCCGCCGCTACCGGTTCGCCGCCGAGCCCGGGCCGTCCGACCGCCTTTGCCCGCCAGCCAGCAGCACCGTCCGCCGCCCCGATGGCGGACGCACCACCCGTAAGGACGTACCTCCCGTGACCACGGACAGCGCACTCACCCCCGAGCAGATCCTGAGCGCGACGGAGGACGTCCTCAGGCGGTTCGGCTCGGCCAAGGCCACCGTCTCGGACGTCGCCCGTGCCCTCGGCGTCAGCCACAGCAGCGTCTACCGCCATTTCCCGAGCAAGGCGGCGCTGCGAGAGGCTGTCACCCAGCGCTGGCTCGACCAGGCGCACAACAACCTCTCGTCCATCGCCATCGAGCCCGGCCCTGCCGCCGAGCGCCTGCACCGCTGGCTGGCAACGCTGTTCGCCACCAAGCGGAAGAAGGCGGTCGACGACCCGGAGCTGTTCGCCACCTACATGAAGCGGTCCGCCGAGACCAGCGACACCGTCGAGGCCCACATCGAGACCCTGGTCGGCCAGATCGCCCAGATCGTCCAGGACGGCATCGAGACCAAGGAGTTCAGGCTCACCCACGTCGGGTCGGTCTCGCGGGCCGTCTTCGATGCGACCGCGCACTTCCACGACCCCGCGTACGCCGCCGAGTGGTCCGACCCGAAGGCCCAGGAGCGCTTCGAGGCCCTCTGGGCCCTGCTCCTCGCCGGCCTCCTCGCCAAGCGCTGACCGTATGGGCCCCCGTCACGACGGGGGCCCATACCCGACCGCGGGCGCACAACCGCCCTCCCGTCACTCCCGCACGCGATTCGACCTCCTCGACGGCACGCGCGAGGCGTCCCCGTCGGCCCCGGCCAGGAAATTCGCTCGCCCGTCCGCGCCGCGGCCCGGCAGACTGCGGCACTCGGTCGATCTCACCTGGAGGATGACATGCGTGCCACCGGCCCCGCCCTGGACAGTCTGCAGGGGCTCGCGCTCGGCGATGCCTTCGGTGACCGCTGGTTCTCCGTGCCCGTCAGCGAGGCGCCCGCCGCACTGGCCGCCCGGCTGACCCGCCCGGGCCCCTGGCACTGGACGGACGACACCGCGATGGCACTCGTCGTGCTCCGCCACCTGATCGCGTACGGCGAGATCCAGCAGGACGCTCTGGCAGGGGAGTTCGCCGAGGAGTACGTCACCGCTTACAACCGCAAGTACGGCCCGTCGATGCACCGTGTGCTGCGCGAGATCGACCTCGGCGGCGACTGGCGGGCCGTGACCTCCCGGCAGTTCGATGGCCAGGGGTCTTACGGGAACGGCGCGGCGATGCGGGTCGCCCCGCTCGGCGCCTGGTTCGCCGACGACCTCGACGCCGTCGCGCACCAGGCCGAACTCCAGGCGCTCACCACACACTTCCACCCGGAGGCGGTGACCGGCGCGGTCGCCGTCGCGCTGGCGGCGGCGTTCGCCACCCGCAGCCGCGGCCAGGACCCGCCCGGCCGGGCCGAATTGCTGGTGGAGGTCGCCGGCCGACTGCCCGACAGCGACATCCGCTCCGGCCTGCGGATCGCCGCCCGCCTCCCCGAGCACAGCTCCGTCCGGCACGCGGCGAACGTCCTCGGCTCGGGCTTCCGCATCTCCGCCCCGGACACCGTGCCGTTCGCCCTCTGGTCCGCCGCAGGGCAGTTGGACTCACTGCCCGACGCCATCTGGCGGACGCTGGAGGGCTGGGGCGACATGGACACCACCTCCGCCATCGCCGCCGGGGTGGTCGCCGCCCGCACCGGACTCGCCGAGGTCCCCGCCGAGTGGCTGGCCACCCGCGAGGACCTGCCCGCGTGGGTCACCGAGGCCTCGCCGACAGCCTGAGCGGCGACCCGGGCGGCGGAGCCGGAAGCGGGAACAGGCCCCGCGGCCGGCCCCGTTCCCGGTCAGCGGCGGGAGTTGCCGAAGATGAGGCGGTAGGCGATCAGCAGTACCAGCGCGCCGCCGATCGCCGAGACCCAGGTGGCCAGGTCGAAGAACTGCGCGGTCACCGACCGGTGCAGGAACCGCGAGGAGATCCAGCCCCCGACGAAGGACCCGGCGATGCCGATCAAGGTGGTCACCACCAGGCCGCCCGGGTCCTTCCCCGGCAACAGCAACTTGGCCAGAGCCCCGGCCACCAGGCCCAGCACGATCCACGCGACGATGCCCATGTGTCCTCCCATCCTCCAGTACGGCGGCCCCAACCGGGCCGCCCTGCCTCGAAGGACGCCCCCGACCACCCCTCCGGTTCCACCCCCGGAGGCGTGGCACTCCGGGCCGCCCCACCCTTCCCCGCCATACTGCCGCCATGCACATCCTGATCGCCACCGCCGGTTCCCGGGGCGACGTGGCCCCCTTCACCGGGCTCGGCGCCCGCCTCCACGCGGCCGGCCATCAGGTGGCCGTCGCCACCCACACGGCCTTCGCCGACTCCGTACGGGCGGCCGGCCTGGAGTTCCGCCCCCTCCCGATCGACCCGCGCGCCGTCCTCGCCTCCGCCGGGGGCCGACGCCTCCTCCAGGCCGGCGCGGGCCCCCGCGCACTCATCCAACTCCTGCGCCCGAGCCGCTCGTTCATGCCAGCCCTCGGGGAGGGAATCGCCGAGGCCACCACCCAGGGCGCCGATCTCCTGCTCACCACCGGCACCACGGCCGCCCTCGGCCAGGTCGCCGCCGAGGCCGCCGGCATTCCCTGCATCGCCCTCCGCCTCCAGCCCCTCTCCCCCACCCGGGAGTTCGCACCATCCGTCACCGGTACCCGCTCACTCGGCCGCACCGGGAACCTGCTCGCCGGCCACGCCGTCCAGGCCGCCACCGACCGCCTCTTCGCTCCCGCCGTCCGCCATCTGCGCCGCCGGCTCGGCCTGCCCCGCCACGGCACCGCGCGCACCCAGCACACCCAGCCCGTCCTGCACGGCTTCTCATCCACCGTCATTCCCCGGCCCGCCGACTGGCACCCCGGCCTCGACGTCGCCGGCTACTGGTGGCCCCACCCCGACCCCACGTGGCAACCCCCGCCCCGCCTGGCCGACTTCCTCGCCGCCGGTCTTCGTCGGCTTCGGCAGCCTGGTCGTCCCCGATCCCGACCGCCTCACCGCCACCGTCCTGGCCGCCCTGCGTGCCGCCCGGGTCCGGGCCGTCGTCCAGTCCGGCTGGAGCGGCCTCACCGCACCCGACAGCGACGACGTCCTCACCATCGACGACACCCCGCACCACTGGCTCTTCCCCCGCACGGCCGCCGTCATCCACCACGCCGGCGCCGGCACCACCGCCGCCGCCCTCCGCGCCGGTACCCCCACCATCCCCATCCCCGCCCAACTCGACGCCCCCTTCTGATCCGACCGCCTCACCCGCCTCGGCGTCACCCCCGGCCCCGTCCCCCTGAAGACCCTCACCCCCGCCCGCCTCGCCGCCGCCATCCGCCGGACCCTCGACACCCCGCAGTACCACCAGCACGCCCAGGTCATCGCCACCACCCTGGCCAAGGAGGACGGCACCAGCCCTCTGGCGCTCGGTTCAGTTCGAACTGCTCGACGTATGGACGGCGGAGTGCGGAATGGACGGCGCCCTGGCCGTTCTCCGTACGGTCAGGCTGCCGCAGCCGGCCCAGGTACTGCTGACCGGCCTCGTCATCATGGCCGACTGGATCGCCAGCAATCCCGAGCTGTTCCCCTACTTCCCCGAGGAGCGTCCACGTTCCGAGGCGGAGCGGGTCACCGCCGCCTGGCGTGGGCTCCAGCTGCCACCCCTTTGGGAACCCTCCGAACCGCAGGGCACCGCCGCCGGGTTGCTGCTGTCCCGGTTCGACCTCCCACCCACCGCAAGGCCCCGGCCGGTCCAGGAGCAGGCGGTCGCGCTCACCCGCGAACTGCCTTCCCCAGGGCTGATGGTGATCGAGGCCCCGATGGGTGAGGGGAAGACCGAGGCGGCCCTGGCCGTCGCCGAGATCTTCGCCGCCCGATGTGGGGCGGGCGGGTGTTTCGTGGCGCTGCCGACCCGGGCCACCAGCAACGTGATGTTCTCCAGGCTGACCACCTGGCTCGACCACCTCCCCGGGAACGGCGAGCGGGCGGTGTTCCTGGCCCACGCCAAGGCCTCGCTCCACGACGAGTACGCCAGGCTCATGCGGGCCGGACGGCGACAGATCGAGGCGGTGGACGTCGACGGACCCCACCACAGCCGCGAGGGCAGCCACGAGGACGGCAACGGGGACGGCGACAAGGACGGCCGCGCCCGGCAGCGACCGGGCGGAGGCCGACACCCGCAGAGCCGGAACGCCGGGCTGATCGCCCACCAGTGGCTGCCGCCGACTGCCCGGTCGGCCTGCGCGGTCTGCTGACCAGGTGGCTGCTGGAGATCTCTCCCGGCGTCTTCATCGGCAATCCGTCGGCCCGGATCCGCGAGGTGCTCTGGGACGAGGTCAGGAAGTACACCGGCAAGGGCCGTACGCTGCTGGCGTACACCACCGACAACGAGCAGGGGTACGCCTTCGCGACGCACGACCACAAGTGGCACCCCGCCGATCACGAGGGCCTGACGCTGATCCATCGCCCGGCCGACCGCACCCCGGTCCGGACGCCCGGCCGGACAGCACCCGACCAGGCGGCACCCGGCCAGGCGGCACCTGGTCAGGCAGCATCCAGCCGGACAACCCCTGGCCAGGCCCCCGACGAGCAGTCCGCGAGAGGCTGGAGCAAGGCCTCCAAGCGCCGCCGCTTCGGCTCGCGGTAGCCGGCCGCCGGCCCGGCCCCCACAAGGCCCTCCGACAGGGTCATCGAAGCCGGCGCCGGGCGCCGAGGCTGAGCCCGCTGTACAGCAGCAGCGAGGCCGCGAAGCCGATCGCCCAGCCGTAGTCGGCGAGCGGCTTCAGCTGCGGCACCAGGCCGTCCACCGGGAACGGGCCGCCGTAGGCGCCGCCGACGGCGAGCAGTCCGCCGACCAGGAAGGCGGTGACGGCCCGCCAGTTCCAGCCGCCGGTGTACCAGTACGCGCCGTGCGGGCGGTAGAGGTCGGCGAGGCGGAGCCGGGTGCGCCGCAGGAGCCAGTAGTCGGCGATGAGGACGCCGGCGACGGTGCCGAGCAGGCCGCCGACGAAGCCGAGCCAGCTGAAGATGTAGACGTGCGGGTCGGAGATCAGCTTCCAGGGGAATATGGCGATCCCGATGACGCCCGTGATCAGCGCGCCGGTGCGGAAGTTGACCAGGCGGGGCAGCAGGTTGGCGAGGTCGTAGGCGGGTGAGACGACGTTGGCGGCGATGTTGACGGAGAGCGTGGCGACCAGGACGGTGAGCAGGGCGAACAGGATGCCGACCGGGTTCTCCATCTTGGCCGCGAGTTCGATCGGGTCCCAGACGGGCGCGCCGTAGACGGCCTGGGAGCCGGAGGTGACCAGGACGGACAGCAGCGCGAAGAGGGTCATGGTGGTGGGCAGACCGAGGGCCTGTCCGCAGATCTGGGCGCGCTGGCTGCCGCCGAAGCGGGTGAAGTCGGGGATGTTGAGCGAGAGGGTGGACCAGAACCCGATCATGCCCATGAGGGAGGGGAAGAAGACCTTCCAGAATTCGCCGCCCCAGCCGAGTTCGGACGGCCGGTCGAGCAGCGGTCCGAGGCCGCCGGCCTTGACGGTGATCCACGCCAGCAGGGCGAACGCGCCGACGAGGACGAAGGGCGCGGCCCAGTTCTCGAAGCGGCGCAGGGTGTCCATGCCGCGGGCGATGACGGCCATCTCGACCGCCCAGAAGATCAGGAAGGAGAGCCACTGCGTCCACGGGTAGCCGCCGAACTCCCCTGCGGTGCGCCAGGATTCGCCGAGGATTTTGCCGGCGAGCAGGAAGATGCCCTCGCCGCCGATCCAGGTCTGGATGCCGAACCAGGCGCAGGCGACGGCGGCCCGGACGAGGGCGGGCAGGTTGGCGCCGCGCAGTCCGAAGGAGGCCCGGGCGAAGACCGGGAAGGGGATGCCGTACTTGGTCCCGGCGTGGCCGGTGAGCAGCATCGGGACGAGCACGACGAGGTTGGCGAGGGAGATGGTGAGGACGGCCTGTTTCCAGTCCATGCCGAAGGCGATGAGGCCGGAGGCGAGGGTCCAGGAGGGGATGTTGTGGGCCATGCCGACCCAGAGGGCGAGGAAGTTGTAGGTGGTCCAGGTCCGCCGGGCGACGGGGACCGGCCGCAGGTCGTCGTTGGTGAAGGCGTTGTCGGGGAGCGGGACGGCCGGGTCGGGTTCGACCCGGCCGTCGGGGTGTTCGGTCTGGCCCGGGGATATGGCGGTGACGGATCCGCCGTCCCCGGGTTCTCCGGTCGCGGGGGTGGCGGTCATCCGCTCGTCTCCTGCCCGGGTCGCCCGCCGGACGGTCGCTCACCGGTCGGCCGTCCGCCGGCGAGGTGCGGGATGACGTCGGTGCCGTAGGCGTCGATGGTCGCCTCGACGGCATCGTGCATGGCGTAGACGGCGAACTGGTCGACGCCGAGGGCCCGGAGCTGTTCGAGGCGGGCCAGTTGGGCGTCCGGCGGGCCGATGAGGCAGAAGCGGTCGACGATCTCGTCGGGGACGAAGGCGGTGTCGGGGTTTCCGGCCCGGCCGTGGTGGCTGTAGTCGTAGCCCTGGCGGCCCTTGATGTAGTCGGTGAGGGCGTCGGGGACGAGGGCGGAGTGTTCGCCGTAGTGGGTGACGAGGTCGGCGACGTGGTTGCCGACCATCCCGCCGAACCAGCGGCACTGTTCGCGGGCGTGGGCGAGGGCGGCCGGGGAGTCGTCGGCGGTGACGTAGGCGGGGGCGGCGACGCAGATGGTGAGGGTGTCGGGGTCGCGGCCGGCCTCGGCGGCGGCGTTGCGGACGGCCTTGACCATGTACTCGGTGAGGTAGGGGTCGGCGAGCTGGAGGATGAAGCCGTCGGCCTGGCGGCCGGTCAGGGCGAGGGCCTTGGGTCCGTAGGCGCCCATCCAGACCGGGAGGGCGGCGCCTTCGCGGACCCAGGGCAGGTTCATCTCGGTGCCGTCGACCTCGACGGTGCGGCCTTCGGCGAGTTCCTTGATGGCGTGCATGGCCTCGGAGAGCCGGGCGAGGGTGGCGGGGTGGCGGCCGGCGACGCGCATCGCGGAGTCGCCGCGGCCGATGCCGCAGACGGTGCGGTTGCCGTACATGTCGTTGAGGGTGGCGAAGAGGGAGGCGGTGACCTCCCAGGTGCGGGTGGAGGGGTTGGTGACCATCGGTCCGACGGTCAGCCGCCGGGTCTCGGCGAGGATCCGGCTGTAGATGACGAAGGGCTCCTGCCAGAGCACGCAGGAGTCGAAGGTCCAGCCGTGGCTGAAGCCGGCCTGTTCGGCGCGGATCATGCGGTCGATGAGCAGGCGGGCGGGCGGGTCGGTCTGCAGGACGAGGCCGATGTCCATGGGTGCTCCTGAAAACGGGTGTGGCCGCCCGGGGCCGGGCCACGGCCCCGGGCGGTGGTGAGGGGAGACGGACGGATCCGAAGAGTCCGGTCGGATCAGGTCGGATACAGCTCAGGTACTGGCGGCTCAGGTCAGGTACTGGCAGGTGTCGCGGCGCAGGAAGGTGCCGTGGCCGGTGCGGCCGAGCCAGTCGCCGTCGTCGAGGACGACGGTGCCGCGGGAGAGCACCGTGCGGGCACGGCCGGTGAGGCGGCGGCCCTCGTAGGCGGAGTAGTCGACGTTCATGTGGTGGGTGGCGGCGGAGACGGTCTGGACGGCGGTGGGGTCGTAGACGACCAGGTCGGCGTCGGCGCCGGGGGCGATGGTGCCCTTGCGCGGGTGCAGGCCGAACATCCGGGCGGGGGTGGTGCAGGCGATCTCGACCCAGCGGCGGCGGGTGAGGTGCCCGTCGACGACGGCCTGGTGGAGGAGGTCCATGCGGTTCTCCACGCCGGGCAGGCCGTTGGGGATCCTGGAGAAGTCGCCGCGGCCGAGCTCCTTCTGGCCCACGTAGCAGAACGGGCAGTGGTCGGTGGAGACCACCTGGAGGTCGTTGGTGCGCAGGCCGCGCCAGAGCGCTTCCTGGTGCTCGCGCGGGCGCAGCGGCGTGCTGCACACGTACTTGGCGCCCTCGAAGCCGTCGGTGCCGGTCTCGGCGAGGTTGTCGGTGGAGAGGAAGAGGTACTGGGGGCAGGTCTCGCCGAAGACGTTGAGGCCGGTGTCGCGGGCCTGGGCGATTTCGTGGAGTGCCGAGGCGGCGGAGACGTGGACGACGTAGAGGGGGCTGCCGGCGACCTGGGCGAGCTTGATGGCCCGGTGGGTGGCCTCGGCTTCGAGGAGTTCGTGGCGGACCTCCCCGTGGTGGCGGGGGCCGGTTCTCCCGGCGGCGACGGCCTGTTCGACGAGGACGTCGATGGCGATGCCGTTCTCGGCGTGCATCATGATCAGTCCGCCGTTGGCGGCGCCGCGCTGCATGGCGCGCAGGATGCGGCCGTCGTCGCTGTAGAAGACGCCGGGGTAGGCCATGAAGAGTTTGAAGGAGGTGGACTCGCCGGAGCCGACGAGGGCGTCCATCTCCTTGAGGACGCCCTCGTTGACGTCGGAGACGATGGTGTGGAAGGCGTAGTCGATGGCGCAGTTGCCGTCGGCCTTGGCGTGCCAGGTGTCGAGGCCTTCGCGCAGGGAGCCGCCGACGGGCTGGACGGCGAAGTCGACGATGGTGGTGGTGCCGCCCCAGGCGGCGGCGCGGGTGCCGGTCTCGAAGGTGTCGGAGGCGGCGGTGCCGCCGAAGGGGAGTTCCATGTGGGTGTGGGCGTCGACACCGCCGGGGATGACGTAGTGGCCGGTGGCGTCGATGACGGTGTCGGCGGTCCAGGCCTGGGCGGTGTCGCTGCCGGTGGTGGCGAGGGCGGCGATGCGTTCGCCCTCGATCAGGACGTCGGCGTGGAGTTCGTCGGTGGCGGTGATGACGAGGCCGCCGCGGATGACGGTGCGGGTGGTCATGGCCGGTGTCCTCCTCACGCCTCGGTGAGCGGTCCGTAGGCCTCGGGTCGGCGGTCGCGGTAGAACGCCCACTGCCGGCGGACCTCGCCGATCAGGTCGAGGTCGAGGTCGCGGACGACGAGTTCCTCCTCCTTGTCGGAGGCGACGTCACCGACGAACTGGCCGCGCGGGTCGACGAAGTAGGAGGTGCCGTAGAAGTCGTTGTCGCCGTACTCCTCGGTGCCGACGCGGTTGATGGCGGCGACGAAGTACTCGTTGGCGACGGCGGCGGCGGGCTGTTCGAGCTGCCAGAGGTAGGCGGAGAGGCCGCGGCTGGTGGCGGAGGGGTTGTAGACGATCTGGGCGCCGGCCAGGCCGAGGGCGCGCCAGCCCTCGGGGAAGTGGCGGTCGTAGCAGATGTAGACGCCGACCCTGCCGACGGCGGTGTCGAAGACGGGCCAGCCGAGGTTGCCGGGCTTGAAGTAGTACTTCTCCCAGAATCCCTTGACCTGGGGGATGTGGTGCTTGCGGTACTTGCCGAGGTAGCTGCCGTCGGCGTCGATCACGGCGGCGGTGTTGTAGTAGACGCCGGGCTGCTCCTCCTCGTAGACCGGGACGACGACGACCAGCCCGAGTTCGCGGGCGAGGGCCTGCATCCGGACGACGGTGGGACCGTCGGGGACGGGCTCGGCCCAGCGGTAGTGCTCGGGTTCCTGGACCTGACAGAAGTACGGGGCGTTGAAGACTTCCTGAAATCCGATGATCTTTGCGCCTTGGGCGGCGGCCTCGCGGGCGTACCGCTCGTGGAGGGCGATCATCGTCTCCTGATCACCGGTCCACCGGGTCTGGACGAGGGCGGCGCGGACGATCTGCGACATGGGTACCTCCGCAACTTCGCGGCCCGACTGCGGGGTTGGGCCTGCGGTCTGAGGGTTGACGGGGCGGATCTGCCTGTGGGTCCACGGTCGTTCCCCCCGCCGCCGTCCCGGTCCTAGCAATGGACGACCACAGGGGCCCACACGGTGTCTACGTGCGTAGAACGTGGTGCGTAGACCGTAGGCCCGGCCTCGGTGGCCTGACAATACGTCGGACGGAACGCGGCCGGGGTGATCCTGTTGCGCGGACACGCGGGCACCCCTGGATGGGATGAAACGCTCATCTACCCCGCAGCCAACTTCCTTACTCATTCGGGTGAATCCAGGCGCGCGGTGTGCGGGGTCTCGCGCGTCGGGGTAAGACGCGCCATGATGCTGCTCCGATCCGTCACCGAGCGGCGGCGGACAGTGACTTCGGCCGTCCGTCCGACCGGCCTGACGGCTCGGTCCCGACTCTGTTCACGGGGGAGGTGGAGATGACGGCCGCACCCGACACGCCCGGTTCCCGGGTGGCCGCGCCCGCTCGGCCGGAGCACACCCTCGGCCGGCTGCCGTCCTGGATCGGCCGGGCCGAGGAGGCCGACCGGCCGACGCCGATCCCGGCCTGGGCCGGTCTGCTTCTCGGTCTCGGCACGCTGCTGCCACTCGCGCTGGGCTGCCTGCTGTTCGGCCGCTGGGCGCCCGCCGTGCAGGACGTGCGCCTGCAGCTGGCCGGCTCCCGGGCGGCCGCCGAGGCCGTGGTCACCGGGCGGATCGGGGAGTACCGCGCCGCACTGCGGGCCGACTACTGGCTCCTCGGCGGCTACTCCCTGACCCTGGCCGCCGTCGGCCTGCTCGGCGCGTACGTCCTCGGCCGGCCGCGCCAGCGGCTGGTCGCGCTCGCCGCCGGCGGCGCCGGGCTGCTCGCGGGCGCCTGCGACCTCGCCGAGGACGTGCTGCTCGCCGCCGGGCTGGGGCGGCTGGGCCCCGGCCGGGCCGGCTCCGACGCGCCGTTCACCGCCGCGACGGCCCTCTCCACCGTCAAATGGCTGCTGCTGCTCCCCGCGGGGGCGATCGCCCTGACCATCATCGCCGTCACCCTCTCCCGCGCCCTGCGCGCCACCCTGTCGGGCCTCCGGCGGCGCCCGCGCCCGAAGGGCGGCGGCGTTCCACCCGAACGGGGCGACGACACCGACCGGGCCACCGGCCCCCGACCGGACGGCGACAGCCGGCCGGACGGCGACACCGAACCCCACGGCGACACCGCCGGCCCCGAGCTGATCCCGCCCTGGCCGGTCGCCACCGCCCATGACGGCCGCTGGCCGTCCGGCCCCCGCGCGCACGGACCGCTGGACCACCAGGCCCGCTGGCGCAACGGCACCCAGGTGCCGCCGGGGCGGGAGCACGCCCGGCTCGGCTTCTGCGTCTCCGGCGGCGGCATCCGCTCGGCCTGCGTCACCCTCGGCGCGCTCCAGGCCCTGCGGCCCTGGCTGAAGCAGGCCCGCTACCTGGTCTCCGTCTCCGGCGGCGGCTACACCGTCGGCGCGCTGCAACTGGCGCTCAGCGACTCCGCCCCCGGCTGCCCGGTGCACGCCGTCTCCGGTCTGACGGCGGACAACGTGCTGGAGCCCGGCTCCCCGGAGGAGGACCACCTCCGCCGCCACGGCCGGTACCTCGCCGACGGCGCCGGCCAGTGGCTGGTCGCCCTCGGTACGCTGCTGCGCGGCCTGGTCGCGGCGCTCACCCTGCTGCTGGCGGCCGTCCTGGTGCTCGGCCTCGGGCTCAGCCGCTTCTACCAGTTGGTCCCGCTGACCGACCTGGACGGCCTGGCCGCCGTCGGCCTGCGGACCGGCGGCGCCCACCCCGGCGCCCTCGGCGTCCGCCCGGCCGCCCTGTACGCGCTCCTCGGGCTGCTCGTGGCCGCCGCCGTCTGCTGGCTGCTCTGGCTGCTGGCCTTCTCGCTGCTCGGCTGGAACACCCTGCTGCCACGCGTGCTGCGCCGGACTTCCTACGCCGCGCTGGCCCTGGCCGCGCTGCTGGTCCTCGGCGTGCTGGCGGTGCCGGGGCTCGCCTGGGGCGCGGTCCGGCTGCAGGACGAGCTGGCGATCGGCGCGCGGCAGACCGGCGCGGGCCTCAGCCTCACCGTCCTGCTCAGCTATCTGGCGCTGCTGCTCGGCATACTGTGGCGCGGGCGCCGGGCGATCGAGCACGGCGCGGCCGCGATCGGCGGCCTGCTGCACGGGGCCCGCCGGCTCGGCGGCGGGCTCACCGGTGGAATCGCCCAGTACCTGGTGGTCTGGGCGGCCCTGGCCGCGCTCTCGACGGGCGCGCTGCTCGCCCTCGGCTGGGCGGTCGCCACCGGCCACGCCTGGCCCGCCGCCGCCCAGGTGCTGCTGCCCCTCGTCCTCGCCACCGTCGGGCTCAACCTCGACCAGACCTGGATGAGCCTGCACCCGTTCTACCGGCGCCGGCTCGCCTCCGCCTTCGCCGTGCGCCGATCCACCGAGGGCGGCGAGGTGCTGGCCCGGCCGTACCACTTCTTCCGGGAGCAGACCCGGCTCACCCACTACGGGGCCCGGCACCCCGACTTCCCCCAGGTGATCTTCGCGGCGGCGGCCAACCTGTCCGGCAGCTCCCGCACCCCGCCCGGGCGCCGGGCGGTCTCGTTCACCTTCTCGCACGACTACGTGGGCGGCCCGGACGTCGGCTACGCGCGGACCGACCTGCTGGAGCGGCGCACCCGGCGGCACATCGCCCGGGACCTCACCGTGCAGTCCGCGATGGCCGTCTCCGGCGCCGCGTTCTCCTCCGCGATGGGCCGTCAGTCCCGGGTGTACCAGGGGCTGTTCGCCGTCACCAACGCCCGGCTCGGCACCTGGCTGCCCAACCCCGCCGCGCTCGGTCCGCTCTGGACGGCCGCCCCGGACTGGCGCCGCGCGCCACAGCCCGCCGTCCGCCGGCTGCAGTACCAGCTGCGCGAGCTGTCCGGACGCTTCCCGATGGACGACCGCTTCCTGCTCACCACCGACGGCGGCCACTACGAGAACCTCGGTCTGGTCGAGCTGCTGCGACACGGCGTCCGCACCGCGGTCTGCGTCGACGCCAGCGGGGACACCGCCTACGCCGCCACCCTGGCGGCGGCGATCACCCTCGCCCGCGAGGAGCTGGGCATCGTCATCACCCTGCACGAGCCGGAGCTGCTGATCCCCGGCAGCGCCGCCCGGCTCCCGTCCCCCTCCGGCACCCGCCGGGGGGACCGGGCGGACGGCAGCCCCGACCCCGACGACCCGAACCGCCCGGCCGACCCGTCCGGCACACAGGGCGCGGACCGGCAGCCGCCGTTGCGCGGCCTCGCGGCGCAGCTGGCCGACCGGCTCTCCGCCCGGGCGGTCGTGACCGGGGACATCCGCTATCCGGCACCGCTCGACTTCGGGGACGGCGGCGGTGGATCCCACGGCACGCTGATCGTCGCCCAGGCGGTGCTCACCCCAGGCATGCCGTACGAGCTGCACTCCTACGCGGTGGCCAACCCGGCCTTCCCGAACGACAGCACCAGCGACCAGTGGTTCGACCACCGGCAGTTCGACGCGTACCAGACGCTCGGCCGCTACCTGGGTGAGCAGGCCGTGCCTGCGGTCAAGGCGGCGCTGGCCGGGCACAAGCCGGCTCCGGTGCCCGCCCAGCCGTCCCCCCAGTCGTCCGCCCAGGCCTCCACCCACGCCTCCAGCCAGGTCTCCGCCCGGCCTTCTCCCCCGCCCTCCGCCCCGTCGGGGGGCCCGCCCGCCGGGGCCCCCCCCGCGGGGGCCCCCGGCCCCCCCCCCCCCCCGGGCGCCCCGCCCGCATGAACGTCCGCGCAAGAATCGCGCCGGGACCG